>JAQWTK010000041.1 GCA_029242705.1 Gammaproteobacteria bacterium | reverse complement strand
CCCACTAACAAAGCCTATGATGTATAGAACTTCAATTCTTTCAGTTAGTCACCGTCTAGCACTTATTTTTTTCTATTGCCTGCTACTTGTATTTTTGTATTCCAGTTTTTTAATTACTCCCATAACCACACCGTCAAAAATTATAATTTGGTTAATTCAAATAATGCCTCTCCTCGTTTTTTGTTTTGGATTACATAGGCGGCATTTACGATCAATGATTTGGCTAAGCTTTATATCACTTATATATTTTACACATGGCATCCTAGTCACCTCACAAACAGGAAGGCTAGTTCTGGGTTTAACCGAAACACTATTAAGCAGCGGACTTTTTATAAGCCTAGTTCTGTATATTCGGAACAACCAAAAATTACTTAAATGAATCTCTAAGGTATTTTTACCAATTCATGGCTTCTTTTATTAGCGGGATCGTAATACGTCGTTTTTCTTTTAACGAAATTGTATCCAACACATCTAATACACTAATAATATCGTGCGTACTGCGCTTTGCTCGCCTTAAAATAAACTCCGCTACACTATCGTTAAGAGCGATACCTCGACTGTTAGCTCGGTGTCTAAGAACAGCCATTTGGCCTTTATCATCTAATTTGGAAAGCTTGAACACCGGTAAAGCGGAAAGTCTTGACTGCAAGTCTGCTAACGTTAATTTCAATTCCTGCGGAGACTGGTTAGCGCTGATTATAAGTCTAGATTCAGAGCGAATAACCTTATTATAAAGTGTAAAGAGAGCGTCCTCCCAATCAGGCTTCTGCTGGATAGTATGAATATCGTCAAGACAAATAGTATTTATTGCATCGATTCCTAGAAGGACTTCTGGCGAAAAATTTTCAGTGTTTGATAGAGGAACATAAATCGAGGGTTCTTTTCTCATTATTGCTCTGTGACAAACGGACTGAAGAAGATGGGTGCGCCCCGCACCTACAGCACTCCACAAGAAAATCATAGGAGCTTTACCTTTTAGCTCACTCAAAATCTCAGCATTAAGACCAAAGTCGATGAAGTTTTCAAAATTTGCCTCATCTTCTAACTTTAAACTTAAAGTAAGTTGAGCAGAATTTTTTAATGTCATTTGTTAGCGAGTCCACCTATAGTGCAAAACACCACGACCACCGATCTGTGAGCTCTCAATTGGCAACAGATCTCGATCCAAAGCAATAATTTCATAAAGCTGAGCCGAATCGCCTACAAGAACTAATTCCAAATCCAAGCGCTCTCCATCTAATAAAACCGGACTAACATTATCCACCAAACCTAAATTCGCTAAGTAATTGATTAACATAGAATAAATGGTAAAGTCTTGAATCCCTTCTACTCTCAAACGAACTGTCTGCTGAGCGCCGGCTGCGGGGATTATGCCAAAATAGCTAGCCAACTGATTAGTAACTCGATCAAGAGGCGCATGCAAATAAGCCTCAAGGTTTTCGTCAAATCCATCAAATATACTCGCCTCATCTTGAAAGATGAATTGCCACAAGCCAACCAAATCGCCGCTAGCAGTAAAGTGCAGCCTCCCGGAAAGGATGCTATCTGCACCATAGCGCTCACTCGCTTCAATTATTTTTCTTTCATCGAAACCCCAAATATCATCTTCCGATAAATTTTGCCGATCTTCAAAATCAAGCACTGGAAAGATTATTGGAATTCCCCGACCCTCTGCGAAAGACTGAATATAAGCAATAATTTGCGGGTTTGTATCAGACGTCAGTACCTCGCGCTCACCAAGACTATTCTGAAGAACCATCCAGACTAAAACACTCGGTCTATTGCTATTCCATACTGGCACGCCTATTTCGGCAAGTAATTCTTGCACCAATGAATCTGCAAAACTAACCTCAATATATCGCTGCTCTGTATTCGACAAGAGATTATCGTTTTGCCCTGGCGATAAAAAATCTCGAGATTCACTCACGTAGCTTATTGATTCTACGTAACTTTGTGCGCTCTTTACTGCTTGCTCGATACCTGGATGATCTAACCAACGAATTGCTCCAGTTACTTTGAGAATTACCGCCCTAAAAGCTTCTTCAAAAGCACGATCGCGTTCCGAATCACTTTCGTTAGCCACAGCCACTCTGTGTTCGTAGAGTCCATCTACTTGCAGTCCATAGGACGTCTGAGTTATACAAAATATTAAGATTGAGAGAAGAGCAATTTTCATTTTTTTAAATTATTTAGAGAACATGCTAATAAGATATTACTTTAAATCTAGCTCCCATGCATAAATACATGAGATTAGCACTGACTCACATAGTTCTTCTTGTTAACATTCTCTTCATTAAACACGATACAGGTTAACTGGACGCAACTGAATGAGTCTCAAAAAAGATCCAAAAATTCAAAGTAAGAGCACACCTTTAAACTATAGAGAAGCGGGCGTTAATGTAGCAGCAGGCAATCGCTTAGTTGATCAAATTAAGCACATAACTAAGCGAACATCCAGGCCCGAAGTATTATCTGACCTAGGCGGTTTTGGGGGGCTTTGTGAAATCCCCAAAAAATACGACCATCCTGTTCTCGTATCAGCTACAGATGGTGTAGGTACGAAACTAAAACTCGCCATGGCAATGAATCAGCATGAAACCATTGGCATCGATTTAGTCGCAATGTGTGTCAACGATCTAATTGTTTGCGGCGCCGAACCATTGTTTTTTCTTGATTATTATGCAACTGGAAGACTAGACGTTGGTAATGCACAATTAGTAATCAAAGGCATAGGCGAAGGATGTGACCAAGCCGGCTGCGCATTGATCGGTGGAGAAACAGCAGAAATGCCAGGAATGTACCATGGGGAAGATTATGACCTTGCCGGTTTCGCAGTCGGAGTTGTTGAAAAAACAAAAATAATTGACCAGTCTAGAGTCTCAGCAGGAGATACACTAATAGGACTCCATTCTTCGGGCCCTCATTCGAATGGTTATTCTCTAATTCGTAAAATCATAAAAGTCAATAAGATTGATATTCAAGGAACCTTTGGCAATTCAACTATTGGAGAAACATTACTTTCTCCCACGCTTATATATGTTAAAGCACTTAATAACTTATTAGAAAACATAAACGTTCACGCAGTAGCCCATATTACCGGTGGAGGCCTTATTGAAAATATTCCCAGGGTTCTTCCAGAAAATACTCAAGCAAGAATAGAATTATCGAGCTGGGAGCTACCACCAATATTTTCTTGGCTTCAAGATTTAGGGAATATAGAAGATTACGAAATGCACCGAACCTTCAATTGCGGGATAGGAATGATAATTTGCATTGCGTCTGAAGATACAAGTATCGCTTTAGAAATTTTAGCAAAGAATTTAATTGAAGCGACCACCATAGGAAAAATAATCGAAAGACCAAAGGGGAAAAATGCTATTACATTGGTTTAATTCTGTTTATTTCCATAATATTTTTGGGCTATAAAATATGACCTGCCGCGTTGTTATCCTCATATCTGGAAGCGGAACAAATCTTCAAGCTTTAATAGACGCAGCCCCAAAATCAGGTTTTAACATAGAAATGGTAGTTTCAAATAAACCCGGCGTTTTTGGTCTTGAAAGAGCGAAGAAACATAAAATCCCCAGTAAAGTTATAGAACATCCATCTTTCGGTTCTAGGGAAGAATTTGATCGTGCTTTAAGCTCAACTATCGACAAAATAAATCCAGATTTAATTGTATTAGCAGGTTTTATGAGAATTCTTGGTGCAGAGTTTGTCCGCAGGTTCAAAAATCGCATTTTAAATATTCACCCATCACTTTTGCCAAAGTATCCAGGGACTAATACTCACCAACGTGCTTTAGACGCAGGAGATAAGAAACATGGTGCAACTGTGCATTTCGTCACGGAAGACTTGGACTGTGGCCCAATAATCGCGCAGGACTCTATATTGATCAACCCAAGTGATACCGCAAAGACACTCGCTGTAAAAATACTCGAAAAGGAACATATCCTTTACCCACAAGTCGTTAGTTGGTTTGCCAGCGGTCGCCTAAAACTAGAGAATGATAAAGTATTATTGGACCAAAGAGTATTATCTCCTAATGGCAGCACGACAAATTGATGAAAATTTTGACAATTAAACTGTTTTTAGTCTTAACAAGTATCGTGTTTTTTAGCAGGGTTTTCGGAAATGGAATAGAATCTTATTCTATCCACTATATAGCTAGCACGAATGGTATTGAAGCTAAGGCTCTGCGCTCCTTCACCTTAGTAGGTGATGGCATTTTTCAGATTTCAAACCACTTGCAGCTCGATATCGCGGGCCAGATAGTCGCCACAGTAAACGAAACCAGCGAGATCAAAGCGTTGCAAAATTCTTTCTCTCCTATTAATTATAGTATTCTGCAAACTGGATTAATGAAAGATTCATTGACAATAGACTATGACTGGGGAAAAAGACTAGCAACGATCAAAAATTCAGATGAAATATCAAGCATTAATCTAAAGATCAATACTTTTGATCAACTAAGCCACCAAGTAGTGCTCCAAGACAACATCTCAAAAGAGAAGGCCCAGCTATCTTTCAACGTAATCGATAAAGACAAAATCATCGAATATAAATATCGTATTCTCGAAAAAGAACAGATAACTACGCCTCTAGGTGATTTTAAAAGCATCAAGGTAGAAAGAATTTATGAGGAAGATAGTCGTCAAAAAACTTCGTTTTGGTTAGCGAGCGACTTGAATGGCATACTGCTTAGAATGAGCCAAACAACGAGCTCTGGAATAAATATCATGCTAGAAATTCAAGGCGGAACATTAAACGGCACCCCAATAGCAGGCTCAAATTAATTGAGTTGACGCGGCTCTATTTCAGAGCCAGAATTGTCCGCCTTTTCTGAAAAAACGTCTTTAGTGGTCTTGTATCCACGATCTTCATGTTTTTTCTGCAACTGATATTTCCGCATTTTTTCAACCAGGGTAGTCCGTCTAATTCTAAGCCTATCAGCGGCTCGCGCTACAACACCGCCACTATAATCTAAAGCCTGTTCAATCAATGCTTTTTCTAAATTCGCCAGGTATTCTTTTAAATCCATTCCCGACAAAGGCAGTAAAGATCGCTCTACCAACTTCCCCTCAGAAGAGATAGAAGCGCTTTTTAAATCGATAAGTCGCTCGCTAAAGTCCCTTTCGCTTGTAAGAACTTTTTCATGACTATGTTTTTCAATATGCTGGAATTCCCTGGGCAATTCGTTTATCCCTACTATCCCATGAGGATACAAAATAGACATTCGCTCCACTAAGTTCGCTAATTCTCTAACATTTCCAAGCCAAGAATGAAGACACAATGAAGAAATAGCGCTAGAATTAAAGCGAACTGAACCCCGCTTTTCTGCTTCCATAAGAGTAATCAATTCTTCAATTAATAGTGGTATATCTTCTGCTCTATCCCGCAAAGGTGGCATGTCAATGGGAAAAACATTGATACGATAATACAAATCTTGGCGAAACTCTTTCTTAAGAATCATATTTTCAAGGTCTTTATGCGTTGCAGCTATAATTCGCACATCAGTTTTTATAGTTTTATCGCCACCAATTCTCTCAAAACTTTTTTCTTGTAGTACCCTCAAAAGCTTCACTTGCATATTCAATGGCATATCGCCAATTTCATCAAGAAATAATGTTCCTCCATCCGCGAGCTCAAAACGTCCTGCACGAGAGGAAATAGCGCCCGTAAATGCACCTATCTCATGACCAAAGAGTTCACTTTCTAAAAGGTCGATCGGAATAGCGCCACAATTGATTGGTATAAATGGTTTTTCAGCTCTGACAGAACTGGAGTGCAAACTTCGTGCTACTACTTCTTTTCCTGTTCCAGACTCACCCGTTATCAGAACACTCACCTCCGTGTTTGAGACTTGTGTCATCATTCTCCTCACATGCTGAATGGCTTCACTCTGACCAGCAAGATCATCAAGCATATTAGAATCATTTCCACCCTCAACACTTTGAAGTCTATTGTAATGTTCCTTAAAGAGCTTAGCGTTGCGGAGAGCACCCGAAAAAGACTGATGATTCAATTCACCGCTTCTGAGTTTTGTAATACGGGTAATTAGCTCTGGGGACAATAGGTCTGAATCATACTGGAAATCTAAAACTATAAATGGAACCCCAGATTCCCATCGATAGATATCCGCCAACAGCCGGTTAAGGGGGATGGATTTACATTTTCCGATCACGGCAATTGCAGCCCGTGAAGCATCATCAACGGAACTTTCCTTCACAGAATGCCAATCATTTGTAGCTAGAGAGATAGAATCCTCACCTAAACCTATAATGATCGACTCAAGACCCCGCCGTGAAGTCTCGTCATCATCAATTATCAGAATCTTAATTTTTCCTGGCATAAAGATATTATTACTCTAGTCGTTATAACTTAAACCTGATTATAAACTCCTCAATGGAGTTACCTTAATTGTATACTAAATGGTAGGTTAGCGGGGGACGAAATTGACTTAGTGGTATCTAGAAAATTAGCTATTTATCAATAATCTATCGTTATTTCGATCTATTAGATACTTTGTTTGAGTAATGCATTTATTAAAAATATGGCTAAATCTCAAAATCCTGATTTTAACGCTGTTACATTGAAAAATTTAATTAAGTGAATAACGCTGTATAAATCATGAAACAGAAAAAAGAAATTAACAAAACAATTCGGCTCGACGATAGAAGAAACCAAGAATTATCAAAATGGCTAAAGGCAAATACTGCCGAATTAAAAAACAAAATAAACCAATTGCCAGATATCGACGCAGCTAAACTTGTAAGATTACACAACCTCATCATAGCAGGTGATTTTCAAGCAAACTTCGAAAGATTGGCCGATAAATTGCTAGCTCTCGAGACTGAAGTAGAAGGCCAACCATAAACTAAAATGGTTAATATTCTTGATAAAAATCGTAAAATATAGAAATTTACAAAAATCATTACTGATAGCTAATCTACCAATCAAGCGGAGGCACAAGCTCTTGAAGTCGAGGTAGATCCTCCGGTCGATCTACATCCCACAATGGATCTAAACTTACATGATTTATTCCCAAAGCTTCTGCATTCTTAACTGTCTGGGCAAATACTTCGCTTGAGCCCCAATTTATTCCCTCAAAAAGTTCGGGATATACCGCATTCATACCGATTAATACATATCCCCCGTCCTCTGCGGGACCGAGCACCAACTTTGCTCCTTGATCTAAATGAGATAATGCAGTATCCAAGTAATCTTTGGTAATACTTGGACAATCACAACCTACAACTATCGCTGCATTCATGTTAGGTAAATTTAACGTCTGGGCAATAGCAAAAAGCATCTTTTCTCCTAAATTTCCCTCTGGTTGATTAAACACACTATCCCCAGAAGACAATTTTATAAAGACTTCCTTATTGTCGCTCGATGTTAGCCACAATTTTGACTCAGCCATTCCGTTTTTTGATGCCAGCTGAAAAATTCGATTAATCATTGCTTTATGAAGGGATAAAGCCTTTTCCGCCCCGAGTGTGGACTCTAATCTTGTTTTGACTTTTCCTAGCTCTGGTGCACGCGCAAATAACAAAATACTAATTTGAGGAAATTTAAATAATTGATGGTTCTTATTTGTGTCATTAACAGAAAAATCAATCTGCGGGTAATATGAATTCGCAAGACGTTTAGGGTCAACACTCGCCCAATATTGAAAGCGAAGCCACCACATAGTGAGTATTGTCCTCAACGCTCCTTCACTCTCCCATCTTCTAACTGACGAAAACACTGGTTTACTAATAAAGACTGGGGGCGACTTCTTCTTAAGCATCTTACTGATTGCTATATCCTCCATTAAGGGGATGTCTGGAAAACCGCCAATATCATTGAATAATTTAGCACTAACAAATAGCGTTTGATCCCCAGTACATATTTTCGTAAGACCAGATCGAATTCGCATCGAATTGCTTAATAGAGAGTAAATAAGAGATCTATCGATAAATTTAAGATTGAACCAACCCCAAAACATATCTATCGTCGCAATTCTTTTCTGTAACTCTTCAAAAGAGTTCTCTAAAAATACAGTATCACTATGAAGAAAAAGTAATATTTCCCCACGCGCGTTTTTACCGCCGGCATTCATTTGATTAGCTCTTCCTTTTCTTGCAAAAAGAAACGTATCCGCCATAGGTGCTGAAATTTTTGCGGTGTGGTCTGAGGAACCACCGTCAACGATAATTATTTCGGAGTATTTGTTGCGAAGCCACTGCAAGGCCGTAAGACGCTCTTTTAAAAATTCTTCTTCGTTTAGAACAGGAATGATTACAGAAACAAATTTCATTTAGTTTGAATGTGAGCTAATTTTCTAATGCGCCTGAACAGCTGCTACCCTGTCCGGCAGTGCAACCAAAGCAATGCTCCCCCACAGCAATTGGATTTTCTTTGACATCAAGACTTAATAATTCAGTAATATGAGTTTTAGCTTTTCCTCGATTCATTATGGGGATTTGTAGCATTTGATTAAAATCGCAATCATAAACGTAGCCATTATAATCAATGCTTAACAAATTTCGGCACATAACCGTCTCTACGTTTTCCTCCTTATAATTATTTCTTAGAATCATCATATATTGTTCATAGAGACCCTTGGCTAGAAGCATAGCTCCAAATCGTTTTATAGGCATATTCGTGATCGTAAACAACTGGTTAAATATAATGCCATGTCTGGAAAACAACTCACTTTTATATTTTTTCTCTAAAGAGATTTGAGATGGAGGTAAATTCAGACCATCCGGATTAAAAACCAAATTTAATTTTTTGTCGAGATCCAAACCGTATCCAAGCGTATTTAATCCTTTCAGCGCGGTAATACTATCCTCGTAAACCCCTTTGCCTCTTTGTTTTTTTACATTTTGAGGCATATAACACGGCAGAGATGCCGTAATTGTAACTCCCTGTTCGGCAAGAAATCCTGCCATATCTTCAAAGCCTGGCTCCTTAAGAATGGTTAAATTACAACGATCGATTATTTCAACTCCACTTTTTCGCGCCTCCTTAACCAGGTATTTAAAATGTGGGTTTATTTCTGGAGCACCCCCAGTTAAATCAAGAATTTTAATATCGCGCTGACAAATGTAGTTTAATACTGACTCAATGTTTCTTTTATTCATAAGCTCAGTGCGATTAGGGCCTGCGCTTACATGACAATGAACACAACTAAGATTGCATTTGTAGCCAAGATTTACTTGTAAAATCTCAAGAGCGGCTCGATTTATCGGAGGAAAATCTGTTTTAAGAAGTAATGGCCTTGTATCAAGCATAATCGACTAAAGCTTAAACCTCACTATGAATACTGGATTAATCTTATTTTATTCAGAAAACTGTCGGTAAATAAATAGTTTAATCATACTTCTTTATGGTTTTTATCAAGGAAAGCTGTTGCTTTTTGATAGCCGGCCGATACTAGCCGTATAATTAATATACCACGATTTCTAGCTATTAAGCATGAGATAACTAGGACAAAGATCGATTGTAGAATAAAGTGAATACTAGGAATTTTTATATAATTGCCACGGCTTCGAATGACCCAAGTTTGCAGGTCAAAATTTCAGGCCCGTACCTCACTCGCCAAGCCGCCGAGGCGGATCTTGCTTCTGCAATTCAAGAGGCTGAGACACTTGACCCTAGCGCCAGAAAATATCAGTACAGCATATCTCAGGTTAAGAGCCAGAAACCGGGAATTATTCAACATATGGCTGCAAATCAATAGATTCTTGCACACGCGAAGCGGCACACTGTCACCATAACCTTTAGTTCTTTATTAGCAGGGTTTTTAACTTCTCGCTATACTCGATAACACCTTCTGTCGCATAGCGCTCATGATTTTCTTCTATATCATTAAGATCATATAAATAATTGACCATAGTGCCCCATGATTGTCTAATTCCTTTCTCACTTAAATCAGCAGACCTGTTAAGTTGATAAATTGATGCGCCATTTCCCAAATGAAACCTCGCAACCGGATCTAACGGATATTTCCCTTTCTTTGCTTTAAGAAGATAATTAAAAACCGATATTTCGATCAAATCACCATTAGCTTCAATAGATTCTAATGTATTGTCGAGCTGCTGTATCTGTTGTTTCAAGTCGCTTAATTTCATTTCTTCATCATCAGAAATTTTATTCAACCACCCTTGAAAATTAGGTACTGGCGAAAGTGTTACAAACTTAGTTATAGATGGGAACTCTACCTGCAATTCTTGAACTACTTGTTTAATCAAAAAATTTCCAAACGAGATATTTTTTAATCCTGGCTGACAATTACTGATACTGTAAAAGGTTGCCGTAGTATATTCTAGCGGATCAAAACTCTCTCCTCCTTTATCCTCAAGTATAGAATCAATAGATTTTGGTATTTCTTTCGTTAATGCGACCTCTACAAAAATAAGCGGCTCATCTATTAAGGCTGGGTGAAAAAAGGCAAAACAACGTCGATTCCGAGGCTCAATTCGACTCCGCAAATCATCCCAATCCTTAATTTCATGCACCGCCTCATAACGAATAATACGCTCCAAAATAGAGGCTGAAGTCGACCAATTTATTGTCTGTAATACCAAAAATCCACGACCAAACCAGGAAGAGAATAATCGTACAAAATCATCATCAACAGATTTAAGTTTTTGGTAATCTTTAACGTAGTCTAGTAAATCTTTACGCATCGATACTAAATTGTGAGTAGCGTCAGGCGTGGAGTTAAGCCTTCGTAGCAATTCGTGTCGCTTAGGCTCAGTCACTCTGGACAGTAAATTTAAATTTGAACTTGACGGATTTTTACTATAATTGTCATAGGCTTCTTTAACTGAACCTTCTTCAGCATTAAAGTCACTTTCTAGTGTTTTAAAAAAATTAAACTTTGATTCGCTATCTAACTCAGAATAATGGTCAAGCACTTGTCTTGCTGTTACGATGCCTGAAACTTCTCCTACAGTGCCCATCAATTTTTCTAAAAGTTCATTTATCGATACCTTCTCATTACCGGCAAAGAAGAGTTTCCTCTGGCGCTTAACTAGGTTACCTAAAAAGTCTTGGAATCTTTTAAATGCCATATTTTTTATTCATCTTTAATTAAGGTTTAAATAATAATCATCTTGCGCTTACTCTCTTTAACGCGATAAAAATACTTGCGATATTTCACAAATAAAAACTCAATCGAATGCGCTTTCGACTAAAATAATAGCCTCATTTTATCTGAGTAATCTCCAGAATCCATGTATAATACTACATTCGTCAAGTCATATAGATAAAGAGATAACTTAAAGTGAAAACTATATCTAGTGGGGCTAGATTTAAACATGCTCTCGAAGAGCATTCCCCATTACAGATTGTAGGAACAATTAATGCTTATTGTGCAAAATTGGCGAAAACTGCTGGTCACAAAGCCGTCTATCTATCAGGAGGTGGCGTAGCGGCGGCTTCGCACGGATTGCCTGACCTAGGCATCACTAGTTTGAATGATGTAATTGACGATGCAGCACGTATTTGTGACGCTACCGATTTGCCCTTGTTGGTTGATATTGATACGGGCTGGGGTGGCGCATTTAACATCGCCAGAACTATTCGATCAATGGAAAAAGCCGGTGTGGCAGCAGTGCACATTGAAGATCAAGTAGCACAGAAGAGATGCGGGCATCGTCCGAATAAAGCCATTGTCAGCCAACAGGAAATGGCGGATCGCATCAAAGCTGCTACTGATAGCCGGATGGATGAGAATTTCGTTGTCATGGCTAGGACCGACTCATTAGCGGTAGAAGGATTAGAACCCGCTATCGAAAGGGCAATCGCATGCGTTGAAGCCGGTGCTGATGCCATCTTTCCAGAAGCCATTATAGAATTGAATCAATATTCTAGATTTGCTGAAGCAGTTAATGTACCGATACTTGCGAATATTACAGAATTCGGCAAAACCCCTCTATTTAATTGTTCAGATTTGAATGATGCGGGAGTAGCTATGGTTTTATACCCACTTAGTGCATTTAGAGCCATGAGTAAAGCAGCGTTAGCAGTTTATGAAACAATTGCCAAAGACGGGGATCAATCTTCGCTGATTGAAAAGATGCAATCCCGAGAAGAACTTTATGAAATATTGAACTATCACTCTTATGAGAAAAAATTAGATTCACTGTTCGAAGAAAGCAACAAGAAATAATTAAGACAAAGTAAAATTATCAAATAGGAGTCTAATCATAAATAGTAAATTAAGCGGGTCTGGCCTTCGGGGACAGGTTGCCGGTGAAACCTCGCTTTGCACAGTAGGTAAAATGGGTACGGGACTGACCTATCGCGGACTAGATATTTCCGTGCTCGCTGAAAAAGCAAAATTTGAAGAAGTGGCCTACCTACTTCTTGACGGAAATCTCCCTACACAAGCTCAACTCGAGGATTATATATCCAAACTAAAGTCTCTTAGAGAATTACCCCAAGCTCTGAAAGAAACTTTGGAAAAAATCCCTCCATCCGCTCACCCGATGGATGTAATGAGAACCGGCGTCTCAATGCTGGGTAATTTAGAACCAGAGCTATCCTTCGAACGACAAGATGAATCTATAGACAGATTACTTGCAATATGCCCCTCAATTATTTGCTACTGGTACCGCTATTCTCACGATTGCAAGCGCATAGAGACAAGGCTGGGGGATGCAAGTATAGGTGGTCATTTCCTTCATATGCTGTCTGGCGAAAAACCTGATAAATTATTCGAACAGGTAATGAATGTTTCACTAATCCTCTATGCTGAGCATGAGTTTAACGCCTCAACATTTACCGCTAGGGTTTGCGCCTCAACTTTATCAGACATGCACAGCTGTATTGCAGGGGCTATAGGGAGCCTCAGGGGTCCGCTGCATGGTGGCGCCAATGAAGCGGCGATGGAAATGATAGAAAAATGGACTTCTCCAGACGAAGCAGAGAAAGCGTTATTATCTATGTTAGAGAATAAAGAAACAATTATGGGCTTTGGGCATGCTATTTATCAGGAATCAGATCCTCGGAATGTCATTATTAAATCCTGGGCAGAGAAACTTGCTTCTGCTACTGGCGATAAAGTACTTTTTCCTGTATCCGTTCGCTGTGAAGAAGTCATGTGGCGAGAGAAGAAGCTATTCTGTAATGCCGATTTTTTCCATGCTAGCGCTTATCATTTTCTCGGTATACCGACCAAATTATTTACACCAATTTTTGTAATGTCACGTATAACTGGCTGGGCGGCTCATATTAAAGAGCAACGAGCGAAAAACCGCATAATTCGCCCCAGTGCCGAATATACCGGTCCAGAAACTGCAGAGTGGAAAGAAATAACCGAAAGATAGTCTAAATCGAAACTTATTAAATTCGTCAGAAGGAATATGTAATTGACATCAAATGTAGATCTCAATCAGAGGCCTGAACCCGATCAGGTTCTCATAGATATCGCAAATTATGTTTGTGATTATATAATAGATTCGCAGGAAGCTTACAATACCGCCCGCAATTGTCTTATGGATACTCTAGGGTGTGGTTTTCTAGCGCTTAATTTTCCGGAGTGTACTAAATTACTAGGGCCTTTCGTGGAAGGAACTTCAGTACCAAATGGCTCTCGAGTTCCCGGTACAAGCTTTAAACTAGACCCGGTTAAGGCAGCGTGGGATATAGGATGTACCATTCGCTGGTTAGATTTCAATGACACGTGGTTAGCTGCTGAATGGGGACACCCATCAGATAATTTAGGCGCTATTTTATCTGTAGCTGATCACTTATCACAAATTCGTGTTACTCAAGGCGAAGAGCCCCTTCTAATGAAAGAGGTCCTAACCGCTATGATTAAAGCTCATGAAATACAAGGCATTTTAGCTTTAGAGAATAGCTTTAATCGTGTGGGACTATGTCATGTTCTTTTGGTCCGAGTTGCTTCGACAGCAATAGCTACACATATGCTTGGTGGAACTAAGGATCAAATAATTAGCGCCTTATCGCAAGCCTGGCTTGATGGGTCAAGCTTAAGGACATATAGGCATGCGCCTAATGCAGGGCCCAGAAAATCGTGGGCTGCCGGAGACGCAACATCACGGGCAGTTCATCTAGCAGATCTAACTATGCGAGGTGAGATCGGCTACCCTAGTGTACTTTCTGCGCCAAACTGGGGTTTTTATGATGTTTCTTTTAAGGGGGATAGTTTTAGATTTCCGCAAGGATATGGGTCCTATGTAATGGAAAATATTTTATTTAAAATATCGTTTCCAGCAGAATTTCACTCGCAAACCGCCGCAGAAGCGTCAGTTCTGCTACACCCCGAGGTTAAAGATCGTCTAAGTGAGATAGATAAGATAGTTATACATACTCACGAATCCGCAATTCGAATTATTAGTAAAGTTGGCCCTCTAAATAACCCTGCCGACCGTGATCATTGCTTACAATATATGACGGCAGTACCTCTAATCTTTGGAAATCTTACAGCTGAACACTACGAAGACAAATTCCATAAAGAAAATCCTATGATAGATGAATTGCGAGATAAAATGATGATTAACGAGGACCCCATCTATTCCAAAGAATACTTAGAATCAGATAAACGAAGTATTTCCAATGCTCTAAAAATTTATTTTAAAGATGGCAGTTCGACTAGAAAAATAGAGATTAAATACCCTGTAGGGCACAGAAGAAGACGAAAAGAAGGTATTCCGTTGTTAGAAAATAAGTTCAAAAAAAATCTTACAACCGTATTTTCGCAAAACCGATCTAGAGAAATTTTTGAATTATGTAAAGATCAACAAAGGTTAGAAAAAACAGCTGTTAATGATTTTATGGATTTACTTGTTCCCGAATAATATTTCGAACCTACGCTGATATTTTCCCGCTTTATTTTGAGCATTAAAATTAATAATTATCTCGGCTCTAGATGTATTAAGCCGAAAATTAACTTGCGAATAGAGTATGTCGTCGAGATTCTCTCTTGAAATTCTTTAATAAATCCTCATATAAGTATCCGTAAAGAATGCCCAGCTGGGGTTCTTTATTTACGAGCCTGATCATTTTGATGGGCAAATAGCATATTGCTTTAATAACCTTTTAGACAGGTAATCATGAGGATATGAACATGAGAAATATTGACTTTTCACCCCTTTACCGCTCTACGGTAGGATTCGACCACCTTTCGTCTTTGTTGAACAGTATTCACAGCTCCGATACAAGCACAACAAGTTATCCGCCATACAATATAGAGCTCACAGATGATAACCAATACCAAATTACAATGGCTATATCAGGTTTCGATGAAAGTGAACTAAGTATTCAAAGTGAAAATCAACTACTAACTATTAAAAGCCAAAAGTCAGATCAAGAGGCTAATAGAAAATACTTGCATCAAGGTATTGCAGCGAGGAATTTCGAGCGAAGATTTCAACTTGCGGACCATGTAGAGGTACGAGGCGCCTCTCTAACTAATGGTCTTCTTCATATTGACCTCGTCAAGATGGTGCCCGATGCGATGAAACCGAAATTTATCCCTATACGGACCGGAAATAACAAGTTAGTAGAGGTATCGAAGAGAAATACAGGTTAGAAAAATAAACCAATAACTATATGTTTATCGCCACTCCTTCGCGCGGAAGGTTTGGCGATAAAAAATTTTTATTACTTACCCTCTAAGTAATACGACTTAAAATTTCTGCTCGAACATCGAAGAAAGAATAGTTGATGCCGCAGCGATTTTATTAATCCAATAAATGACTAATTAACCCGCTTTTTAATTTCGGCTCGAACCAAGTAGATTTAGGAGGCATAACCTGATTAGCATCTGCAACCTTCATTAAACTTTCGATAGAGGTAGGGTAAATAGCAATTGCGGCTCTCCAACCACCATTATCGACGGACGTTTCCAACTCAGACAACCCTCTGATGCCTCCGACAAAGTCAATTCTCTTATCTACTCGTTGGTCATGAATATCCAGAATAGGCGAAAGAATATATTTCTGCATTAGAGAGACATCAAGATCTTCCGCTGGATTTCTCCTACGAGTCGAGGG
The DNA here is from genome assembly GCA_029242705.1 of Gammaproteobacteria bacterium. Lineage (GTDB taxonomy): Bacteria > Pseudomonadota > Gammaproteobacteria > Pseudomonadales > Pseudohongiellaceae > UBA9145. The sequence continues at coordinate 22,585 of JAQWTK010000041.1, read as the reverse complement.
GATAAAATCCGGTTTAATTATTAATTTATACCAAGAATAATCTAAATATAGTCCAAATTTTCCAGGCTCCTCTGGCTTAGTCTGAACGCCGCTCTTTGCTTCCTCTATTTCAAAAAATTCTTTTAGTTTGACAAGGAATTCATCTCTACTTAGCCCATTCAAATCTTTAATAATTCGATTATAATCCAATATTTTTACTTGATCATGAGGGAAAAGGACTGCCAGAAAAAAATTGTAAGACTCCTTCCCAGAATGTGCGTTATTCCTATCCGCATGTAATTTTCTAACTCTAGACGCGGCTGCGGAGCGATGATGACCGTCTGCAACATATAGACAGTCCAACTTATTAAACGCTTTATGAAGTTCATCGCGAACAGAATTACTACTAACCACCCAAAATGTATGCCGAGTCCCGTCATCAGCATTAAAATCATATTCAGGGTTATCGAGAACAACCTCACCAATTAGCCCCGAAATAATTTCGGAAGATTTATAAGTCAAAAATACCGGCCCTACTTGAGCTCCTAATGCATCCATGTGCTGTACACGATCATTCTCTTTGTCAGGCCTAGTAAATTCATGCTTTTTAATCAATCCTTTGTCATAGCTTTCGATTGATGCTATCGCTACAAATCCAACCTGCTCATGAGAACCCATTTTTTGCTTATATATATAAAATGTTTCGTCCTCATCTTGAGCCAATATGCCAGAGGTAATGAATTCATCTAAATTAACTCTACCGGTCTCATAAACAATCGGATCATAAGCATCAATATCATCCGAAACATCTATTTCTGGCTTGTTTATGTGTAAGAAACTATAAGGATTATTACACGCTATCTGTTTTGCCTCGACTCGGTTTATAACGTCATATGGGTGTGAAGCGACTTTTGAAGCGAGTTCTTTCTTGGGACGGATACCGCGAAACGGTTTTATTAGTCTCATAGGGCTCTAGAAATGTTTATTTAATTGAGCCTTTATAATACGCAAAATCGGGACAAATCAGAAATTATTTTAGGGTTTATTATAAAGTTAATAACACTTAGTAATTTAATTCATAAATAATGGTTGTTTTACTAATGGAGGCTATTTCTAATGGCAATATCTATTTGCCATTGTAAGAATCCCCTACTTTGAAGAAATCTTATAAGCCTAAGATACTCTTTTGAACCCATAATCAAAGTGCTGTTGCTGCGTATTTTCTTTTTTACAACGGCAGAAATAATTCTAATCCAATCACTATCATTGGTATAAAGATGCTTTTCAAAAATATTGGGATCAACTTTTTTCTTTTGCATTTCGCGCTTTATATTCCGATACCCAAACCCTCGACCTTTGCGATATCTGGTATAAGATTCAGCATAACGAGAATCACTTTGTAGATTTTCTTCTTGCAGCGTGGTTAGGACCTTATTTATGAAATTTTCACTAGCTTCTGGAAATTTTATGAATAGTTTTTGCCTCAGCTCAAAAATAGAGTGCTCTCGGCGAGCCAGAAAACTTAAAGCGGCCCGCCTAAGCGAAGAAGAGGTAATCACTTTCATTGTTAGAGAAGCTTAGGACGCGGTTTTTGATTTAGCTTCGGCCAGTATAACAACATCCTCGCTATCAATGCCCTCAAGTTTAGACTTCGTAGTTTTATCGCCTAACAGTTGGCCACGCACTAAAGATTCTATCTCATCAGCTATCTTCGGGTTTTCTTCTAAGAACAGAGCAACGTTCTTTTTCCCTTGCCCTATTTTTTCACCCTTGTAAGCATACCAAGCTCCGGATTTCTCGACTAATCCTTGTTTCACGCCAAGGTCAATTACCTCACCTAAATGATGAATCCCTTGACCATACACAATTTGAAACTCAGTTTGGCGAAAAGGAGGAGCGACCTTATTTTTTACGACCTTAACTCTGGTTTCGTTACCAACTACCTCGTCCCCTTCTTTAATAGAACCAATACGACGGATGTCTAGTCTAACAGAGGAGTAAAATTTAAGAGCATTACCCCCAGTTGTAGTCTCGGGCGAACCAAACATTACGCCGATTTTCATTCTTATTTGATTAATGAAAATGACTAACGTATTTGAGTTTTTAATATTAGCTGTCATTTTTCGTAGTGCTTGCGACATTAACCTGGCTTGTAATCCCATGTGGCTATCACCCATGTCACCTTCTATTTCGGCTTTCGGTGTTAAGGCAGCGACTGAGTCAATAACTACAACATCAAGCGCACCAGATCGAACCACCATGTCACATATTTCGAGAGCTTGTTCACCAGTATCCGGTTGACTTACTAGGAGATTCTCAACATCGACTCCTAAATTTTCTGCATAAATAGGATCCAGGGCATGCTCAGCATCTATAAATGCACAGCTACCTCCGGCCTTCTGAGCTTCTGCTATAACTTGTAGGGTCAGAGTAGTTTTTCCTGATGATTCAGGTCCATAAATTTCACAAATACGGCCTCGAGGAAGGCCTCCAATCCCTAACGCAACATCCAGACCCAGAGAGCCTGTAGAAATCGCCGGTATAGATTCTCGCTCAGTGTCACCGAGGCGCATCATCGAACCTTTTCCGAATTGCCTCTCAATTTGCAATAATGCAGCGGCTAGTGCCTTTTCTTTGTTACCGTTATCTTCAATCATAGTTGTGTCCTTGGGATTTCCTTACAACTGATGCTTATTCCATGAGTAATGCAGTTGTTACTTGCGCTCAATTATTTATTAGCGCGTAAAATATAGTAGTTTTTCCTCAACTACCTGTTTAATTTATATACTCGGTTTTACTTTATTCAGCAAATTCCACTTTAAAAAAAGATGTATTTAGTTTGCTAAGTTGAATATTAATCACCGCTTGCATTGTTATCGACTAAAATTTATTCATTTTTAATCAAAATAAAATGGGCCTTAAGGCACAGTGAAGCAATATCCAACCCAGCAGCTATTACCTTTCAAATCCTAAATTCAAGCTTCAATACTTAAAGCTCTTAGTTTTTACTGTACATAAATACAGCTTTTATTAAATCAGAATATTACTGTATATACAACCAGTATATTGGCAAGTTTTATAGTTCCTTTAGAATTTATTAAGAAATTAGCTCAATAGCACCCAACAGCCCCGCTTCAACAGCAGAGCGTCTTACCTCGTAGCGATTTCCAGCAAAAAGGAAGTACTTTGCTAGAACTTTAGCTTCCCACCTCCAAGCAATCCATACACTACCAACGGGCTTGCCAGGCACTCCACCGTCAGGGCCGGCTATACCACTAACAGCAATCACTAAATTAGACCGGCTATTATCCATAACCCCCCGAGTCATAGAAATAACAGCCTCTTCACTTACGGCTCCAGGCCCGGAAGTTGATAGAAGATCAGCCTCGACATTAAGCATCGTTACCTTTGATTCGTTAGAATAGGTAACAAATCCCGAATCAAACCAGAGTGAACTTCCAGGCACGGACGTGAGAGCTTGAGCTATCCATCCACCTGTGCAGGATTCAGCGGTGGACAGGATTAATTTTTTCGCTACAAGGTTTTCAGCGAGTTGCTCTACTAATAGTAAAATAGATGACGCATCTTTTCCGATCATGGCTGTATCTTATCTAGTACTAGGATCGAAACCAAATAAGTTTGATTTACCAATGAAAAGATAACTACAACATTTAGGTCCACGTCATGAAATAAACCGTGTAAAATCACGATTTATTCTTGTAAACCAGACGATTAAGATATTGGGCGAAACGCAAAAACATACACCTATGATGCAGCAATATCTGCGCATCAAAGCACAGAATCAAGAAAGTCTTTTATTCTACCGAATGGGAGATTTTTACGAGCTTTTCTATGATGACGCAAAATTAGCGGCGGAAATCCTTGGAATTACTCTAACTTCGAGAGGAAAATCAGCAGGAAATATAATACCAATGTGTGGAATACCATATCATTCAGCGGACCGATATTTGTCAAAACTTGTAAAATCCGGGATCTCAATTGCAGTTTGTGAGCAAATAGGCGACCCAGCATTAAGTAAAGGTCCAGTCGAAAGAAAGGTTCTACGCACAATTACGCCAGGCACCTTAAGCGACGATGCATTACTAGAAGAGCATCACGATAATTGCCTATTGGCAATAAATGGTTCACAAGCGCTTTCTCACAAAAATGCTGCTATTCACTATGGTATTGCATACATGGATATTAGCAGCGGCCGATTTGTTTTGTCTGAAGTCGTTGGTATTGAACCCTTATTAACTGAACTAGAGCGCATAAAACCTTCCGAGCTATTAATTCGAGAAGATTTAGCAGACGCTATTGGAAAAAATACAAAAGGAGCAGTTCGTAAACGTCCTATTTGGGAATTCGAATTACAAAATGCCATTCATATACTTTGCAAGCATTTTCAGACTAAAGACCTATCCGCCTTTAATTGCGACGATTTTGTTGTAGCAACAGAAGCCGCGGGGTGTTTATTACAATATGCGAAAGAAACCCAGCAGAAAGAAATACCACATATCCAAAGTTTACAAATAGAACGGCTCAGTGAAAGTGTCATTCTCGATGCCGCCTGTCGACGGAATTTAGAGTTGGATATCAACCTCGCTGGAGGTAGAACAAATACTTTAATATCTGTAATCGATTCTACGTGCACAGCGATGGGCAGGAGACTCTTGTCTAGATGGATTAACCGCCCTTTAAGAGATCGTTTACAACTAGAAATACGTCAAGAAATTGTTGGTAATCTCATCGAAGACTTTAATTTCGAAAAAATAGCGGGATCATTAAAAAATATTGGGGATCTAGAGCGGATATTAGCGCGTATTGGCCTGCGTTCGGCTCGTCCGAGAGATCTCGAAAAAATGAGGACTTGTCTAGCATGTCTACCCAAAATACAAAATCAACTTGAAGGCATCAAATCAACTAATATTTCGGACTTGGCTTTACGTATTAGTAATTTTCCGGAACAACTCAACCTGTTACATAAAGCAATAAAAGAAAACCCACCAGTAATAATTCGTGAAGGCGGTGTAATAGCGGAAGGCTTCGATACGGAACTGGATGGACTTCGCAATTTAAGCACTAATGCTGGACAGTATTTAATAGATCTTGAAACCCGTGAAAGAAATAGAACTGAATTAAGCACACTTAAGGTAGGCTTTAATAGGGTGCACGGTTACTACATAGAGGTAAGCAAGGTACAAGCGGCAACCGAATTACCCTCGGAGTATATTAGGCGACAAACGTTAAAAAATGCTGAGCGCTTTATTACCCCAGAACTAAAGGAATTTGAGGACAAAGTACTAAGTGCAAAAACTAAAGCCCTCGCTAGAGAAAAGAAATTATACGAAGAATTATTAGGTACGCTAGCAGAAGATCTCGAAAAATTACAAAAAAGTGCCAAAGCTATCGCCGAACTCGACGTCTTAAATGCATTTGCTGATCGAGCCGTTAATTTAAATTACTGCAAACCCAAATTATCAGATGAATCTGGTATCACTATCGAACAAGGAAGACACCCCGTAGTTGAGGCAGTTATTGAAGAGCAATTCATTGAAAATGATCTTTATTTAAATGAAAAGCAGAAAATTTTAATTATTACGGGTCCAAATATGGGTGGTAAGTCTACCTATATGAGGCAAACCGCATTAATCGTATTATTAGCATTGGCTGGTAGTTACGTACCTGCTAACGCCGCTACTATTGGCCCCATCGATCGAATATTTACACGAATTGGCTCATCTGACGACCTAGCGGGCGGCCGCTCTACTTTTATGGTCGAAATGACTGAAACTGCAAATATTTTGCGTAATGCAACTCCAAATAGCCTGGTTTTGATGGATGAGATTGGCAGGGGAACTAGCACATTTGATGGGTTATCCTTAGCTTGGTCAGCAGCAATATTCATGGCGGAACGTTTAAACGCCTTAACTCTCTTTGCCACACATTATTTTGAGCTCACCACTTTATCTGAAAATTATGAACGTATAGAAAATGTTCATTTAGATGCAATAGAGCATGATAGCGGAATAGCTTTTCTTCATTCCGTAAAAGCCGGCCCAGCAAATCAAAGTTATGGCCTACAGGTGGCTAAGTTAGCAGGAATCCCGACTTTAGTAATTGAAAAAGCTAGCGATAAACTAAAGGAACTGGAAGCGGACGTGATGTCGAAACCTCAAGCTAGTAGAATAATACAGAAAAATTTATTTGAATCCGTCCCTCACCCCATAATCGATCATCTAAAAGGGTTGAATCCAGATCAAATAACCGCGCAAGAGGCTCTCTCAATTCTCTATGAATTAAAGACTAGAATTACTGAAAATTGAGAAATGAACTCTAAAAATATTATAATATCAATATCTTAGAATATTTTCATCACCTTTAAAAATGAACATTCGGAGTAAAAGTGACATTTGTAGTAAGTGAAAACTGTATAGCATGTAAACATACCGATTGCGTAGAGGTTTGCCCGGTAGACTGTTTCTATGAGGGCCCTAACTTCTTAGTAATTCACCCTGACGAGTGCATAGACTGCGCACTTTGCGAACCTGAGTGCCCTGTTGATGCCATTTATGCTGAAGATGAACTGCCAGAAAACCAACAAAATTTCCTCTCTTTAAACGCAGAATTAGCGGAAAAGTGGGAGAACATTACAGAAAAAAAAGATGCTCCAGCAGATGCCGAAGAATGGGATGGCAAATCCAACAAGATAGAAATACTAGAAAGGTAGGATACGGAAGACCCTAAGCCAAATTATGTTGAATCATTGTTTACACTATTTATTAGGTAACAAGGACTCAGGGTCAGCAGGCTTGCCATTAACTCGAATTTCGAAATGGAGCATAGAGATTCCATTAGAATTTAACCCCACCTCGGCTATTTTATCCCCTGCATTTACTCTTGACCCTTCATTAACTAGCATTTTACTATTATAAGCATAGGCACTTAAGAATTTGTCACTATGACGAATAATTACTAAATTACCGATACCCTGCAAACTGCGCCCAGAAAAAACAACATCGCCATCACTCGCTGCAAAAACCGGATCGCCCACCTGGCCACTAATATCTAAGCCCTTATTTTGATTTGCTTGAAACTTTTGTAGCGTACTGCCTCGCAACGGCCACTGCCATTTAGGTTCGCTACCTGAATCTATAGTCTCACGGATGAGCCCCCCAGACCTCGATAATACTCCTTGAGCTTTCGCCACAGAATTATTAGAAGCTTCTACCCCCAGTTTTCGATTACGTTCGGTTTGGTCATCCATGATACGATCAATATCAAGATTGATTTCTTGATCTATAAATATTGTATAAGGGGGTATTAATCCATTTGCTGACGCTAATGCCCGAAAATCCAAGTCATATTCGAAAGCAATAGAAATTAGATTATCGCCTCTTCGAACTCTATGAGTTTGATTTTCGGGCATGGCCATAATAGGTGATTTTTTCTCTCTATCTTTCAGGGGGAAGCTACTATTAGGATTACCACTCTCGACGATTAAGGGCGTACTTCTAATAAACTCTTCTCCTTGATCAATGACCGGTGCTTGGTAATTACTAGCACACGAGACAAGCAGAGCATTAAGCCCTAATAGGGCCAAGTTTAATCTAATATTTCCATGAGACATAAGTATCAGTTTTTTAAAATAATCTTCATTATTTACGATTAAATATTCTATCTAAATAAAATACAGTACAAAAACCAAAAAATAAGGATAATAATACATGTGGGATCAGGTCTGGATTACCAGTAAGATCTGTGTAGTTTAACGGCAATACATTTACTTTATGCAACAAGTATTGCCCTTTACTTTCTTCCAAATAGGAATTAATCGTCGTCTGCCAAGGCCACAATAGGTAAAGTGATGCCACCATCATCCCGGCAATCAGAGAATATGTTAATTCCTTATAGCGTCTCAAAACAAAAGCCAAGCTTCGCGAAAAAAGGATGACTCCAAAAAGGCAACCTACCGAAAAAACTGCAATATAAGAAAGCTCGAAATTTATTAAGGCCGATAATATAAATTCATAAACTCCAAGTAAAATAAGAACAAACGCACCGGAAAGACCGGGCAAAATCATTGCGCAAATTGCAATCATTCCGCTAAAAAATATATACGCGTACCCTCCTTCCACGATCCTAGCATCAATACTCCCTACAATCAGAATAAAAAGCACGCCGATTCCAGAGGCCACCCAATTCTTTGCCTTGCGGGCATCAAATTTACTTCTTAAGGTCCAAACAGACGTTAGAATCATACCAATAAAGAAAGCAAAAAGGGGTTCTCGATAATTATCTAGCAAATAGAGCACAGTATTTGCGGAAAGAAAAATTCCCATCAATATACCCAACCCTAAAATCAATAAAAAGTTTCCATCAATATATTTCCATGCTTTACTAAATTTTCCAGCAATCAATAAACCTAAAGCATTATTATCTATAGATCGGATAGAGAAAATAAAACGCTCGTAAATGTTAGTAATAACAGCTATTGTACCTCCAGATATCCCAGGTACCGAGTCACTTAATCCCATCGCCATGCCCTTAAGAAAAATCAATCCGATCTGAAAATATGGTTTCCCTAAATTTGACCCTTTCCCCTTTAGAAGGTCTATAGAATTTTTAGGCATCCAACCCCCTTGCTATTTTTTAGTTTTGAATTTGACCCATCAGAAGAGGCACAAATCGAACACTTTCAATGGCCTTTTCTTGGTATTCTTTTCCCGAACGAATAACGAGTTTTAATTCTTGATTATCCTCACCACCAACGGGAATTATAAGCCTGCCGTAATCTGGGCTTAATTGCTGTAATAATTCAAGCGGAATAGTTTGAGGCGCTGCTGTCGCTATGATAGCGTCAAAAGGGGCTTTATCTATCCAACCAAGACTACCGTCATCATGCCTAAATTCAACATTTCTAATTTTCAACATCTTAAGATTTTTCTTAGCTTTATCTAGTAAAGGTTTTATTCGCTCCACGCTATAGACAGTCTTACTAAGTTGAGCGATAACTGACGTCTGATAACCACAACCTGTTCCCACCTCCAATACTTTATCTGTGGGGCCGGAATCTAGAACGACTTCCGTCATGCGAGCGACAATATAAGGCTGGGAAATCGTTTGGTTGTGACCTATCGGTAGGGCTACGTCTTCATATGCTCTATGGGATAAAGCCTCATCCAAAAATATATGTCGTGGTGTGGAACGAATCACATCAAGTACTCGCATGTCACTAATACCCTGCTCCAGCAATCTCCCTAACAAACGCTCACGAGTGCGCTGAGAGGTCATTCCTATACCACTAATATTTAGCTTAGATTTCAATTTATTATCTGCCTATCTTATTTGACATATTTCGCGTAACAAACTTGTTGCATAACATCCGCGTCTCAAAGAGAAATCTAAGCTTAGCAAATCGCCTCCTTCCCAAGAAAACTGAAAGTTCTTTGGTCGAAAGCGTAAAGGGCGGCGCGAAGATGAAACTTTCATTCGTCTTAACCCTTCCAACAAAGGCTCATAATTTTTCATTAAATCATTTTCAATATCGGCTGCTTTACTGCTAGTTATATACTTATCCTTCGAAGAAATATTTCCTGGGAGCAATCCTGAAATATGAATATCAAATGAATTTAATCGCTGCTCTAAAGTTCCATCCCAATTTTTGTCAAGCACAGAAAAATAAGAGTCAGTGCCATCAAGATTTAAGATGTCGCCCAAGAGATAGTGCGACCAATTTTTTAAAAGCAATCTGGTTGATAGCAATTGATTAAAGAGGTATGCACGCACAGCGGAAATCAATATGCTTCTTTTAACGGGAGTTTTGATTCGAAGATACGCTGAAAAATTAGAATCAATAGCTGAGGAAGGTTTTTTTAAAATTCTTAGCATTTCGTAAACATTGTGCATTTCCTTGCCAAAACGCTGTTCGCCAAAATAGTTTGGAACTCCGTGCTCCATAATTCTATCCATGCGGTTTTTAAACTCAAGCTTAGATCCTTGGCAATCTCTTAATTTAATATGGAAATGATTTTCTTTGTGGCTGCCTATTTTAAGTTTTCTCGTATTGAGATGACTTGTAATTACGTTTAGTTTATTGTTTTCTATTGATAATATTGCTTTTTCTATCCCTTCCCCAGTTGGAATACTAAACCATTGGACACAGTCACCTCTCTTATCTTTCATTCCGGAGTAACCTATTGACGATAATTTCGAACCAGTAACTTCCGAAAGTTTTCTCGCAACCTCTAAAGTACTAAGATCCATCTTCCTTACTTTAATAAATAGATGATCTCCGTTCTTCGTAGGATCAAACCCTAAATTTTCTGTAACCTTAAAATCTGCAAAATGTACTTTTAATCTCGCAGAAATAGTAGGAGCTGAATTAACATAACTTAGAGAATCAAAGGGAGCGATATCGACTATTTTTTCTTTGAACACCTTAGCCATTAGAACTCATCAAAACAACACAATGACAAGCTATCCCCTCTTCGCGACCGATATAACCCAGACGCTCAGTAGTAGTTGCTTTAAGATTTACGTAATTAGAATTAAGGTCTAGCAAACCGCAAAGATTTTCAATCATTTCATTGCGGTATGGGCTAATTTTAGGTACTTGCGCTAATAGAGTAATATCAATATTTGAGATTTTTAATTTTTTCGCATTCGCTACTTCTAAGACTTTGCTAAGCAAGATAGTACTATCTATGCCAGAATATTCTTGATCGGTGTCTGAGAAATATTCTCCAATATCCCCTTCGGCGCATGCCCCTAATATTGCATCGCATATTGCATGTAAAATTACATCTCCATCCGAATGAGCTACCAGGCTATAATTTTCACTTAAGGTAATACCAGCGAGCCTGAGAGGCTTCTCTTTTATTCTTTCTTTGGCGAACCTATGGACATCAATACCATGTCCAATTCTAAAATCATCTAGCATGACTTTTCTGCCTGAGACAGAATAATATGCTCAGCCAGAGCTAAGTCTTTTTCTTCAGTAATTTTGATATTTGTTGGTTCTCCAGGAATAATTCTTGGTTGATATCCTAATGCCTCAACTGCTCCAGCCTCGTCTGTCGCGACTGCGCTTCTTTCCCGTTGCACGGAGAGCGCCTTTTTAAGGATATCGTAGCGAAAAACTTGTGGCGTTAACGCTGACCAAACTTGATTGCGATCTAGAGTTTTAGTTATCTTCATATTCTCGTCTGTTCTTTTCAATGTATCCACAATAGGGCTCGCTAGTATGCCCCCAACGTTTTCATCTTTTAATTCAGAGATTATTTTTTTCAAATCTGACGTAGTCAGACAAGGCCTAACCGCATCATGAACAGCAACCCAATCAGTATTCTCCGCAATCCCCTCTAAACTTTCTAAGGCATTAGCTACTGAGTCGGCTCTTTCATCACCACCAAGAATAGTCTCTACCTTAGGTGTCTCTATATTTAAACCATACCAATACTGGTCATCAGGATGAAGCGAGACGATCACTTTTTCAATCTCCTGAAGCTCCAAAAGGCGATTAATGGCATGTAAAATGACCGGAATACCGCAAAGATTTAGGTACTGCTTAGGTAGGGCCGACCCAAAACGGCGACCAATTCCTGCAGCTGGCAAAATTGCCCAAATACGCATATGTTGTTCACAAACTCTATTGAGTTAAATTACAGATTTTAAACTGAGTTCAGGATTTTTTTATTAGTCAACAAGGAGATAAAATGTTTCGCCTTCTTTAATCATCCCAAGTTCGGAGCGTGCTCTTTCCTCAACTGCTTCTAAACCGGTTTTGAGATCAATTACTTCAATCTCAAGCAATCTATTTCTCTCTTCAAGTTTTGTATTAATGTCTTTTTGAGCGACCAGCTCTTCGTTTAAAAGATTCAGTGTTCGGACGCTATCATCTCCTAGCCAGAGTTGAAACTGCATAATTAACAGGCAGCAAAACAAAAAAGGATATAAAATTTTCATAACCCACCTAGCTCAAAAAGCGAGAAAATTCCGCTAAGCCATTGTAAATAGATTTCTCTCCTAACTCTTCTTCTATTCTAAGCAATCGATTATATTTAGCCACCCTATCAGATCTGCATAGCGAGCCAGTTTTTATCTGCCCAGAAGATGTAGCGACCGCTAAATCAGCGATGGTAGTATCTTCAGTCTCTCCAGAACGGTGAGAAATCACTGCAGTATAAGACGAATTTTTTGCCATATTAATTGCAGCCAACGTTTCTGTGAGAGAACCGATTTGGTTAAATTTAATCAAAATAGAGTTAGCTATATTTTGATTTATGCCTTTCTCCAAAATATCGGTATTGGTAACGAATAAATCATCCCCGACTAATTGAACTCTATCGCCAATTTGAGCTGATAATTTAGCCCAACCTTCCCAATCACTCTCATCCATTCCGTCTTCAATCGATAATATAGGATAAGATTTAGTGAGCCCTTCTAAATAATCTACAAACTCTTCGGAATTGAAGCTTTTGTTTTCACCAGCCAAATTATACTTTCCATCAATACAAAACTCAGAAGCCGCACAATCTAACGCTAGATGAATATCCTTCCCTGCCTCAAAACCTGCAATTTCAATAGCATTAAGGATAGAATCTAGTGCTGCTGCATTAGAAGGAAGATTTGGCGCGAAACCTCCTTCATCACCAACCGCTGTATTTAATCCTTGTTTTTTTAACACTGTTTTAAGCGCTTGAAATATTTCAGCCCCATAACGCAATGCCTCTTTAAATGAGCGTGCGCCCGTAGGATGAATCATAAATTCTTGAATATCTACGTTATTATCGGCATGTTCTCCGCCATTTATAATATTCATCATCGGAACCGGTAGACTAAAATTCTGATCATTACCGCTCAATCTTGCTATATGTGTATACAAAGGAATACCTAAATCCTTTGAAGCCGCTTTGCTAATAGCTAAAGAAACGGCAAGTATAGAGTTAGCACCTAGCCTGGACTTATTATCTGTGCCATCTAAGTCCAGCATGATCTGGTCCAATGTCTTTTGTTCAACTACGGACATTCCAATAAGCGATTTTTGTATCTTTGAATTGATATTATCTACAGCTGCTAGCACGCCTTTCCCGAAATAACGTGTTGAATCTTCGTCTCTTAATTCCAATGCCTCTCGTGACCCTGTGGATGCTCCAGAAGGCGCAGAAGCAGTGCCTACAGCACCACTAGTTAACACCACATCAGCTTCGACTGTAGGATTGCCTCTCGAATCCAAGATTTCTCTAGCTCTGATAGATTTTATTTCAGACATTTAATTACCCTGCAAAAACAACAATAAGATAAAAATTACTACTCCGTATTAATCTTTGGTTGAGATTTAACCAGCACATCAACAGCTTTCATTTGTTCTAGAAAAGCATGTAAACAATCAAGGCGCAGAGCGCAAGGACCATCACAAAGAGCCTGATCTGGACTAGGGTGTGCTTCTATAAATAATCCTGCCAATCCCTGCGAAAGACCTGCTTTGGCTAGATTTGTAACAAGCGCGCGACGGCCATCAGAGCTGTTAACTCTCGCACCAGGCTTCTGCAATGAATGAGTAACATCAAACATAACAGGGCAACCAAAGTCTTTCATTACCGAGAAACCTAACATATCTACAACTAAATTGTTGTAACCAAAACTACTACCACGCTCACACAATATTAACTTGTCAGTCCCTGCATTTTGAAACTTCTTTAAAATATGGATCATCTCTTGAGGGGCTAAGAACTGAGCTTTTTTTATATTTACAGGCACCTTAGTTTGAGCCATCGCTTCAATCAAGTCTGTTTGACGTGATAAAAATGCTGGTAGCTGGAGAATATCGGCGACCTCAGATACGGGTTTCGCTTGGCTTTTTTCATGTACATCCGTAATTATTGGAACTTCAATTTGATTCTTTATATCTTCTAACCAACGAATCCCTTCCTCTAATCCTGGGCCTCTAAAGGAATCTATTGAAGAACGGTTCGCCTTGTCGAATGACGCTTTAAAAACAAACGGAATATCTAATTTATCGCAAACATTCTTAAATTCTTCGGCAACAAATAAACCTAGGTCACGAGTCTCCAGAACATTTAATCCTCCAAATAAGACAAATGATTTATGGTTCGCAACTTCGATATCATCGATAGTAATAAGCTTGTGATTCATAAATATGAATGATCCTTCGATGCAAAAAAAACGGAACCTTTTGGTTATTACAAATTATCATATTCCGCCAAACTTCAATCTTTAGCAATTTTGGACATTACCTCACTTCGCGCTATTCCCGCTTTAACAAAACCAGTAAACAATGGATGGCCTTCTCTAGGAGTCGACGTAAACTCTGGGTGAAATTGGCAGCCAACAAACCAAGGATGACCGGATACTTCTACAACCTCCACCAACAACCCATCCGTTGATTTCCCAACCAAGTTCAATCCTGCTTTAGAAAGCCGATCGACATAGTCATTATTAAATTCATATCGATGACGGTGACGTTCAACTATTTCCTCAGAGCCATAGCATTGATAAGTGACCGACTTCTCTTTGAGAATACATTTTTGCCCGCCAAGACGCATAGTGCCTCCCAGGTCTGATGTCCTATCCCTAAACTCCATGTCTCCACTGGCCGTTTTCCATTCACTAATTAAAGCAATTACTGGGTGGGTGCAATCTTCCTCAAACTCTGTACTATTGGCACCATCGAGTCCTGCGACATTTCTTGCATAGTCTATTACAGCCGCCTGAAGGCCCAAGCAAATACCGAGAAAAGGTATCTTATTTTCTCGGGCATACCGGGTAGCAAGGATTTTTCCCTCGAAGCCGCGCTCACCAAAACCACCTGGAATAAGGATCGCATGATGATCTACTAATTGGTCAGCTCCATTTTTCATTATGTCGGTCGAGTCAATATAATTAATGCAAACTTTTGTTCGTGTTTGAATTCCCGCATGAGTGATTGCCTCATTAAGAGATTTATAGGCATCAAGTAAATCCATATATTTACCAACCATCGCTAACTTTATTTCTCGCTCCGGGTTTGATTGAGCATCAACCACACGATCCCATTCCGCAAAATCTGCTTTTGGGCAATTAAGGTTGAATTTTTTAACGACGATTTCATCTAGACCAGCCGCCCCTATAATTGAAGGAATCCGGTAAATCGATTCGGTATCTGGCAATGAAATTACTGCAGGAATTTCAACATTAGTGAATAAAGCAATTTTTTTTCTTGCCGGTTCATCAATCTCCTGTTCAGATCGACAGACTAGAATGTCAGGCTGAATTCCAATTGATCTTAACTCTTTTACAGAATGTTGGGTTGGCTTAGTTTTCGTCTCACCTGCTGTACTAATGTAGGGAACAAGTGTCAAATGTAAGAATAAAGCTTTTTCAGCCCCCAATTCGACCCTTAACTGCCTAACTGCCTCTAAAAATGGTTGAGACTCAATATCGCCAACAGTTCCACCAATCTCTACCAAAGCTACGTCGGCGGCACCCGCACCTTCTATAATCCGTTTCTTTATTTCATCAGTAATATGCGGGATTACTTGTATAGTTGCGCCCAAATAATCGCCGCGCCGCTCTCGCTTTAGGACCTCTTCATATACTCGACCAGTGGTGAAATTATTATTCTGCCTCATCGTTATACGACTGAAACGTTCGTAGTGGCCAAGATCTAAGTCTGTCTCAGCACCGTCTTCGGTAACAAAAACTTCTCCATGTTGGAATGGGCTCATGGTTCCAGGATCTACATTAATATAGGGATCCAATTTGAGCATAGTGACATTTAAGCCGCGAGCCTCAAGAATAGCGGCTAGCGACGCAGATGTGATGCCCTTCCCTAAGGAAGAAACAACACCACCGGTAATAAAGATAAAACGAGTCATTGAGGCCCCATCTCATTCGTCTGAGTCAAAACATATCTAACCCAAGTAGATGGAACTACAGCCTACCAGATCGAAACCACAAGCTCAATCTGGACAATCTCTTAAGTCATAA
Organism: Gammaproteobacteria bacterium; assembly: GCA_029242705.1. GTDB lineage: Bacteria > Pseudomonadota > Gammaproteobacteria > Pseudomonadales > Pseudohongiellaceae > UBA9145. The sequence continues at coordinate 6,616 of JAQWTK010000041.1, read as the reverse complement.
AGATCAGAAGTTCAATTATTAGGAAAATCCCAACTTAACGAAAATCCAATCTCCTCTGGTGCTGCCGAGGCCGAAGCGCTAATACCAATGCCGACCACACAAACCAATTCGTCTTGATTATAAATTAATGGAATTCTAGGTCGAATCCATGGCTCGACCTTCGACTCCTGAAGAATCTTTTTTAAGCTCTTTAAGGGCCTACCTGAAATTCGAAAATTCTCTCCTCCTTGACGAAATCTTACCTGTAAATTGTCAACTAATTTTCCACTAATACCTTTTCCTTCGGTTTGATTAGCCATCAGCACACCATTGTTATTTATCACTAATTTTTGAGAGCCTTTTAAATCCCAGTGGCAAACATTTGGCAAAGGAGCATACTTTCTTAAAAGGTATAGCTGATTTCGATAACTACAGATTAAATACTCATTTATATTGATTTCTAGATTTGAATGAGATGCAGCTGGCAATACTTCGTTAACCATATGTTGTAGTTTATTCCAACCAATCTCTATTTTAGCTATTTTCATTAACCAATATTTGATTACATTTCGTTGGCGCGCTTTAGTTAGATTCATCAACAAGCTAAGGATTAACTTATTCGATGCGTCTGAAACTACCGAGGAAAAATCGGCTAATACAACCTCCTCAGTCACCTCTCTAGCTTCAGATATTAATTCAAGGGATTTAGCCCAACTTTCGCGATAATTGGGCCAACGGCGCTCTATCCTTGGTAAGATTTCGTGCCTTAGATAATTTCTATCGAAAGCAACGTTTGCATTAGAATGATCAACTACCCATTGTAATTCTGTAGCTTCAGCAAAATCATAAAGAGATTTAGCTTCAATTTTTAACAGCGGCCTATACAATATTCCAGAGCCGATCACACGACTTTGTGGCATTGCCGTCAAACCTTTTATACCTGCACCGCGATTTAAGCGAAATATAAGAGTTTCTAGCTGATCATCAAAATGGTGGGCTAGTATTAAACACGAATCCGAATCAACAATCGATTCAAATATTTCATATCTTGCTTTTCTAGCCTTATTTTCCAGGTCACTTTTATTTTCTTTCAGTGAATCTGTCTCAAGTCTTTTGACTATAATTGGTATTCCCAATTCAGCGCATCTTATCTTGCAAAACCGCTCCCAATCATCTGAGTCTACCTGTAACCTATGGTTGATATGTAAAGCTGTCAATTTTGAGCAAATTTTCTTACTTTTAATTAGCTCATTAACAGCATATAACAAAACCATAGAATCTAAACCTCCACTCAAACCCAATATTAGCGTTTTGTATTCTCTGACAGGATTTAATTCGGCGGCTAGATTATCTAAGCTAAATTTCATGTGGGTATTTATATCAGCACTATATAAGGATGCATCAACAATTAGGGTAACTGCTTATTCGTCAGGCGGTTATTCCATAATTCATCAGGCGGTTGTATCTTCGATTAACTAACTCGTCAATACTGAGGCTACTTAACCGATCGACCTGATCAATCAGAGCAATTTTTATAGTCCCAGCCATTGCTTCTAAATCCCGATGCGCACCCCCTAGAGGCTCGGGGATGGTTTGATCTACTATTCCTAACGCTTTCAACCTCTCAGAAGTCACTCCCATCGCCTCTGCAGCCGAAGACGCGTATTCCGCTGATTTCCATAAAATGGTTGCACAACCCTCCGGAGTTATGACGGTATAGGTAGAATATTCAAGCATGTTTAAATGATCGGCTACACCTATAGCTATAGCTCCACCAGAGTTAGCTTCTCCCGTGACCGTAGCAATTAGAGGTATATTAACTCTAGACATTAACGCTAAATTTTCAGCGATCGCTTCATTAATACATCGCTCTTCCGAATCCATTCCTGGATAAGCACCAGGGGTGTCTATGAACACAAGTACAGGCAGCCTATAATTTTCTGCCAATTTTATTAATCTACGTGCTTTACGGTAACCTTCAGGCCGAGGCATACCAAAATTATGCCGTATTTTCTCGCTAGTGCCACGCCCTTTTTGGTGCCCAATAATCACAACCGGTCTTCCATCAAGTCTTGCCAGTCCGCCGATCAAGGCTTGATCATCAGCAAAAAGTCGATCTCCATGCAATTCATCAAACTCAGTAAAAATATATTTTATATAATCTAAGGTGTAAGGCCTTAAAGGATGGCGGGCGACTTGAGAAATTTGCCATGGAGTAAGATTCGAATATATTTTCTCAGTAAGTCTTGTGCTTTTATTCGTTAGGTTTCCTATTTCTTCAGATATATTTATATCATCATCTGAATTAACCAGCCTCAATTCTTGAATCTTGGCTTCTAATTCAGCGATCGGTTGTTCGAATTCTAAATAGTTCGGGTTCATAGTTCTTGATAAGAAATTAATGTGTCAATCAGGATATAGAATCCGCCAAATGTTTTAGTTTAGTGATAATTGTTGTTTATAACCCAATTCTATTTGATCATTCCCATATTCCATCTTTAAAGCTTGTAATAATTCATTAGTCGGTATAACCACCCAGTTGCCGCCTAGTATTATACACCCACTTAGTCCTGATCGCTGGTAATTTATAACAATCTGGCATCCTTCTTTTAAAGATTTTATGTCTTCCTGATCTGGAATAACTAATTTTTGCGACCCATTGCAATAGGGGGCTAAAATTTTAGCCAAATTCTCGCAAAACCCTGACTCTAATTCTTCCGAATTTAAATTTAGTGATAAGTGGCGGGCATACTTTCTTCTAACTTGGTCTAATGTCATAATTTGTTTCGCTCGACCTTGCATAACGCCTTTATAATCATCCACGCTTACGGTGCACTCAATTACCAAAATAAGATCTTTTTGCAGTAGCGCCTGATATTTCTCATAATCATTTCCAAATAAAGATACTTCGAATCGCGCACTACGATCATCCAGAGTCAGTGATGCGCCCGTTCTGCCGTCATTGCTCTGCCACTTGCGAAAATCATGTAATAAACCAGCGACTAGTTGAGTTCCTCTTTGGGGCTTTAAATTTATTAGTCGATTTTTAACGATACTGGAAAGCTCTGGTAGATATTCATCAATCGGGTGCCCCGAGAGGTACAATCCTAAGGCCTCTTTCTCTGCCGTTAAACGCTCTTGCTCTGTCCATACCTGGAAATTCCTTACCCCATGATTATTAACACTAATAGAAGGTTCAATTGGCTTTATATCTCCAAATAAATCTTCTACACCACTCGCTTCATTTCTATTGCTCTGCTCCGCAGCCAACATGGTATCTAGAAGCATTGCGGCAAGTTGAGCACGTGATTCATCATAACTACCATCTATTAGATGGTCCAAAGCACCAGATCGTACTAGAGCCTCCATCGTTCTTTTATTGACCGCTTGAGAATCAACTCGTTGGCATAAATCCAATAAACTAGCAAAATTCTTATCTTCTCTAGCTCTAATAATCGCCTCAATAGGACCTTCGCCAACGCCTTTAATAGCGCCCAAACCATAAACAATTGCATCATCCTTATTAACTGTAAAATTAAACCATCCGATGTCTACATCAGGGGGCAAAATTTTAAGTCCCATAGCCCTACATTCATCTATTAGGATCACTATTTTATCCGTATTTTGCATATCTGCTGAAAGAGCTGCAGCCATAAAGTAAGAAGGGAAATGAGTTTTAAGCCAAGCAGTTTGGTAGGCAACTAGGGCATACGCCGCTGAGTGTGACTTATTGAATCCATACTCAGCAAAAGTTTCCATTAAATCAAAGATTGATTTCGCCACCCTTTCGTCAACGTCTTTCGAAAGTGCTCCGTCCATAAAAGTTTCACGTTGTTTTGCCATCTCTTCTTCATCTTTTTTCCCCATCGCTTTTCGCAAAATATCGGCGCCACCTAGGGTATAGTTTGCAAGAGTCTGAGCGATCTGCATAACCTGTTCTTGGTAAAGAATCACCCCATAAGTATCCGATAGCACGGGCTCTAAATCAGGATGCAAGTATTCAACTTTTGTTCTACCATGTTTTCTATCAATAAACTCTTTATCCATTCCAGAACGAAGAGGACCGGGTCTAAATAACGCTACGAGAGCTATTATGTCTTCAAAACAATTAGGAAGTAGTCTCTTAATAAGCTCTTTCATACCCGAAGATTCAAGCTGAAAAATCGCGGTAGTTTTACCTTGTTGTAACAACCGATAGACAGACTCATCATTGAGCGGAAGAGAGTTGATATCGACAGGAGTTTGGTCTTCGTTTTTTTGCTCGTTAATCATCTTCACCGCCCAATCAATAATAGTGAGCGTTCGAAGACCAAGAAAATCAAATTTAACTAAACCTGCAGTTTCTACATCATTTTTATCAAACTGTGTTACTAAGTTTTCACCAGACTCTTCGCAATATAGCGGCGTATAATCTATTAATTTAGTAGGAGCTATGACGACGCCACCAGCATGCTTTCCAACGTTACGCGCAATACCTTCTAGTTTATATGCCATTTCTATAATTTCTTGGGCATCCTCATCGGTTTTCACGAAATTAACTAATAATTCTTCCCGCTCGAATGCTTTGGCTAAGGTCATACCAGGCTCAAAGGGTATTAATTTAGATATTTTGTCACCTAACGCATAAGGCTTACCTTGTACACGAGCCACATCGCGGACAACGGCCTTTGCAGCCATGGTTCCAAATGTCACTATCTGAGAAACTGCATCTTTGCCGTAGAGATCAGCTACATGTTGAATAACACGATCTCTTCCCTCCATACAGAAGTCGACATCAAAATCTGGCATTGATATACGCTCTGGATTTAGAAATCGCTCAAAAAGAAGGTCATATTTTAATGGATCAAGGTCTGTGATCCCTAGAGCGTAAGCAACCAACGATCCGGCACCGGATCCCCTTCCAGGGCCTACTGGGATATCAGAATCCTTTGCCCATTGAATAAATTCCATAACAATAAGAAAGTAACCTGCAAAACCCATATCATTAATAATCTTTAGCTCTAGATTCAATCGTTCTGAATATGCCAAAGAATGATTTTCGTTATTAGAGCTTCCAGAAAAAAAACAACTTAATCGTTTCTTAAGGCCCGCTCGGCTTAACTGAGACAAATAGTCCTCAAGGGCTACTCCTCCAGGAACAGGATAGTTCGGCAAATGAGGAACACCTATTTCTAATTCAAGATTACAACGCTGCGAGATTTCTGCAGAATTACTAATAGCCTCAGGAATATCTTCAAATAATTCGCACATTTCTTCCGAACTTTTCAGATATTGTTGGTCAGTGTAATTGCGACTACGCCTAGGATCGTCAAGTGTGCGGCGTTGATTTATACAAACTCGGACTTCATGCGCCTCAAAATCTTCTTTACTTAAAAACCGGACATCATTAGTAGCCACAACTGGTATTTGCTGTGCAATTGCCAAATCGATCACTCTTTCAATATAGAGCTCTTCATTAGTCTTGCCTAGTCGCTGAAGTTCCAAGTAAAAAGAATCCAAAAATAGCTCTTTCCACCGATTTAAATTACTTTCTGCCAAATTCTTATCATTGTCTAATAGGGCAATCCCGACATCACTATGCTGAGCACCAGACAGCGCAATCAAGCCTTCAGTCCGTCCTTCCAGATGATTTTGGGGTAAAACGATATTTTTATGATTCGATGATTCTGTATAAAGGTCGGAGATTAAACTGGTAAGATTTAAATACCCAGTGCGATTTTTAACCAATAAAACTAATCTAGAACACACTCCATCTTGATTTTCCACCAAAACATCACACCCACATATAGGCTTAATTCCGGCCTTAATAGCTTTACTATAAAATTTAATCAAACCAAAAAAATTCGCCAAATCAGTGATAGCAATTGCTGGCATTTCCATTTTTTTCAAGTTATCAATTAACGGAACCATGGTTACTAAACCATCGCTTATCGAAAACTCAGTATGCAGCCGAAGATGAAAATATTTTTGACTTTTAGACTTATCGAGCATTCCGCAGCGCCGTTCCTAATATGGTAACTATCAAAAGTAATAAATTAACATACATAATATACAATATTTCTGTCTTATTCTCCGTTGGAAAATTTATCGTCTTAATGCTGATACTGGCCTAAAAGAATTTCGATGTATAAAGCAAGGCCCTAGGCTATCAAGTGCTTTAATATGTAGTTTCGTTGGATACCCTTTATTTTTAGCGAAACCATACTCGGGATATAGCCGATCCATGGCGACCATTTCTTTATCTCTAGTTACTTTAGCTATTATCGAGGCCGCTGCGATTGATGGCACCAATGAGTCACCCCTCACAATTGCTTCGGATAGATAGCCCCAATCCGGCAAATGAATTCCGTCAACGTAAATAAATTTAGGTTCCGTACGCAAAGACTGGACCGAACGAGCCATTGCTAAGAGACTTGCTTGTAAGATATTTAGTGAATCAATTTCAACTGGACTTGCTCTCCCAACTGAATAACAAATCGCACGCTCTTGAATTTCTCGATATACTCTTTCTCTTTGATTCTTCGTTAATTTTTTAGAATCTGCAAGACCTGCGATAGGTTTTTTAACGTCTAATACAACAGCTGCAGCGACTACATCTCCTGCTAATGATCCCCTACCAACCTCATCAACACCTGCT
>JAQWTK010000030.1 GCA_029242705.1 Gammaproteobacteria bacterium | reverse complement strand
AGGAACAATTATTCTCCCTAGCGGCATTGCGAAGAAGGGCAATTGTCCTACCACCGATACCTCGAACCGGGATATTTATAATGCGCTCAATGGCAGTGTCATCGTCTCGATTTACTAACAAGCGCAAATAAGCAAGGGCGTTTTTTATTTCAAGCCGCTCATAGAATCGATGGCCTCCATAAATCACATAGGGCATACCTACCCGTAATAAGGCGTCTTCCAGCTCTCTAGATTGTGCGTTTGAACGATAAAGTATTGCGCTATCACGACGAGAATTACCTGCGTTAAACCAATCTTGTAAGCGATCTACTATAAATCGAGCTTCATCTTGTTCGTTAAATGCTTCATACAGACTAATTTTTTCGCCTTCTGATCCTTCGGTCCAAAGATTTTTACCAAGCCTACTATGATTATTGGCAATTAATTTATTTGCGGCGGTTAAAATCGTTGAAGTAGATCGATAATTTTGCTCCAAACGCACGGTATCTGCATCTGGAAAGTCTACATTAAACTTTTGGATATTCTCGATCTTTGCTCCACGCCAACCATAGATTGATTGGTCATCATCTCCTACGACCATCATTTGATTATGGTCGCCCGCGAGAACGCGGAGCCACGCGTACTGGATCGAATTTGTGTCTTGAAATTCATCTACGAGAATAAATTGGAATCGTTTTTGATAATGGTCAAGAATCTGCGGGGTTTGCAACCAAAGCTCATGAGCGCGCAGCAAGATTTCACCGAAATCTATCATGCCTCCTCTTTCACAAATTTCCTCATAGGTTTTGTAGATTTCTAAAAGGGTTTTGGTGTAATTATCTTCATTGTGCTCGATATTCTTTGCGCGTAGGCCTTCGTCTTTTTGGGAGTTTATGTACCATTGGCATTGTTTTGCTGGCCATTTTTCTTCATCAATGTTTAGTGATCTAAGGAGACGCTTTATTAAGCGCAATTGATCGTCCGCATCAAGAATTTGAAAATCTTGTGGGAGGTTGGCCTCCTTCCAGTGAGACCGGAGAAGTCTATGAGCAAGACCGTGAAATGTGCCTACCCACATTCGGCTATAGCTCTGCCCTAGCAAGTCTTCAATTCTGCCACGCATCTCTCTTGCTGCTTTGTTCGTAAAAGTAACCGCCATTATTGAAAAGGGTGATATATTTTCGGCCTCAATAAGCCAAGCGACGCGATGAACAAGCACACGGGTTTTGCCACTGCCCGCTCCAGCTAGCACAAGTAGATTGTTTGCGGGACTAGCAACTGCATTTCGTTGCTGATCGTTTAGAGAATCTAGAATGTGGGAAACGTCCATAACTATGTATTCTAGCAAAATGTTGCGCGGGAGTTTGCTCAAATCATGCTTATTCTGATAACGGCCTTTTGAAAATGACTTGGCTATTTAGAGTATGAGCTATAATTTGATAGAATATAGGCCCCGAATTTTGGGCCCCTTAAATACTTATCGTTGAAGTAGGAGACATTTATGTCTGTTAGAGCAGATGATGTGCCATTCGATTGGCAGGATCCTTTCTTGTTAGAAGAGCAATTGAGCGAAGAGGAACGAATGGTTCGTGATACTGCTAAACAGTATGCACAAAATAAATTATTACCGAGAGTTAGGGATGCTTATCGTAATGAGCAGACAGACCCTGAAATTTTTCGTGAAATGGGAGAACTTGGCTTGCTGGGCCCAATGATCCAAGGCCATGGTTGCGCCGGTATGAATTATGTTTGTTATGGTTTAATTGCCAGAGAAATTGAATCTGTCGACTCTGGTTATCGTTCAATGATGTCCGTTCAATCTAGTCTAGTTATGCACCCAATTAATACTTTTGGTAGTGAAATACAAAAAGAAAAATATCTGCCAAAGTTGGCAACGGGAGAATATATTGGTTGCTTTGGCCTAACAGAGCCCGATCATGGTTCGGACCCAGGCGGCATGAATACGCGAGCAAAATCAGCGCCAGGAGGTTACAGTCTTTCGGGAGCCAAGAATTGGATAACTAATTCGCCAATAGCTGATATTTTTATTGTTTGGGCGAAAGATGATGAAGGTGTCATTTCAGGATTTATATTAGAGAAAGGCACGCAAGGACTCTCGGCGCCTAAGATTGAAGGTAAATTAGCGCTTCGTGCGTCCGTAACCGGTGAAATTGTTATGGATGAGGTGTTTGTCCCACAAGAAAATAAACTGCCTGATGCGAAAGGTCTTAATGGCCCTTTCAGTTGTCTTAATTCAGCGCGTTTAGGAATTGCTTGGGGGTCTCTTGGCGCAGCAGAAACTTGTTGGCACACGGCATTGAAATATACTTTAGACAGAAAACAATTTGGCCGGCCACTTGCCGCCAATCAAATAATTCAGAAAAAGCTAGCGCAAATGCAGACGGACATTAGTATAGGCCTACAGGGTTGTTTACAAGCTTGCCGGCTAAAAGATAAGGGAAAACTTGCTCCCCCACTAATTTCTTTACTTAAGAGGAATTCATGTTTAAAGGCGCTTGACGCGGCTAGGGAGTCGAGAGATATGCTTGGCGGCAATGGCATTTCAGATGAGTATCCGGTTATGAGGCATGCGCAAAATCTTGAGGTAGTCAATACGTATGAAGGCACTCAAGATATTCATGCTTTAATACTTGGTCGAACGCAAACCGGAATTCAGGCTTTTACCGGCCGATAAAATTCTTAGTTCGTATTATTAGGCGTGATCACAAATTACTACAAGTAATGGAGTAGCGTCCCTAAAAATATTACTAAGCCAACCCAGTTGTTGTTCAGAAATGCCCTAAAACATAAGTCGGGTTGCCGATCTTTAATTAGGTAGTGTTGGTACGACAGTAGCAGGCTCGCGATACCTAGAGAAATATAGTAAACAAGCCCAAATTGCAATTGGAGAGCTACCAAAAATAAAGTTGCAATAAATCCCGTATGCAACAGTCCAATTACTATCCGATCTGAGTCTCCAAAAAGAATTGCAGTAGACTTGATCCCTATTTTTATATCAAACTCTCTGTCTACCATTGCGTATTGTGTATCATAGGCTATGGTCCATAAAATATTGGCAATGAATAATAAGAAAGCAATTTGGGTAATATTTCCTTTAGTTGCCGTGAATGTCATAAGTATGCCCCAAGAGAACGCTACGCCTAGTATGAGTTGAGGCAAATTTGTATAACGTTTGGCAAAAGGATATACGGCAATGACGGCTATTGCACCAAACGAAAGAAAGACGGTTTCTGAATTTGTAAATAAAACCAATATAAAACCAATACTAGAAAATAAGCTAAAACAAAATAGAGCATCCGATCGTTTGAGTCTGCCATTAACTAGTGGCCGGTTTTTAGTTCTTTCTACGGTTCCATCTACTTGATAGTCCGCGAAATCATTTATACAGCAACCAGCAGAACGCATGACTACGGTACCCAGTATGAAAATTGTGACTAGGGATGGTGTTGGAGACCCGGCTGAGGCTATCCACAGTCCGGCTATAGTAGGCCAAAGCAATAGATAAATACCAATAGGGCGATTTAGTCGTGTGAGCTCAATAAATGGTAGAGTTTTTTTATAGAAATCTTGATATATAGCCTTGAGCCTATTAGGCAATAATGATGTAAATTTTTCCAAAAGGCTCATAAAGGCTTATTAGTGATAACGTTATATAAGTTAAAACGATAAGGATAAGTTTTCTAAGGGTATTAATCTACGCTAGATACTAGACATTAACATAATTTTGGCGATCTCCAAGCCAGCGGCGAATTAGGGGCTCAACAACATTGGGATGATCTTGAAAGATGATTTCTGAAGAATATTTGACCTCCTCTAGCAAGGATGAGTCTCTGGCAATATCGGCAACCTTAAAGGACATTAACCCTGTTTGCTGGGTACCCAGTACTTGGCCGGGGCCACGTAACTCTAAATCTTTCTCCGCAATGTAGAATCCGTCATTACTATCGCGCATAACGGACAGTCTGTGCTTGCTGACTTCTGAGAGGGGCGGCTGGTATAGCAAAATGCAATAACTTTGCAAACTGCTTCGCCCTATTCGCCCTCGAAGTTGATGAAGTTGAGCTAGCCCTAATCTTTCCGGGTTTTCAATTATCATTAAACTCGCATTGGGAACATCGACCCCGACTTCAATTACTGTGGTTGAAACTAAAATTTGAATTAATCCTTGTTTGAATGCAGCCATCACATCCGTTTTTTCTTGCGGTTTCATTCGGCCATGAATTAAACCGACTCTAATACCGTAAAGTTGCTTGGTAAGATTTGTTGCTGTAACTTCGGCGGCCTCGCTATCCAAAATATCAGATTCTTCAATTAATGTGCATACCCAGTATGCTTGATTGCCATTAGCGCATGCATTTTTAATACGTTTAACAACTTCATTTCGCCTGTCGTTAGGGATGATTGCCGTGTCAACTGGAAGTCTGCCAGAGGGTAATTCGCTAATTATAGAATTATCTAAATCAGCATAAGCACTCATTGCAAGAGTTCTAGGAATCGGAGTTGCTGTCATAACTAATTGGTGAGGGTTTACTTTTAATATATATGCTTTATTTCGCAAAGTTAATCGCTGGTGTACACCGAAGCGATGTTGTTCATCTATAACTATTAAGCCCAAACTCTGATAATGAACATCATCTTGGAATAACGCATGGGTTCCAATAATTATTTGGCAGTGGCCGGCGGCAAGATTGTGTAGTTGTTAAGATTTTTCAGACCCTTTGGTTTTGCCACTAAGCCACCCGACTTTTATTCCTAAATTAGAGAACCACCCAAGAAAGGTTTGGTAGTGTTGCTCTGCTAGTATTTCTGTTGGGGCCATTAGGGCAACTTGATAGCCGTTATTAATTGCATGCAAAGAAGTTAAGGCTGCCACAACAGTTTTTCCTGAGCCAACATCACCCTGCAAAAGCCGTAACATTGGACTAGCCTTAGCTAAATCTTCAGATATTTCTTTATAAGCTGTTTGTTGCCCTCTAGTTAATGTAAAAGGTAAGCTCTCTAGAAAGTTGTCGATTAATTGACTATTACCTTTGAAGATCGGCGCAGATTCTTGAAGCGAGTCGCTTCTAAATTTTCTCATACAAAGTCGATGTGCGAGTAATTCCTCAAATGCGAGTCTTTTCTGCCATGGATTAAAAGCGTTATTGGCATAATTCAATGATGAGTCAATTGGAGGGCGGTGGAGAAATCTTAATGCTGTAGTTAATCCGCAAAGGTCAAATTTCTTGGTGACTTCGGAAGGCAGAAAGTCCTGTACTTCATCAAAGCTGTCCAAAATTTCTAATGCTTGCTGTATAAAATTTCGAAGTCTGCTTTGTTGCATACCTTCTGTCGTTGGATAAATTGGAGTTAATGAATTTTCGATCAATTCAGATCTAAAATTATCCACGATTTTGTATTCTGGGTGGTAAATTTCCAATCCTCTGCGACCGAGCCGTATTTCACCATAACATTGTATAAGCTTCCCGGTATTGAGAGCTGCCTTTTGTGCACTACTGAAATGGAAAAAGCGAAGTGAGACGCAGCCAGTATTATCACGGATCATACAATTAAGACTTCGGCGTCGCCCAAACTGAATGCTGCTGGATATGATCTCGCCTTGTAACAGAACGTGCTCGCCTAAATTTATTTCGCTAATCGAATTTACTTTTGTACGGTCTTCATAGCGATAAGGTAAATGGAAAAGCAAATCTTGAAGATTATAGATTGAGATCTGTGCAAATTTTTTTTCAAGAGATGGGCCTACTCCTTTCAATCGCGTTAATGAAATTTGATCCAAGGACTGGTTTAGCATAATTTGAGAATGCGCTAGCGGCTGATTAAGACTCAGTATATGAACTTTTTAAGTTTTGAGCTAGAAGTGAAATAATAAAAGTGCGAGAACTTTCTTAGAACTATAGTGCCATTATCGCTTCAATTTCTATTGAGACAGCTTTGGGTAAAGCACTTACTTCTATAGTTGCCCTCGCAGGAAAAGGTTCCTGGAAATAGCGCTTCATAATTTCATTAACTATTTCAAAATTCTTTAGTTTGGTCATGAAAATAGTTAGCTTTACGATATCGCCTAAATCTCCACCAGCCGCGTTAGTTACTTCTTTAAGATTTTTAAATACTTGATGCGCTTGTGCTGCTATATCTCCTTCAACTATTTCCATAGTCTGAGGAATTAAAGGAATTTGGCCTGAAAGAAAAACTAAAGAGCCGCTTTTTATCGCTTGGGAATAAGGGCCTATGGCTTCGGGTGCGCTTGCCGTCTTTATCGCTTCTTTGTTAGCCATTAATTACTACCTAAGGTGGTCTTTATTGTTTTACGAATCTTTCGACTCTTAACACGGGTTACCCGAGCCACTGGCTTGATTAGTCGTACCCGCTTCATTACGCGAGCCAAGTGCACGCGATTTTTAACATTCAAAGAAAGGTTAACAATACTAAATCGTGCGTCTCGTTCTATTGTACTAATCTTCTCGATATTGGCTTCCGCTCCCGTGATAGTAGTTGCCAATGTGGCGATAATTCCGCGTTGATTTTCTAGCTCCACGCGGAACTCTACTGAAAATTCTCCCTCAACATCCGGATCCCAAGTTACTGCAACACATTTCTCAGGATTGTCTCGAATATCTATTATGTTATTACAATTTTCAGTATGAATTACCATACCTCGGCCGGAGCTTATATGCCCAACTATAGGGTCGCCTGGTATTGGGTGGCAACATTTCGCATAATTCATAACCATACCCTCAGATCCACGGATTGCCAGTGTGTCCTGCTCGTTTTGAATAGGCTGGCTTTCGTTGATCGTAGCGTTGGGCTGAGATGTTGATGCCAATCTTTGCGCTATCATGTAAGACATATGATTGCCTAGCCCAATCTCTTCTAGCAGCTGTTCCGTATTCTTGAGATTGATTTGCTTGAGAATAATATCGATATTTTCTTGAAGGACAGAATTTAGCTCGATATCGAAAGTAGACAATGCTTTATTGAGTAACCGAGTACCCAGAGCGATTGATTCTGAGCGTTTCTGGTTTTTTAAATAATGACGAATATTACTTCGTGCTTTACCCGTAACTACAAAACTTAACCAAGCAGGATTAGGCTGTGTTCCCGGTGCTGTAATAATTTCTACCGTTTGACCACTCTCCAAAGGCTCGCTTAATGGCGCCAGCCGCCGGCTAATACGGCACGCAACGCAAGAGTTTCCCACGTCTGTATGGATCGCGTAGGCAAAATCTACAGCTGTTGACCCAGTTGGTAGTTCAAATATTTGCCCTTTGGGCGTGAACAAATAAATTTCATCAGGGAATAGATCAATTTTCACATTTTCAATAAATTCTAACGAGTTACCGGCATGCTTTTGCATTTCTAGCAAACCATTGACCCACTCGCGAGCTCGGACATGCGCATTACTTGGTAGGTCATCACTGGATTTATACAACCAATGGCCTGCTATACCATTATTCGCCATTGCCTCCATTTCTTCAGTGCGAATCTGTATCTCTATAGGAACACCATGCATGCCAAATAAAGTGGTATGCAGTGATTGGTATCCATTTGTTTTTGGTATAGCAATGTAATCTTTAAAACGACCTGGAACTGGTTTGTATAAGCTATGCATAGCCCCAAGCACTCGATAACATGTGTCAACTCGATCTACTACGATGCGAAATGCATATACATCCATAATCTCTGAGAAAGGCTTTCTCTGACTGCGCATTTTTTCATAGATACTGTAGAGGTGTTTTTCTCTACCGATCGTTCGGCCTGGCAGTTCTTCTCTTTCGAGGCACGCCTCCAACGAAGTTTGGATCTGACTAACAATTTCTTTGCGGTTTCCTCTAATCCGCTTTACGGCTGCGCTGATTCGCTTTGCACGCATCGGATAAAGGGCTTTGAAGCCTAATTCTTCAAACTCTACGCGAACGTTGTTCATGCCCAATCTATTCGCAATGGGGGCGTAAATATCTATAGTCTCTCGAGCTATTCTTCTGCGTTTATCTGGAGTTAGAACTTTTAGGGTACGCATGTTATGAAGGCGATCTGCAATTTTGACTAGAATAACTCGAAGGTCTTTGGCCATAGCCATAGCCATTTTTTGGAAATTTTCAGCTTGTGCCTCGGCGCGAGAGCTAAAAGTAATCTTATTGAGCTTACTTACGCCATCGACTAAGTCAGCAACGGTATTTCCAAATTGGGATTTTATTGCTGTTTTGGTTATACCGGTATCTTCGATGACATCATGGAGCATAGCAGCCATTAAGCTTTGGTGGTCCATATGCATTTCACTTAGGATTGATGCAACAGCTAAAGGATGGTTCACATACGCTTCGCCGCTATGCCGGTATTGCCCTGCATGTGCTTGTTCAGCATAAAAATATGCGCGCCTAACTCCATTCACCTGATCCGTGGCTAAATAACTAGCTAAACCATTGGCAAGAGAATCTATTGTGGCTTCGGATGTGGGCTGCAAGAGCTGACACCTTTGTTTTTTATTCGGACGGGAGAGGTTTATCTTGGTCTAGCGATTCAGCATCTTCTTCGGATGCAGCTTCCGTATTTTCTTCGGATGCAACTTCCGTATTTTCTCCAGATACAGCTTCGCTAATCTCTTCCAGCTCAACCCTCGGTTTCGCAACTAATATTTGTGCGTCAACCAGCCCGTCCGCTATTTCACTAAGTGCGACTACAGTTGGTTTGTCGTTGTCAACTGCTACCAATGGATCTTTACCTTCAATTTGTAATTGACGCGCTCGTTTGCTTGAAACCATTACCAGTTCAAAGCGGTTGTCCACGTTATCCAAACAGTCTTCTACAGTAATTCTTGCCATGTTAAAGCCTTGTGAGTAAATTTAAAAAGGTCAAATTATAAAATATATTTAATAAATTCAGTGTGTTATGTTTTCCATGCCGCTGCAAACCATCTTTTGTCAAACCCCTAAAAAGATTGGAGATTCTACAGAAATACCGTTTTAAATGCATCAATCTGACTTTATCCACTTTTTTTGAAATAAATCTTATTTTTGGGTAAGTCTTTCTATAAGATTTTTAAGATCAAGCTCTTGGGGCTTTGTATTTAGGCCTTGAGAGTTAATAATGGCATTAATATTTTTTATGGCCAATTCGAATTCATCATTAACCACTACAAAATCGGCTTCTGTAACATGTGCTATAACGCTTTGAGCCTCATTCATTCGGTTTTCAATCGTATCATCATCATCTTGCCCCCTATCTTTTAGTCGTTTTGTTAAAGCTTCTAAAGAAGGTGGCAAGATGTATATTGAACATACATTAGACAACAAATCACGAACTTGTCTCGCTCCTTGCCAATCTATTTCGAGTATTACGTTATTTCCTGATTTTAATTGTTCATCGACCCATGTTCGAGAAGTTCCATAGTAGTGACCGTATACATTTGCTGATTCAAGAAATTGTCCTTGCGATAACATTTCCATAAATTCACTATTATTAATAAAGTGATAGTTGACTCCATCTAATTCATTATTACGAGGTGGTCGTGTCGTATGGGATATTGAAACACATAAATTATTATTCTGATTAACTAAAGTTTTTACCAGAGAAGTTTTCCCGGCACCCGACGGCGCGGTAATCATGTATAATTTACCAGTTTCCATTTATTCCACATTCTGAATTTGTTCACGCATTTGTTCAATTAAAACTTTTAGCTCAACAGCGCTGAGTGTTGTTTCGATTACAATCGATTTTGAAGAAAGAGTATTAGCTTCTCTATTTAGTTCTTGCATCAAGAAGTCTAATCTTCTTCCCTTCTGATTAGATGAGTTAATTACTCTTTCTACTTCTTGCAAGTGCGAGTCTAATCGATCCAGCTCTTCGTCAACATCTGCTTTTTGCGCAAGGAGCGTAATTTCTTGCTCAAGCCTAATAGGCTCTAGCTCTGCTTTGAGCTCTCTTAATCGGTCAAGCAAAGTTTGCTTTTGGTTAGATATAATTTCAGGCATTTTCCCCCTAATGGAACTAACTATCTCTTTGATAGCTTCGATTCTGTTTGAGAGCAGAACTTTTAAGGCATCTCCTTCCCTTTTCCTAGCCGAGATCAACGCTTCCAATGCTTGGTCGAAAAGAGTAATTGCTTCATTTTCAGCAACATTCGTATCCAATTTGTGCTCTACTATTACTCCCGGCCATCTTAATATATCAATAGTGTTTAGCTGGAAAGTGGTTTCAGTGGATCTATGAATTATAGAGCTTACATTAAGAAGCTTTTCAACTAACTCTTTATTTATCTGTAACTCAGATTGAGTTGAATCAGGCTTTTTAAAATGGAGCTGGCATTCTATTTTGCCGCGCTTAAGGTTTTCCCGCAGTTTTTCTCGTATAGAATTTTCTAAACTCCGAAAATTTTCGGGTAAACGAACGCTAGTTTCCAAGTAACGATGGTTTACTGATCGTATTTCCCAAGTTAAAGAGCCCCAGTTGCTGTCTACTTGTTGTCTGGAGAAAGCAGTCATACTAAGAGTCATCGTTAATTCCCAATTTGCGCACTAGTTTGCATTCTAACTCAATACGCCATTAAACACATTTAACAGCCTAACTAATGCGATTACTCGCAACGCAAAGTAATATGAAGGATAATTAGCAATACTTTCAATTTGAGTTCACCTAAATATATGACTAAGTTACAGCGAGCGACTAACCGTAAAATAGACGACCTTCGGCCAATAACCATGACTCGTGATTATACGAAACACGCAGAGGGTTCAGTATTAATTGAATTTGGTGAAACTAAAGTTTTGTGTAATGCATCTATTGAAGGTTCTGTGCCTAGATTCCTTAAGGGTTCGGGGCAGGGCTGGATAACCGCAGAATATGGAATGTTACCTAGATCAACTGGTACGCGAATGGACCGAGAAGCTGCGCGGGGCAAACAGTCTGGAAGAAGCCTAGAGATTCAAAGACTTATTGGGAGATCCCTGCGAGCCGCCGTAGATTTAAGAATTTTAGGGGAGAACACAATAAAGGTCGACTGTGACGTAATTCAAGCCGATGGAGGAACGCGGACAGCCTCTATTACAGGAGGCTGCGTTGCTTTGGTCGATGCTATTTCTAAGCTATCAAACGGTAATGAAGTCAATAAATCTCCGTTAGAGCAATTAGTAGCGGCTGTATCCGTTGGTATTTACGAAGGAATTGCAATACTTGATCTTGATTATATGGAAGACTCAAATGCAGAGACTGATATGAATATCGTTATGACTGAGTCTGGAGGATTCATTGAAATTCAAGGTACAGGCGAAAATGGCGATTTTACAAAGAAGCAGCTGTCAGAGATGATTGATCTTGCTGACTCAGGGATCAAAAAGCTCATTCAAATGCAAAGAGATGTATTGAATTTATCTAAAAATTAGTCTGGATAAGAATGCAAAAGTATAAAGCGGAATTCCTAGATTTTGTTATTAAGCAGCAGATTCTACAATTTGGGGAATTTACATTAAAGTCGGGGAGAATTAGCCCTTACTTTTTTAATGCGGGCCTTTTTAATTCTGGTAAGAAGTTGGCACTCCTTGGTCAGTGCTATGCGGCTGCTATAGAAGACTCTAGTTTGAATTTTACTACTTTATTTGGGCCTGCTTATAAAGGAATACCTCTCGTATCTGCTACGGCACTAGCACTGGCCACAGATTATGGTTTAGACAAGCCTTTCTGTTTCAATCGAAAGGAGAAAAAAGGTCACGGTGAGGGTGGGTTGATCGTCGGTTCTCAACTTCTTGGCGATGTCTTGATTATTGATGACGTAATTACTGCCGGAACAGCGATTAGAGAAGCCGTTGATATTATCG
>JAQWTK010000017.1 GCA_029242705.1 Gammaproteobacteria bacterium | reverse complement strand
TTTGAAACTGATTGGCAACATTTAGTAGCTTTGCTTCGTCAAAATCCCTGCCAATTATGTGCATACCAATTGGTAATTTATCTAATAAACCTACCGGTACCGAAATACCCGGTAAACCCGCGAGGTTCACTGCGATCGTATAAATGTCTTCTAGATACATTGCGACAGGATCAGTTTTTGCGCCAAAATCAAAAGCTGTATTAGGTGAAGTAGGACCAATTATTACGTCTACTTTCTCAAAGGCCTCATCAAAATCGTTTTTTATGAGTCTTCGAATTTTTTGTGCTTTTTGATAATAAGCGTCGTAGTAGCCAGCAGAAAGAGCATAGGTGCCCACCATTATTCGGCGCTTTACTTCTTTACCAAAACCTTCACTGCGGCTGCGTTTATACATGTCTTCTAGATCGATTGGGTTTTCACACCTATAACCATAGCGAACCCCATCGTAACGAGAGAGGTTGGTGGAAGCTTCCGCTGGGGCGATTACATAGTAAGCAGATACCGAGAGGTGATTATTGGGCAAATTAATTTCAGTGATAGTAGCGCCTAGCTGCTCATAGACTTTTAATGCATCCTTAATAATGCTTCCCACTTTTAAGGAAAGACCTTCATCGAAATGTTGTTTTGGTATGCCAATCTTAAGCCCGGCAAGAGATTTATTTAGAGAAGCGGTGTAATCTTCTGCTGGCTTATCAATACTTGTTGAATCTTTTTTGTCCACTCCGGCCATGACATTTGTCATAAGCGCAGCATCTTCGGCGCTTTTGCAAATTGGGCCGGCTTGATCAAGACTGGATGCGAAAGCAATCATCCCCCAACGAGAAACCCTTCCATAGCTGGGCTTGAAGCCTGTTACGCCACAAAAAGCAGCTGGCTGTCGAATGGAGCCACCTGTATCTGTTCCCGTGGCTATGGCTGTCAAATCTGCAGCTATCGCTGCCGCGGATCCTCCAGATGATCCGCCCGGTACTTTATTTAGATTCCAAGGGTTTTTTGCCGGGCCAAAATAACTAGTTTCATTGGAGGAGCCCATAGCAAACTCGTCCATATTGGTTTTTCCAATAGTTATAGCGCCGACTTCATCAAATTTTTCCACTATTGTCGCATTGTAAGGAGAAATAAAATTCTCCAGCATCCGTGACCCGCAGGTTGTCGCAATTCCTTTAGTACAAAATATGTCTTTGTGCGCCAAAGGTATGCCTAAGAGAGGGTGTTGATCACCATCAGCTCTTCTCTCATCTGCTCTCTTCGCTTGTGTTAGAGCTGATTCTTCACAAACCGTAATATAGGCATTTAGTTTTCCATTTACCTTAGCGATACGGTTAAGGTAGGCCTGCGTTAGCTCCACACTTGATATTTCACCAGAGGAAAGTAATTGAGATAATTCGGTCGCAGTTTTTTCAATCATATGAGGATGACTTTAATTTCAATTGGACATTTTTATTGAACTAGTCAAGGACTTGTGGAACAAGATAAAGGCCATTCTCCGCTTTCGGAGCTAGCTTTTGTAGTTCGTCTCGATGATTTGTCTCGGTTACAACATCTTCACGCAAAATTTGTACCGCATCTAGCGGGTGAGACATGGGCTCTACTGACTCCGTATCAATCGTTTGCATCTGATCGATCAAAGAGAGTATCTCAGTAATCCGATCCGCTATTTCATCAACATCTGTATCATTAACATGCAGTTTCGCGAGCAAGGCTATTTTCCCTACTTCAGACTTATTTAAAGGCATCTAATTACTCCATGTTAAAAAAGAGCCCGGAAGAAAAAGTGCTGTTTCCATATTTTTGTTCAATTCAATCAAATAGCAAATTTTGCCTCTTGCTCAATCACTTTAGCGTTGTTAGAGTACTTTTCATTCGCAGGGCAGCGAGATTATACTTGAATTTTGGCCACTTAGGTCAATTCAATCCTATATAAACTTTTGTATTGGTCTGGTGTCTTACCAATAGTCTTTTTAACAGTTAATAAATTCGTAATGAAAGCTAAATCATTGAGCTTCCTTGCCGTTTACTTAACAAGGTTGAAAAGTTTTATAGTTTTAAGGTTGGGGTAAGTAATAGTTTATGTTTAAAAATATCAGAGGAATGTTCTCTAATGACCTATCAATAGATTTAGGTACTGCGAACACGCTAATCTATGTCCGGGATGAGGGTATTGTGCTAAACGAGCCTTCAGTGGTAGCTATTCGCACCCATAATGGGCAAAAAACGGTCACGGCGGTTGGGTCGGATGCTAAGCGTATGCTTGGGCGCACACCGGGTAACATAACTGCTATTCGTCCCCTAAAAGACGGGGTTATAGCGGACTTCCAAGTCACTGAAAAAATGCTCCAACACTTTATTAATAAAGTGCATGAAAATAGCTTTTTCCCACCTAGTCCTAGGGTTTTAGTTTGTGTGCCATGCAAATCAACTCAGGTTGAAAGGCGCGCAATTCGCGAGTCTGTGGCGAGTGCCGGAGCCAGGGATGTTAGGCTTATAGAAGAGCCTATGGCAGCGGCGATAGGAGCGGGTTTGCCAGTAGAGCAGGCTAGTGGGTCCATGGTTGTTGATATAGGTGGAGGGACTACAGAAATTGCTATTATTTCACTAAATGGGGTGGTGTATTCTGAATCGGTTCGAGTCGGTGGCGACAGATTTGATGAAGCAATTACAACCCACGTCCGTCGTAATTACGGTAGCCTAATTGGTGACGCTACAGCCGAGCGCATCAAAAAAGAAATCGGTTGTGCTTTTCTTTCAAATTCTAGTGAACTGAAAGAGATTGATGTAAGAGGACGTAATTTAGCAGAAGGTGTGCCGAGGAGTTTTACTCTAAATAGCGACGAAATTCTTGAAGCCTTACAAGAACCTCTAACTGCCATCGTGGGTGCAGTAAAAAGTGCGTTGGAACAATCTCCCCCCGAATTGGCATCTGATATTGCGGAGTCAGGGTTAGTTTTGACGGGTGGGGGTGCTCTACTTGAAGATTTGGATAGTTTGCTTTCGGAAGAAACAGGCCTGCCAGTGATTGTTGCCGATGATCCTCTGTCTTGTGTGGCAGTTGGAGGAGGAAAAGCAATGGAGTTGATGGATGCGGCCGGGCTAGATTTGGTAACTATAGAATAATCAGTCTTAATGAATCGGTCCAAAGACGATGGCTATTAAACCAAGATTCGCAGGATGAGGCCTATTTACGGGTATCGGGAATGAATACTATAATTCCAGTCCTCCAAAGGAGGTAATCCGTAATCGATAAAACTCTATTTATAAAAGGTGTTGCTCTCGAATATAGAGCACTCGCTTTCTTACTTTTGTCAGTATGTATTATGTTTGCGGATAACCGTTTCGGTTACCTTTCCACGTTGCGTTACGGATTGGGCTATGCAGTTGCTCCAGTCTACTGGCTCGCTGACGTTCCTTCTCGAGTTTCTTTATTGATAGATGATGTATTTGTATCTCGGGCTGATTTATTGCAAGAGAATCAAGGCTTGCGTGAAGAGTTGTTGATAGCTCGACGAGAATTACAATTGCTGGAAAGTCTTGCCAGTGAAAATAAGCGTCTTCTAGAACTGAATATTGCAACTGGTGGTGTTTCTGGAGATGCCTTGCCTACTGAAATCATAAATATTTCACCGGAGCCTTTTTCTAGGAGGGTCTTGATTAATAAGGGAGCAAACGAAGACGTGTTTATAGGACAACCTTTACTTGATGCCAATGGACTGATGGGGCAGGTTGTCGAAGTCTTGCCCTTTAATAGCTGGGTACTTTTAATTACTGATCCTAATCACGTGACTCCAGTCGAAGTCAATCGAAATGGTGAGCGAGCATTGGCTAGAGGGATTAGAAATAATTCTAATGAGCTCCAATTGGAGTTTGTTACTCAGACTCAGGACCTTAAGGCAGGTGATTACTTGGTAAGTTCAGGTATGGGACAGGTCTATCCCAAAAACTACCCCGTAGCTGAAATAGTAAGTGTTTATCGAGATCCAGGACTAGATTTTGCTTCTGTCCGCGCTCGTCCTTTGGCGCAAATGGCTAAGACTCGGCATGCAATGCTCGTATTTCCGAATAGTACTGAAAAAACTTCGCAAATTCGCGAAAGTCAGATTGATAAATAATTGTGGCAACAAGGAAAAAAACAAATGGGACCTGGGCAATCCTTTTTACCTTTTTCCTAGCTTATTTTCTTGCTGTGGTCCCTTTCCCAATTTGGGCAATGGACTACCGGCCTGAATGGGTGCCAATGGTGCTGATTTACTGGGTCATGGCACTCCCTTATCGGGTAGGGGTTGGCTGGGCATGGCTCATCGGTATCATTTTGGATATTTTAGAAGGGTCAATTCTTGGCTTGAATGCGATGTCACTCGTAATAATTGCTTATATAACACTCAGTCTTCATTTACGCTTACGTATGTTTGCAATGTATCAGCAAGCAGGCTTAGTGTTGGTATTGGTAGGTTTAAATTTGTTGCTAAGTCATTGGTTAAAGGTAGTTACTGGTCAAATTACTTCTGCAAATAATATGTTTCTTATGGCTGCCCTCGTTAGCGCTATTATTTGGCCTTCTCTATTTCAGATTCTTCGCCATATTAGACGTAGCTTCGAAGTACGTTGATATTTATTTTATGAATTCTCCTGCGCTAATCTTAGCCTCATCTTCTTCGCGCAGGCAGCAGCTGCTTGACCAGCTTGGTATTGTTTATTCAGTCTGTGAGCATAATATTCAGGAATCGCCGAAAACTGATGAATCACCCGAAGATTTGGTTCTAAGGCTCGCTATAGAAAAGGCGGAGGCTGGCCTTAAACAGCAGTCCGCTGATAATGTTCTTATCTTGGGATCGGATACCATAGTTGTGTGTGATGAAGTTGTCTTCGGCAAACCTTTCGACAAGCAAGATGCGTTGAGAATGCTTTTGATTTTGTCTGGAAGATCTCACCGTGTTCTATCTGCTGTATCGGTCATCAATAAGAAAGAGAGGAAAAGCGCCTTTTCTGATACTCAGGTAGAATTTCGAAACATTAGTGAGATTGAGGTCGAGCATTATTGGGGAACTGGCGAGCCGGTGGATAAAGCAGGTGCATACGCGATTCAAGGGTTTGGCGCTGTTTTTGTCAAATCTATAACTGGTAGCTATAGTGGTGTAATGGGACTGCCTTTGTTTGAGGTTGCAATGTTACTTAATGACTTTGGGGTACCTTGTTGGCGGCCTTATAAAGGATTATGACTAGGGTATATAACTCGTATATCCTATGAGAGTCGTGATCGATTACATTAATGATTTAAGATTCAAAGTATGCGGCTAACTATTATTAATCGACTTTATCGGCAATTAGGGTTTTTGGTTATTGCGTGTGCTATTTTGGTAAGTGCATACGTAATTTCTGGAAGGCTTTTAATGCCTATGGTTTCGCGCTATGCATCCTATTTTGAAGGCCGAATGGTTGAGTACACCGGAATCCCGGTTAATATAAATTCGCTTTCGGGATCTTTCAACGGACTAAATCCGAAGTTGCGTATAGATGGTTTGCGTTTATTAATAGGCGATAATTTTGAAGATCAAAGTGCTAGCGCCCTGGTTTTCGATAGTGCAACAATCATAGTAGATATACCTCGTAGCATCTGGGAACGCCGCTGGATATTAGAAGATTTTGCTGTTGAGACTTTAGAGATTAATGTGGAACAATCTCTGGATGGAGACTGGAATCTGGCTGGATTCGATGGCGGTAATGATTCTCAGCTAAATTTTAATGATCTTTTTCAATCTCTCCAGAGAATATCTCTTCTAAATCTTCGAAATGTTGGAATCACATTTTTTTCTAATGAAGGAAATTCATATAGTTTTAATAATGGTGTGGCCACTATTCTTAATGAGGATGAGTCTCATTTTTTGCATGTAAACGCTAGTTTTGAGCAAAGTGCGCAACAAATTGCACTTTCTTTTGAGGTTGTTGGAAATGAAGCGAGTGAAATTGATGGTAAAATTCATTTAGAACTTCCTGTTGCAGACTATTCAACTTTTTTCGCAGAGCAATTGGAATTGACTTTCGAGATCGACGAATTGGTTGGGGGTGGAAGTTTTTGGATAGATATCAAAGATGGCCAGTTCTCTCGGGGGGTAACTGAATTTGAGTTAGAAAAATTGGGTTTAGCAGGCCAAGAGATGGATTCAATGATGTTTAGCGATATCTCCGGTGCCTCTAGCCTAAATTTTAATGCTGCAAGAAATGAGTGGGAATTATCTTCATCAGACATGTCCCTCAGTTGGAGAGGTTACGATTGGCGATCTTTCAATTTATATAGTTCTTATAACTCCGTGGGTGATATATCAATGCGGATAGATCATATCGATCTTTCACTAATTTCTCAGCTCGCAACAACTAGCGGCTTTCTTGATGAAGAACTTGGTGATCGGTTAGCTCAATTTGGGCCAAAAGGTGTTCTTGAAAATCTAGATTTATTTATACCCTCAGAAGATTCGAATCCGCACTCTTTGCGTCTAGTAACTAATATCAAAAACGGAGAATTTAACTCGGTTGGAAGTTCACCTAGCATGAAAGGGCTCAGCGGTTACTTCGAGGGAAATTTTGCGATTGACGCGAAGATTCTTTCTGGGTTTCTTGAGGTGGAATCCGAAGAGTTCAGCATAAACTTGCCTAACCTATTCACTAGATTTTGGGATTATAGCTACATTAATGGCCGGTTGAGTTTTCAAGCAGATATAAGTGATGGTCAAAAACTTGAATTAGTTAGCAGCGTCATTGTAGCGGAGTCAGAAGCTGCGGATGGGCGAGTAACTTTTAATTTAACTGATAATCGTACTATAGCGAACGAGCGTAACGCATACCTTGAATTGTTAGTGGGCGCATCCCGAGTAGATGCTTCTTTTAAAACTCTTTATCTGCCAGATGGACCGAATGTTAAAGAAAATACAAGGAGCACTATGGAGTACCTGGATAAAGCAATTCTGGGAGGTTCTGTAGAAAACAGCGGAGTAATTTTCCGTGGCAATTCTTTGGCAGATTCGGGCGTAAATGAGAAAACGTTTCAGAGTTATTTCGTAGTCACTAATGGTGAGGTTAATTTCAGCGATGAGTGGCCGCGCTTAGGAGGATTATCGGGTAGTGTTACTACTGATGATAATAACGTTGAAATAGATGTGCGCGAAGGGCAGAGTATCGATCTTAGAATCAAAAATATAGTTGGAGATATTCAAAGAAATCAAGCCGGCGAGAATTGGCTAAAGTTGGAGGGTGAAATTGCGGGAGAAACTTCTGCTGGACTTGATTATTTGCTGGATATCCCAGTGGGTGAAGATTTTAAAAACTCAATTTCCGATTGGGAAGCGGCTGGTGATTTTTTTGCAAATTTAAATCTAGATATTCCCTTGAATCGGCCTAACTTTGATACGAATGCCCGCATAAATGCTGTATTTAATGAGAATACTCTCGCTATTCCAGAATATTCCTTAACTTTTGACCAATTGTCAGGGCCGATTATTTACGATACTAGAAGAGGCCTAGAAAAAACTGAATTAGAAGGGGCGTTATTTTCACAGCCGGCTTCATTATCACTTTCTTCAGATTCAGATTCAGGTGAAATTCAGAGTATTTTTGTTTCAGTTGAGGGCATGGTTGATCAACAACAATTATTAGACTGGCCCAAGCAAAGTGGTTTTGTAAGGTCTCTTCTCGCCAATATGGACGGAGATCTTTCTTATTCGGCTAATTTGTCGGTTGATACCTCTCAGGAGTCTAATTCGACCTTTCTTACTATAAGTTCAAATCTTCAAGGTGCGTCATTAAATCTACCAATGCCCTTTGGCAAAAATTCTGTTAGCAGATTACCTTTAGATATAGAGCTTGAATTTGGAGATCACCAGTTGGCGTCGGGCACCTTTGGGGAAGAGTCTAGCTTCATTTTTGATCTCACGAGCCCGACTAATGATGGGGTTATCTACCTGGGTGACACAGATATAGATTTAGCACCACTTATAGAAAGTGATGCTGAAGGAGTTGCGGTTCTTGGTAATTTAGACAAGGTAGTGGTTGAAGAATGGATCACTTTTATTGGAAGTTTTATTGAGCAGGGGAATGTTAATGTTGATTTTGGTAATGCATTAGCGTTTGTCGATGTGGCGGTTGATGCCATGGAACTGTACGGTCAAGAGTTACCGAATATTAATTTGAGAATTGAAGGTGATGAATCATCTGATTCGTGGACTGGCACACTGATGAGTGAGGCTGTTCGAGGCATTGTTACTGTGCCACGTGATTCCGACGAATATCTTCAAGTAGATCTGGATTACCTGCGCTTGCCTAGCGATGAGAATGATCAAAATATTGGGGATAATGCGTTGCAGGTGGTTCAGCTAGATAATGAAAGTGAAGTTGCGTTAGAAAAAGAAGATCCCCTAGAATCTCTAGATCCCAGAAAGTTGCCGCCGTTATTATTTTCAACTGATGAGTTTTCGATTGGTAGTCGTTCCTACGGCTCTTGGCGATTTACTCTTAACCCTAATAATGAGGGGGCCTCATTCACAGACTTGGTTTTTGATTTTAGGGGGTTGAGGTTGGGTATGGACGGTCCTTATGTCGATGGTTCGGAGGTTGATGAATATGCCGCAAGGTTCTCGCCAAATTTTATGTGGTCTTTTGATGGAGTCGAACATACGAGTGCATTACGAGGGATAATCTATGCTGATGATATGGCGGATGTGCTTGTAGCAAATGGCTATGCGGCTAGTATAGAAAGCGAAGATGCGATCTTTTTTACTGATATTTCTTGGCCGGGTTCGCCAGCATTTTTTGGAGGATCAGATCTTAGCGGGGAAATAGATATGGATATCGATAACGGAAGGTTTCGCCAGGGATCTGGTGGCCAGGGGGCATTAAGATTAATCAGCATTTTAAACTTCGATGCTATCATGAGGCGAGCGAGATTAAGCGATGATTTGGTTCGGGCAGGTTTTGCTTATGATGAAATTGAAGCGGAATTAACTTTAGATAATGGTCTTGTAAAAATTGAAGATCGGCTTTTAATTTCTAGCCCATCTAGCCTTTATCAAATTACCGGTGAATTGAATCTTAAAGAAGAAACTATCCTTGGAGAGATGTATGTCACGTTGCCAGTGAGCGATAATATTCCTTGGCTTGGATTGCTAACAGCAAATTTACCATTAGCTTTTGGTGCCTATCTTTTTGATCAGATATTTGGAGAACAGGTAGATAGTCTAACAAGTGCGGTTTATGTCCTCGATGGGCCCTGGGAAGGCTTGGAGCCGGAGTTTAAGCAAGCCTTTGGATCTCCGGCGGATCAATAAAGTAATAAATTCAGCGGCTCGTAATTTTTTGCTTTCTTGATGACAATTGAATCAAAGCTAAAATTTAGAAAATTAAATATAAGAATAATCCTCTAAGGGTTGTTGGGGTTTATTTTGGGGTCAAGTACAACATTAATTGATTCAAATCCTAATACAAGAGCCGCATAATTTGTATTGACTCTAACCGGGATAATTCGTACTCTCATGGTTTGCATTAATGAATGGTTATAGAGCTATCAGGAGGATGTTATGGATCTTCGCAAGATTATTGGATCAGCAATTGCGGCGATTACAGTTGCACTTTTGGTTATTATTGTGCCCGCATTGGCACACCATGCTAGTACGCCTTTTTATGATCCAGAAACTGTTGTAGATCTGGAAGGATCGGTGACGCGCTTCGTATTTAGAAATCCGCACGCATTCTTGTTTATAGATGTAGAGGATGAGCAAGGTCAGGGTTCGGAGTGGACCGTAGAATTAGGAGCTCCAGTTGGTTTGCGTCGTGTAGGATGGACTCCTGATTCAATGCCTGTAGGTATGATGATCAAACTAACGGGGCGCAAGTCTCGGGCAGAGGGATCGCAAGGTGTTTGCTGTGTTCGTATGACTAGATTGGATGGCAGCCCGATTCTCGAAGGTGGAGGTGTTCAAGAGCGAGAACAAAACTGAAGGATTCCATTGGAGAAATTATGAACTCGATTAAAATGACAAGAAAGTTAATAAAGATTCTTAGTGCCTGTGGACTCTCTTTAGTATTTATATTGAGTATTACATTCACCAAACTTAGCGCACAAGGTGTTGATAGTCACATTCCCGATTTGGCAGGCATATGGGACGGTACCCCTCGTTCTCGGCCTGTAAATAGGGCTAATATCCCATGGGGTGAAGAAAATTTTCCTGATTTAAATGAGCGAGCTAAAGCTTATCAGGAAGTATGGGAGGAAATTGTGGCGCCGAAATATGATTGCCAACCTGCATCCTCTCCAGCAATACAATATGATCCTTATCATATGCAAGTTACGCAATGGCCAGATCGCGTTTTATTTCGCTATGAGAAGGATGATCAATTGCGAACGGTCTGGTTAGATGGCCGACAACCTGATTCCCTCGATTTCAGTTTGCAAGGCTTTTCTAGAGGGTATTACGAAGATGGTTCGCTCTATGTGACCACTACGCATTTCGTATTTGATATAGCAGGATTCGATGACTATAACGGCATCCCTTCATCTTCTCAAAAAGTTGTTACAGAAAGATACTGGCGTGAAGAAGGACAGTTGAATATGACGTTGACGGTTGAGGATCCGATGTTCTTCAGGGGCCCAGTCTCGTACACTACTCGATGGTTGCCAGCTGGAGAAGGTTATAAGCTTGCACCTTACGGCTGCGATCCTGAGGCATCAAGGTTGTCTGTACAATTTTTCCCATCTAAGTACGATTAAAGTCTTACTCACTTAAAAAGCCATTCTTAAGAATGGCTTTTCTCAAACACCAGTTTTAGGATCAGGTGTTTGCGATTGTCTCAGTTATTTACAATCCATCGTATTTCGAATCAATTTATCAGCATTTATTAACCAGTTCCAATATAAGGGATTAGGCGTCCTAATAGCAAAACTCCAGTCCATGTCCCCAAGGAAATAGCGGCCACTATTGAAATAGCTAGTGGAGATGAGTCATTGTTATTTATCGTCCCTAGCAGAGGGTCAATCTTAAAATGGTATATCGCTGCATTACAACCCGCGATTAATACTAATAGCATTTTGATTTGGAATGCGATATTGATCGAGTACCGCATTGGGTCGCCATAGAAGAATAGTACTCCCGTAATTAAATTCAGTATAAAACCTAGAGCGACTAACGGAATTAACCTGTGGGTAGTTTTGTGATCTATGTTTCGGAAGAATCCTATCATCCGTAAATCGATAATAATTAATCCGCCCAGGAGTAATGTGAGTCCCAAAAAATGAGTTATCTCGAGTACGGGCCAGAGCCAATATTTGGCCTGAATCCATTGATTCAATGGGCTGTCGGCTATTAATTCGGCAAGTTTTTCAAACATTCCCATAATTCTTAAAATATATAAGCGATAAGTCGGCCCGCAACAATAGCGTTAATCCAACATAATAAAGAGATAAAAGCAGGTATTTTAAGCCTTGTGTTATTGCCATCTCTTTTTATCACCTTGTTTATAAATAAGGTGAGAGCCATAGCGATAATTATTAAAGAGATTTTTGATAAAAATGGGATGCTGGTTATAAAAATAGAAGCTTGAGAAGTGAATAATAGGAAGCCGGATATGGCATTTATTATAAATCCCAGATAAGCCAAGTTCGTTAGATCATTAAATTGAGATACTTGCAGAGCATTAACCACCCCGATGAGATGCATATCTCTCATCGAAAAAATCCCGGCGACGATGGCTAGCCCTACAATATGTAGACTCAACAACAAGGGGTAAGCCCATAGAGAAGTACTAACCCATAGAGCCAGTGCAGTATTTTCGACCCAGACGAACATTTTTTAACTGATTACCTAGCAGCGTGGACTTTTAGATATGGTCATTCTTTTTATCATAGATTATTGTGTAAACGAAGTAATAAAATTGACTTTGCTTGCTCATATTCATGCCCTTCATTTATGATTCGGAAATGGAGTATGCATCTGAGGAGAAACCCCATCAATAAAAGTTTTATTAGCAATCTTATATCATTTTTTATTGTTCTGGTGGGCATATTCATCTCAGGCCCATATCAAGATTATGTGCTAAATGCTGGTTTATTCGCACTTTCAGGTGGAATTACGAATTGGTTGGCTGTACATATGTTATTCGAGCGAGTGCCCGGGCTTTATGGTTCTGGTGTAATACAACTGCGGTTTGAAGAATTTAAATTGGGCATTCGAAAATTAATTATGGAGCAATTTTTCAATAAGGCCCATTTTGAGGATTTTTTCGATAGTACATTAGAAACTTCAGAAGAAATTGAAGCTTATGTTAAGAAGAGTATAAATGAGCTGGATTTAGATGCTGCGTTTGATTCATTAATTGATGTAATAATGTCGTCTTCATTCAGCAGTATGATAAGCATGATTGGCGGGAGAGACGCCTTAAATCCGCTCAAAAATCCTTTTATTGATAAGCTTCGTGAATACTTTCAGGCTGAGTTTATAAACCTGGGTGTTCTAGATAAAATAAAAACCACCTTGAGCGCCGGAATTAATGAGCAAGAGATACGCAATAAAATTACGTCCATCATTGATCAGCGGTTGGATCAAATGACACCACAAATGGTAAAAGAAATCATTCAAGAAATGATCCGTAAACATCTTGGCTGGTTGGTTGTTTGGGGGTGTGCATTCGGTGGAGTAATAGGTTTGGCAGTTACAATTACTTTAAACCTCCAAGCATAACAGCTGATTGCGAGTAATTTATATTTAATCTCTAGTCAAATTTTGAAATTAAATTTCTAGTAAGGGGTTTTTGCTGGGCTTATAAGTGTCGGTCAGCTTATGTTTTATACTTTGCTAAAGTTACGTTGGGAATAATTTGTAGGGTCTGATGTAAATTGTAATTGAGTATAATACAATGGCGCTCCATTAAGGCCGGAAGTCGAATAATAGGGTCCGGAAAACCGTTTTATGGCTTTAGTCCAGAGAACAATATTAGGGGTTATAGAGAAAAATCATGGCGAGACCAGTTGAGTTTGATGAATATAAAGTATTGACTAGTGCGATGGAGCAGTTTTGGCGGGAAGGATATGAAGCAAGTTCGATCCAAAAATTACTGGACTGCACTGGAGTAAATCGAGGAACTCTCTACAATTCTTTTGGCGATAAGGAAACGTTTTTTAAATCGTGTGTTGATCAATACACTTCCATTATTGAAAAGCAGATTGCTAACTCTCTTAAAAACGAAAAATTAAACGCGTGGAATTCTATTGATGCATATTTCGATGAGGCTATATTAAATGTATCTAACAAACATCGATCCATGGGATGTATGTTAGTGAATTCTCTATGTGAGAGTATTAATTATGATAGGGGCATAAAAAAGGTAGTCCAAGAATCCCTATCCGTTATAAGAAAAGCAATGTTGGCGAGATTAAAAGAGGCGAAGGCTAATCGCAAACTTAAAAAAGGAGTGAGCGAAGAATTTGCCGCTGATGTACTAATGAATACTCTTTATGGGATTCGGGTAAATTCGCGGGCAAGTAAGAACTCGAAGCAACTTAAAAGTCTCGTAAAACACACGATCGATAATTTGAAAAAGTAGCTGAATTTATATAAACCCATGAAAAATATGAATAATAAGGATAGGGGTAGTCTGTTTAAAGCATTTTAGCTGAACCCGGCCTCGCGAGACCTGTTGCTTCTGTTAATATCATTGATATACTCTTAATTAAGACTTTCAACGTTGGTGGAATGTTAGGCAGGAAATAAAAATGAAAAAAATTGCTGGTCGTAAGTCTGAAGATGATGCAAAAATAGATTTGACTCCAATGCTGGACGTGGTTTTTATTTTGCTGATTTTCTTTGTTGTAACAGCCACTTTTTTATCAGAAACGGCTATAAGTGCGGCAAGTAGCGATAATAATAATAACGAAACGCCTCCGCAGGATGATGATAAGAAAAATATCCTCTTTGAAATTGGAGCAAACAACGAAATAATATTAAACGGGAATCCGCGGCCTATAATACAAACACAGATTCGGTCGAACATTGATCAGTTAAAGGCGGAAAACCCTGCTGCTTCTGTAATTATACAGCCGAATCAAGAATCAGATGTTTCAACGCTGGTGCTGATTATGGATTCCGCTCGCCAAGCAGGTATGGCAAACATTTCGATAGTTGAGCCGAATTAGATCTATAATAGTTAGGTACAAGAAGCGCACCCTCGAAAGACGGTGCGTTTTTTTTTACAATTTTCTGCTAAATCATAGATTATGAAAAACAGATGGGACCAGGATAAATCTGCTAGCTTTGATAACGATCAGCTGGCTATGCGTGTTTATACCTCGAATTTAATGGGTGAAGAAGAAGATTTGGTATTGCATGGGGGAGGTAATACTTCCTTTAAGGGCGTTGCTAAAACGATTTTTGGAGAGGATGAACCGGTCCTTTTCGTCAAGGGGTCTGGTTCGGACTTACGCACTATAAAAAAGATTGGATTTTCTCCAGCGCGTCTAAAGTATTTACTTGAGCTGGGAAAGTTGAAGTCTTTAACCGACAGTGAAATGATGTCTCAGCTACGAATAGCTCTTTTAGACCCGAAAGCCCCAACCCCCTCGATTGAGGCTATTTTACATGCACTTATTCCTTATAGGTTTGTTGATCATAGTCATGCAGATGCTGTTGTCACAATCAGTAA
>JAQWTK010000002.1 GCA_029242705.1 Gammaproteobacteria bacterium | reverse complement strand
TTCTGGTTCTTATGTCGACTGGCAGGGAGCTTATTACTACGGCCGCGTAAGTCTCGATTTCTAATATGATAGTCTACAAAGACTACTCATTTCTTAATTAGAAATAAGTACAAAAAAGGGCGATAGAAATTATCGCCCTTTTTTTTTTGAGGTTTAGATATGCTAAAAGCTTTTGATCATATCGCCGCGCCAATGGAACGGGTGGAATCAATGTTAGAATTCTACACCGCGCTAGGGTGCCAAGTTTTAGATCAGGGACAAATTAAAGCGGCAGTATTTGGGGACAATAAAATTAACTTTCACATGCCATCCTTATGGAGCGGCGGCGAATTTACTTTGCGCGGACACACAGCGCTTCCGGGCTCCGCAGACATCTGTTTTGTTTGGGACGGGTCGCAAGAGGAATTGCTCACAGTTTTAACGAATGCTGAAGCAGAAATCGAATTAGGACCTGTCCCAAGAACTGGAGGAATGAATCGCGGTAGCACTGAAGGAACAAGTATTTATACTCGCGATCCAGATGGCAACCTTATAGAGTTTATAATTTACGGATAACACAATTTAAGACGAAACCATTGACCAATAATTTTGATGAAAGAGATCTCAATATGAATAAGCTAAAAAATATAACAATTGTCTTTTTGTGCTTACTCCTTATTCCAGTAACCGCTATAGCGACAGCCGCGGTCAAACAAAGATTTGCCGACGGGCCTAATCGGGTTTTTTCTGGCGGCCCATTAGAGTCCGGCGAGCTTTATTCCGGAATAGAGCCAAATTGGAGCTTCGTGAATGATATACCTACAATTGAAATGCAATTGTTCGATCCACCTGCTTCTCGGGTTATCTGGACTGTCGAGCATAGCGGTAAGCTTTATGTTTGGTCTGGATATATGGGCACGACTATTGGACGAATGTGGAAACAATGGCCAGTGCAAGCAGACCGAGATGGTAGAGCATTAATTCGCATCAATGGCGTTCGATACGAGCGTCAACTAGAACGCATTCAGTCAGGAACAGAACTTGAGGGGATTGCGTCTGCGATTACTAACAAATATCCTTCGAGGACAACAGCAGCGGCCATCGAAAATGGAGATGTCTGGTTGTTTGAAGCGGGTCCCGTCAACTAGAGGAATATTATGAAATGAAGCGCTTTTATATTGGAATAGCGATAGCTTTATTACTAACGATAATTGCCGTGCTATTTTTCCCTGGAGTAGATGACTTCGTAGAACAAACTTTTCAGCGATACCTAGGTCGCGCCGCGAGATAAAATCGCGGGCATCGCCCTAAGGCGATACTTCTATCAATGTTTTCCTCTAGGTCTAAAGCAAGGAAAACTACTAATCTCTGCCCTGCCACAAAAAGTAGCTGTAAATTTTTGAATCTTGGTTAACGCAGACTCTTTGTCTTCTGGCTTCTCATAGTATTTATAGTTACGTTAGACCGAATCCTTCTCGATAATCTTTATCAAGATGCGAATTGGCGCCCTCGTCATTAGTAAACCGCATGTTCGCTCCATCGTATTCCAAAATCTTATTCTCACCGGCTCGCATCGTGGCTATGTTACCCAAAAGCATCGTCTCGGAGAGTTGTCCAGAATATTCAAAATGCGAAGTCGTCATCTTGCTTCGATCTTTAATCGCCTCTATCCATTCTTGATAAATACCGGGTGATCGGGGCATTGTCTTGGGAGGCTGCTGATATGCCGCATGGGTGGCCTCAGGAATTAAACATGGATCACGTCCGTAGACATTATGCATCAAAGTATTTTTATCACCGACAATAAGTACCCCCCCGTCACGATTACCTAAGCCACGCCCCTGTTCAAGGATTTCAGGCCTCTCCGGTAACAAGCCACCATCATACCAAGTCAAATCTACACCTGGACGACCGCCTTTAGCAGGGAATTTGAAATGTATCTTTGAGGCTATTGGAAAAGTTTCCATCCCCTCACCAAATCGACTAGAACTCGCCGAAACATGAGTTGGCAGACCCAAATCCAAAGCCCAATATGGATGATCGATAATGTGAGCACCCATATCCCCAACCACCCCTGTGCCAAAATCCAACCAACCACGCCAATTAAAGCTATGATACTTATCTCTCAAATAAGGGCGAGAGGGTGCAGCACCTAGCCATAAATTCCAATCAATGCTGTCGGGAATCGGGTCCGAACCTGTGGGACGAGCTACCCCTTGAGGCCAGACTGGTCGATTTGTCCAACAATGCACCTCACTAACGGTCCCGAGGACTCCGTCAGCTACCCATTCATTAATCTGCCTAGCACCTTCGCCCGCATGACCCTGATTACCCATTTGAGAAACGATGTTGGTTTCTTTTGCACGTCTGGCAAGAAATCGCGCTTCAGCTACTGTATGGCACAATGGTTTTTCAATGTACAAATGCTTGCCTAGATCCATTGCACTAGCCGCTATAGGAGCATGCATATGGTCCGGGGTGCTAACAAGTAACGCGTCTATTTCCGGCTCTTTTTCAAGCATTTCCCTATAATCGCGGTAAGATTTTGCCTTACCCCGAAAAGAGCTAGCCCAGCCTTCATCGAGCGTCTCAGCAATTTCCGTATCATCAATATCGCAAAGAGCGTAAATATTTTCATGCGAACACGCTTCAATATTAGCTCTTCCTCTGCCACCCGCACCAACAGCGGCAATATTAATTTTGTCACTGGGTGCAACATAAGCAGCACCTCCCAGAACATGCCTAGGAACAATGAGAAATGTAGAGCCAAAAGCAGCCTTCTTAACAAAATCTCTACGACTTAATTCTGACTTGGTTTTGTGATCACTACTCATGAATCCTCCGAAGCAAAAATATATTACTTTAAATTTTCAAAGCTGCCGCGCTAATACAAAACTAACCGTAAAAACACAAATTAGAAGATGAAACGTATTTACAACTTACGCTGGGATGACGCATCATATTATCCCCAGCTTATTTTCATAGTAAGCCGCCATATGCTAGTTATCTGCATCCACACCTGGATTAAACGCTTTAACTATCATAAAAGTTAAGTTGGTTTTTGCAACCAATTTTTCGGAGCAAAAAATTTCTACCTCTACTCTGAATAGTTTTTTCCCAACATGAATAACCTCTGCCAGAGCGACAAGCTTTTTCCCAACTGGCGGGCGAATAAAAGAAATACTCAAATCTGTAGTGGCTGTAAACTTGTCTTTTGGCCTGACCGTACTGACCGCAGCTCCCGCAGCGGTATCTGCTAATGAAGTTAACACTCCTCCATGGATTCGGCCTCCATTATTTAGATGGTGCTCCTGAAGCTCTAGCGAACAAGCCGCTTTTCTTGTGGAATAATTATCAATTCGGACCCCAAGGAAGCCACCATAGGGGCTTAGAGCTAATTTATCCATAAATCTGAAGTACTCCTTACCATTAAGCCCGCTTCACAATTCAATTAATCAAGAATTTAGAAAAGTTTAGATTTTTCTTGGTCACGTTGTCGTTCTTTAAATTTTATTTTTTCTTCTCTTCTTTCTTTAATAGCCAGACCCATAGGCTGACCAATGTGCTCCTCTCCTCGCTCGCGGGCCAGTCCTACCTGTCGTTCTCGCTCAGCATAACGATCTACCTGGGCTTTAGTATGCTTATCGAAACAGTGATGGCAACTCACCCCTTTTGTATAATTTTTATTGCTCTTATCATTCTCTGTAATTGGCATTCGGCAAGCATGGCACTGATCATAGCTACCCTTTTCTAGGTTATGATTAACAGTTACTCGGTTATCAAAAACAAAGCACTCGCCTTTCCACTTAGTTTCAGTTTCCGCAACTTCCTCAAGGTATTTGAGAATGCCACCTTTTAAATGAAACACCTCTTTAAAGCCTTGCTGCTTAAGATAAGCCGTAGATTTCTCGCAACGGATACCTCCAGTGCAAAACATTGCAATCTTTTTATGTTTAATTGGATTTAAATTTTTTTTTACATAACTCGGAAATTCACGAAACGAATTTGTTTTAGGATTAATCGCATTCTCGAAAGTGCCAATCTCAACTTCATAACTATTTCGAGTATCTACCAATATGATGTCAGGATCATTTAACAAAGTATTCCACTCTTTGGGATCAACATAAGTTCCTACGCTATGGTTTGGATCTATATCCTCAACTCCCATTGTGACGATTTCTTTTTTTAGCTTCACCTTACTCCTATAAAAAGGATTCACTTGCGCAAAAGATTCCTTCGTTTCCATGTGTCGCAGCCGCTCGTCTTGCATCAACCAATCAATTACGGCATCAACACCTAATCTGGGTCCCGCAATTGTCCCGTTGATCCCCTCACTAGCTAGAAGTAGAGTCCCTCTCACGCCTTGACTAAGCATGAGTTGAAGCAAGGGATCTCGGAAAGATTCAAAATCTGGAAATTTGACGAAGCGGTATAGCGCGGCGACTATAACACCAGTAGACGGGTTACTCATAAAGCTACCTCTTTGCTATCCGGAACGTAAAACCGATGCAATTTTTCAATCATTCTAACAACAATAGGAACTTAGGTCCTATTCATAATGATCAAAGAGATAAGTCGACACCTCGATTGGATTTCAGGATAGATAGAAGCACGCACTAATTAAAATCAACGGACAAAGTCATAAATGGTATGTCCTAGAAAAATTAGTTGGATATCGCTAACAAGAAGCCTATAACTCTAAAGAGAATCAGGTTAATCTTTAGATCTGTAGACAGTCAAAAACAAGAGGAAGAAACAATGAAATTTCTTAAGCATAGCGTTCTAGGCCTTTGCGCCTCGGCACTTTTAATCATCCAAGCGCCGCTAGCATATAGCGTAGAGCCAGATGAGTTGGGGTTTATTATTGCCCAGCCTCAAGACCTATTCACAGGTGGTGCTCGCAGCGAGATCATCTATGGCAACCCTTCAGAACCGGGGCTTTATGTCATGCGAATAACCTTCGCGCCAGGTTCTGGCAGTCGACCTCACTATCACAGTACAGCCCGTTATATAACGGTTATTAAAGGAACTTGGTATACGTCATGGGGACCAAAAGCAGATATCTATAACCCCGAAGATATGATGGCTGTAGCCGAAGGTACCTTCATATACCAGCCACCGGAAGGTCATCACTATGACATGGCAAAAGATGAAGAGGTAATAGTTCAGATTATGGGAATGGGCCCGGTTATCACTACGCAAATCCCCCAGCCCGAAAACTAAACCGGCCTTGCTAGCCACTTGTTACTAAGTAGTACAAGGTTTTTAGCTACTCCAGTATTAATCTGTGGTTACTGGAAGCTTACTAGGCAATCCCCATTCAGCCCAGCTGCCGTCATATACCGCTAGGTTCTCATAACCGGCAACGTTGGCAGCTAGGGTTAGAATGCAAGCGGTTATTCCCGATCCACAACTTGTTATGATTCTCTGATCAGCCGACACCAACTCTGAAAAAATCTTTCGCAATTCGACAGGGGATTTTAATACTCCACCATCTAAAACCTCAGGAAAAGGAAGATTTTTTGAGCTTGGCATGTGTCCAGATCTCACCCCGGGTCTAGGCTCCGGATCTAAGCCTTTAAACCTTCGATTAGAACGCGCATCGAGAATTTGACAATTTGGATCCCCCAGCGCTCCTAAAACATGCTCAAAATCGCAAAACAAATTACCTGCAGAAGTAGCGTTAAAATCTCCACTAGCTACGTCTAGAAAATCATTTGTAACTTCTCTACCTTCTGCGAGCCATTTAGGTAAACCGCCATTTAATACGGAAACTTTTGTATGACCCATAGCTCGCAGCATCCACCAAGCTCTTGGGCTCGCGTATAACCCAACGTCATCATAAACAACAATAACACTATCGTTATTAATGCCGAGTTTTCTTGCTTCTCTCTCAAACAAGTCATTCGTCGGCATCATGTGAGGCAATGGGCTATTAGGCTTACAGATCACCTGATCGTAATCAAATCTCCGTGCGCCAGGAATTGCCGAAAAGCACCCATTGCCATTATACGAAACATAACCTGGAACAACAGGAGGAACTGAGGCGTCTAATACGACCAAGTTCGATTCAAGAAGATTATTCGCCAACCAGTCAGTATCGACTAGTGGTAACTCGATATTTATCATTTAATATTCGCTTTATGACTAA
This sequence comes from Gammaproteobacteria bacterium, assembly GCA_029242705.1. Lineage (GTDB taxonomy): Bacteria > Pseudomonadota > Gammaproteobacteria > Pseudomonadales > Pseudohongiellaceae > UBA9145. The sequence goes on along the minus strand of JAQWTK010000002.1, from coordinate 10,885 downwards.
AGCTGAGCAACAAATTCGCGCAACTTCGCTTTTAAGACCGATGTATTGTCTGGCCCGATGCGAATCAATTGCTTATGGACTTCTAGTAGATTTTCTATTTCTGCGTCTGCATAAAGGTACATAACAGAAGGCTTAACTAATTGATACGGCCCCTCCATATTGGTCGTGCGCAGAACATTATTTATACCGCGTCGAAGGGTGTCGTCAAAACTCGTATCCCGAAATCCAATTTCCGCATATGCTTGCTGAAACAACGGGGACAGAGTCCGGTAGAGTGATATCGAAGCATCAACGTCAATCTCAGTAAAAACCTGTATTACTTCATCAAACCTCGCATGTGATTCCTCGCCCATTTCAAAGAGATTGTCATCTATGTTTATTACAGGCATCTCTTGCCCTAGATTTTTATAAGGCAAGCCCGTCTGTGGAAATTCACCCCGACTTATATTCTCAACAAAAACGACAAATTTACGTAGGATTTGATCTTCCGCGAGTAATTTCACCAAAACGGCACCACTTTGAAATGAGCCAAGAGTATTAAAGACGAAAGAATCAGACTCATTCAGAGACGGTAATTCAACAACAATATTTTCATCGTCAGATGCTGGCAGTGTTTCTTGCTCTGGTATTTGAACCTCTTCTGGTAGTGGCGCAATTTCTGGATCTACAATGGCAACTGTTGGTACTGGCGCCTGCGGTTGAATTCGAATCTGTGGTAGTGGGCTGTTATTTTGCTGCGAAGAAGATGGGGCCTCCGCGATTTGCACTTCTTCTACACTAAGTACCGGGGGTTCCAATATGACCGTCATTGTGCCTTCTGAAGAGTCAAATGTTAATGCAAAATAAACCAATGAAAGCAGTGTGAGGACAGCAACCGCTGCAATTGTAAAAATTCCGGCTTTTGGCATCGCACTCCCCATCTACAACATTATACGAATCGCTAGATATTCTGGCACAGCGTCGCTATCACCACAACTTACTCAACTAACCAGCATCTTGGAATCAAGATATAGCCTAGCTAAGGCACTTCAATTCCTTAAATGACGTCATATCCTATTTCATTACTATCTTTTAGACGTTTAGATTGTAAAAAAGTGCCCTTAAAATTACATGACTTTTAAAATTAATCGATTTCCACAAAAAAACCCGAACACCGAAGTATTCGGGCTTCAATTACTCGTTTAAATCGAACTAATTAGATTTTGGAAAAACCTAGCGATTCCATATTGGCCACTAAGTCTCTTCCAGCAGTTGCTGGATTTGTTTCCTTGTCTATTTTAAGAATAGTTCCATCTGTATCGATATAGAAAGTCCAACGATTGGCAAATCCGACTTGCATTAGAACATCGTATGCGCCAGCCATACCCTTAGACGGGTCAGCTAATATTGGAAAATTAGCTTCATGCTCTGCCGCAAAAGCCGTATTGTCTTCCAGTGTATCTACACTAGCCATAAAATATGCGACGTCAAAACCTTGAATTTCTCTTGCACTGTCACGCAGCGCTTTACATTGCATAGTTCAGCCACCAGTGAAAGCTTTGGGAAAGAAAGCAATGACTACAGGCTTGTCTCCAGCAAATTGAGAGAGCGAGTAGGTTTCGCCGTCGGAAGCTTGCAGTGCGAAATCGGGCGCTTTATCGCCGACTTCAAGTGCTGCCGCAAGATGACTCCCAAGCGTCACAACTACGAAAATTGTAGCCAGCAAAACTCGAGCGAGCCTATTGGCGTATTGAGACATAATTTCCTCCATTTGTTATTAAACTCTGACTCAGGCAATACCTGCGCCAGCGGGTTCTTTTGTACCTTTTGTAGGAAAAAATTTCCACCAATTTCATACAAAAACAGTGAATTTACTCTACAAATATACCGAAATACCAATACCTGCATGCTTTATAGCAGAATTGATCGTCGGGACGCCCTAACTAGCTGCTCAGATCCACGAATCAATTCAGCGATTTGATTTTCTATCTTCTGCTTTTCGGACGAAGATAACTCCTCACTAGTATTCCTAATTTCTTCCAATCTACTAATCGAACGTGAAACCTCCCTGGTATGGCGGGCCAAGGCATACTGTTTGGCATCTCTTTGAGATTGTCGATAGCGCGGATTTTCGACTTGAACGGTGTAACATTGACGGGTTACCTGCCCCGCTGAGTTTCTTACATTGCGGCAGCGGGTCTGGTTTATGTACTGCCGTGCTGAACCCTGAAAGGCATTGTAGGGAGTAGCTGCAACAGATCTCGCAAGGGACATATCAGTTTGCGTTTTTATGTATATAACGTTTAGTAAATGTTCATACTTGACGTTAGGCTGAAGCTCAAATTGATCGACGACACGACCAAAAAACATGCTCAAGTCTTCAGCGGTTGTTAATAGCCCTAGGTTAGTTTTATCGAGAAGATTTTCCTGCACTATTCGTAACTTCCATTTACCATACGATTCAACAACTTTTAGATATTGCGGATCGGCAGGCGAATAAAGTCTACTGTTAATTAAGTGGTAGAGTTCTTGAAGGTCATCGACCGATTGCCATTCCTTTTCTCTATCACTATTTTCAATTAGAGACTCTAATATTGGAATTTGTTCGTGACTATAAAGTCCAGTATTTATGCGAGCCACCTGCAAAGCATCCGTATATATTCTAGAGGCATTTTCATAATCTTCGAGCTTAAAATAGAAAGCCGCGAGGTCCGTGTAGGCTTCGATAAGAGAGGCATCGTAAATCCCCAATTCGTTTTGAATAACTTCAATTGCTAATTGCCTTGCGGATAACTCACGTCCAATCTCCAGAAGACTTTCTGAGGACTCATCTTCTGTTTCTGCTTCCAATGTTTCATTTTGCGATAATGCTAGAGCGCTAAAAAATGACAACCCAATAAACCATAGGAGACCAAAATAATGGCTTAGCTTTCTCTTTTTACCCTCGGCAGTGGCTCTAAAATGAAAATAAAACATTATCAGAACAGGACTCTAAAAATTACTAGAAAGTAGCAATTGGATTTAATGGCGAACCAGTGCCACCACCCACTCTTAGGGGCGCAGTAGTAAAAAGAAATTCAGACCTATTGTGTATTATTGCTTGTTCGGCTACAGCCTCAAGGTCCAAATTATCGAAGATTGGCATACCTAATGCCACCAAAACTAAGGCGTGGACAGGTTGTGGAAAATTCGTGACACCGGAAGGCTTAACGTCTAAAGCACTATCACTACCAATTAAAGCAACATCGCGTTCTTTTAACCAAGCGACTGCTGTCGCATGAAGCCCCGCTGAATTCTGAGAGAGATCCCAAGGTCCTAGCGCAGCTCGCCGAGGCCAGCGTCCAGTCCGAATCAGTACTATATCCCCTGAACCAATAGTAATGCCATGCTCATCTTCCCATTCATCTAACCATTCGGGCGTAATCGCAACGCCATTTTCTAGCCAATCTGAGCCACGAAGTTGAGGAAAGTCCATGATCACACCGCGGCCGAAAATACCATTTGAAAAAGATGTAATCGCAAGTTGTGCGCAACCTTCTTCAGTAACATTATTTTCTGAATAACCATTATACATAGTACCAAACTGAAAGCGGTGGCATAAAGCATCTAGGTGGGAATGAGCGTATCCATGGTAAGAAACACCAATAAAATCGCCCGACCATGGCCCAGGACTCGAACCTATAGAAGTCATACGATGGTCATACGGATTACCATTGTCTGCAGCCTCTTCTGTAAGAATTTCATGAGCCATAGAAACCGAGACCCCTATCTTCACTAGACTGGCTGCCTCCACTCGGGTTTCTTCTGTAATAAGATTAACTGTCCCTAATTGGTCATCCGCTCCCCACCGGCCCCAGTTAGATAAAGTTTCGAACCAACCGTTAACTTCTTCTTGCGATAGACTTTCTTGCGCTAATCCGGACAAAGGAAATAAGAAGGTTAGTGAAAAAACAAAAAGACTAATAAAGTTGTGGCCAAGTTTCAAATTCATTGGAGTCTCCTAAAGTGAAGCTAGGTTTTGTTTCTCAAACTTTGCTGAAAATAATAGCAACCAAGTCAAAGGATAAATAAGAGCTACCCGTATCGAGCAACATTAACATAAATGTCCGATAGCACATGCATGTATACCAACCATTGATAATAAACCCACTTTAACTTCTAAAATATTGTATCGGTTTTATACAAAATACCGGTGAACTTGCAGTGTCACAAGCCCTCGACAGAGTTATGCGGTCGAATTATGTTAAAAGAACGATGGATCAAAATAAAAATCTTAAGATTTAACCATGAGAACAACTAATGTCAGCATGACAAAAGTATCCAGCTGCGTTAATCTCAATCTAAAACTAACAAACCTTAACTGACTGATTTGAATGCGTATGCGTAATTCAATCGAGGTGCTAATAATGATAAAAACCAGACAGTTCTTGCGCTCGGCTTTGTCTATTCTTAATCTCCTAAAATTGGGCTTCGTTCTGCTTTTTTCTGGTAGCTTAATAGCTCAAGATACTATCGAATGGACTACACTAGGGAACGATTTCGCACACACTCGCTCTACGTCAGCGACACAAATAACCCCACAGAACTTTGAAGACTTAGAGGTTGCGTGGACCTGGGACGGCGCCAGCTTTGAGGCTCAAAGCGGTCGCTCAACTCCAAGCTATATTAACGGAAAACTATTTACCGTAGCCGGTGCACGGCGTCATGTAGTGGCTATAGATCCAGAGTCTGGAGCCACCATCTGGTCATACAGAGAACCCGATACTGGCCGTTGGGACTACTCCATGCGCGCAGACTACGGTAAGGGAGTTGGTTACGCGAATATTGATGGCCGCGATATTATTTATATCATTTCTCCTGGCTTTTTCTTAACCGCACTGGATGCAGAGACTGGTCGACCTTTGGAAGGCTTTGGCGAACCGGTGCCAATTGACGGATTTCCCGATACAGGGGTTGTAGACCTGCTTAAAGATCTTGGGCACCCCTATGATCCTTACGAAGGCATTCCGCTGGAACGTGGCTATATTACATCTTCATCGCCCCCAATTGTCGTAAATGACGTAGTGGTGGTGGGTAATTCCGCCGAACAGGGCTACCATCAATCGCGTATAGAAAATGTTCCTGGTGATATCCTTGGGTATGATGCTCGAACTGGTGAATTTCTATGGAAATTTAACGTAATTCCCCAACCTGGCGAATACGGACATGAAACCTGGGAAAATGATGCCTGGCGATACACTGGCGATATTTCGTCTTGGGCCCCCATCTCTGCAGACCAAGAATTAGGACAGGTTTTCATCCCAACCAATGGCGTCACGATTGATTATTATGGAGGTCATCATCCAGGAGATAACCTATACGGTACTAGCCTGATTTCACTTGATGCGAGAACCGGCGAACGAGTATGGCATTTCCAAATGGTACATCATGATATTTGGAACTTTGATACACCAACAGCCCCTATACTATTAGATACAGATGCTGGCCCCATTGTTGCTCAAGCAACCAAGCAGGGTTATGTCTATGTATTCAACCGTGAAACTGGAGAGCCTATCTGGCCCATTGAAGAAGTTCCCATGCCAGCCTCGACAGTTCCCAACGAGAGGCTGTCGCCGACACAACCAATACCGACTAAGCCAGCTGCTTTCGAGTACACTGGATCTAGCGAAGAATTGTTAGCTGATTTTACACCTGAGTTAAAACGCCAAGCTTTAGAGGCTGTAGCTGAATTTCAAATGGGCCCTCTATTCAATCCCCCTCTTCAAGCAAATCACCCGTCTGGTAAACTGGCCGCATTAATGTGCCCATCAGGCGCTGTAAATATTACGCACCCACCTGTGGCGGACCCTGATGCGGGCATTATGTACATAATGTCTCGCTACAGTTGCAGTTCGCGGCGCTTAGTAACAGGTGAAGAAGCGGATACGTATTATGACGAACCCACTGGAGTGACACTTTCGCAGTATGCGGCAGCAAGTGGAGGTCCATCTCCGAGACACCCCGCTGGGATACCATTGTGGAAGCCGCCATACAGTCGAATAACTGCTATCGATTTAAATACAGGCGATCATCTCTGGATGAAACCCGCCGGATATACCCCGGATCGAATTAAGAACTTACCTGCACTCGATGCAGTCGATATCGGCAATACAGGTTCTGGTGCAGTTGGTCAAATGGTAGCTACAGGAAATATGCTTATTTATAGTAATGTTACCAGTGATGGAACCCCCCACTTATTTGCGTTGGACAAACAAACCGGCGAGGAGTTAGCGCAAGTAGAAGTTCCCTCTGCGACACGCTACGGGATGAGCTCTTGGGCTCATGACGGCAAACAATATGTCATCCTTCAAACCGGCAGCTCGCTCACTGCAATGGCGTTAGCAGAATGAAAAACTGTTCGGACAATTGATTATAAGTTTTAAACCGACAAACATATAAACAAAAGTTAAAATAACAATCGAGGAGTAAATTGATGAATAAAACAGTACTATTTACCTCAGCAGCTGTGATCACTGCAGCAGCTACTTTTTCTAGTGTAAATTCCCAACAGAATGAAATGAGCTTCTTTATCACGAGTGCGGGTTCTGGTGATGGCGCAAGCTTAGGAGGGCTTTCAGGTGCCGATGCGCATTGTGCAGCTCTAGCTGACGCGGCTGGTTCTAATGGTAAAACTTGGCGGGCCTATTTAAGCGCACACGCCACAGCTAACTCTCCCGCCGTAAATGCCCGTGATCGAATAGGTTTTGGTCCTTGGTATAACGTCAACGGCGTTGAAGTTGCTTCAAATCTAAATGTTCTACACGGACCAAGTAATAACTTAAACAAACAAGCCTCCCTAACAGAACAAGGCGGCGTAGTTAATGGTCGCGGCGATACTCCAAACCAGCATGATATCTTGACCGGGTCAACAATAGATGGTCGTACCGTAGATGATGGGAGTAATCATACTTGCAACAACTGGACTAGTAACGGCTCTGGCTCAGCACATGTAGGTCATTTTGATAGGACTGGCGGCGGCCAAAATCCTACTTCGTGGAATAGTGCTCATGGGTCCCGGGGTTGTAGCCAAGAGGATTTAGTTGGAACGGGTGGCAATGGTTACTTCTACTGCTTTGCAATAGATTAGTAATCACTAAAAACTGATGGTTGTCCTAAATCAAATAGATCATTAATAAAATTATATTGTTTTGTTGATAACAACTTTATAATTTTAAAATATTTTTTTAGGGAAATTTTCTTTAAAATGGTGTGGCTGGTTTTCAGTTACACCATTTTTCTTTTAAGGACTCAAAAATGAAGAAATATCTGTTACTACTTTATAGCTGTTTCGTCGTTAATGCGTTCGCTCAAATTGAAAAGCCATATTTACTTCTCGATGAAGATCTAGATTACTACCTAGCCCAGTCTTTTCTCGCGAAAGGCAGCAAAGAAAGAATTTCTATAAATCATATTGGGCTTCAAGGTGAGCAAACAAGCAATGGGTTCTTAGTCACAGCTGTTTTAGAAGGTTATCCTGCGCATGTTAGTGGAATCAATCGAGGTGATATTATAACTAGAGTTAATGATACTGAATTTCATCCAGTTAAAACTTTTAATGTACGACGCGATGATCACGGGGATTTCGTTCCAACCACTAAAGACTATCTTCTCTCTCTGACAAGAGGTTCTCGTAATCTAGAGTTCACCGTTAGGCCTATTCATGAAAATTTGTTCGACAGCTACCGTACCGCTACCTCAAATTCTGTTTTAGAATTTTCCGCGGGAAATAAAATTATTGGATATATAAGATTTTGGGGACTTAGTCGAACTACTAATGATTTGATAAATTATCAAAATATACTGAAAAGTCTCGATCATACTGATGGGATTATTTTCGATTTGCGAAATAGCTTTGGATTTTTAGACCCACAACATCTGGATTTAGTCTTCACAAATCGAGACTCCTATTTTAAGTTCTCCAACAGGATGACAGTTGAAACCAAATTTGCCGAAATTTCGCCAAAGTCGGATATAGAACCTTATCGCAAGCCGATAGCAGTTCTCCTAAACCAAGACACCAGAGGTGGTTCAGAGTTGTTCGCTTATCAATTAGAAAAATTAGAACGCGTAGTAAGTTTAGGGGAGTCAACCAAAGGAGAGCTTGGTGATTTTAATTTAGAAAATAATCAAAGTAATTCAAGTATAAATTACATAATATCGAATAAATTACTTATTAATGGTCAGTCGTTAGAAGGTGTTGGCGTTCAACCTGAGAGAGTCGTCTTATATCCCTACGAAAACACCATACGCGGAGATCCTCAATATGAAGCGGCAATTAATACCCTTCTAGGAATCATTTAAACCAGCTGTATCTTCATTTTCGTCAACGTCTTCCCATTTTAAGTTGCGAAAATCGAATCCTTTTTCAATGGTTGGTTTTATCACTCGAAAATAAGGAGAAACATCAAAGTCCCTAGGCGTAAAATGGGTGAAATGGCGCTTATAATATTTAACCATCCCTCCTTCCATATTTTTTTGCTGCTTTATTAGTGGAAGAATCGGATAATTTATTGCTTGAAAAGATTCTGCGATTAGCGTTGAACAAATTGCCTTGGTTGGCTCACCACTACCTAATGAAATCATAGCCCTACGATATCGATTTGGAACCATCGGCTTTTGAACCAGATAACGAACAAGATCGACAATATTTTTTAGATCATATTTATAACCAATTTTGGATTTAGCGAATTCAATTATTTTTTGTTTATCACTAAAATCTAGACCTATGGGCCTGCAAATTCTCAAATTAAACCCTGCATAATGGTCTAAACTAACTATTCGCACCCCATCAACCAAATCCGCCTCAAGAAGAGCGGGATTACTCACCGGCGAACCCGATGCACTTATATATAAACAAGCATGCGACCACGAAGATTGAGTCAAATACTTTATCGCCGTACTAATTCTCGTGTCACCTTCAACGAGTATAATGTCACCTGGTTGCAATACTGAAGCGACATCTTTTAAAGAAATATTGTCCAATCGTTGATAATTGGGCGGGGATTTCGTCAGAAAAGACGCAAGCCTCTCCCCAATAGCGCGATTAATTTTTGCTATCATCGTTTAACCAACCTTCCCATAATTGCTTGATGCCTGTGTAAGTGAACATTAATTTTTTAGGTTAGTCTTTCGTGCTAAAATCAATTCTCAGGTATACTATTTCGCCGCTTTCGCAAAAGCCGGTGAGAACATTATTATCCAATCTTAATCGTAACAGTTATTCGAAATAAAGGAGTTAGAAATGACTACGGCCTACAACAATTTTTTTATCAATGGCAAATGGGTTGAACCTCAGGGCAGATCAACGCTTGAAGTTATTAATCCTGCCACTGAGCAGGCCTTTGCAACCATAAGCCTTGGAACCGCTGAAGATATTAATCAAGCAGCCAAAGCAGCAAAAGACGCATTTAACTCGTGGTCTAATTCGAGCATTGAAGAAAGAAAAGAAGTGCTTAACAACATAATAAGTGGACTGAAAGCAAGGGGAGACGAAATGGCAACTGCTATTTCAAGTGAAATGGGCGCTCCAATGGGATTAGCGAAGACTGCGCAGCTAGGCAGCGGCCTAGGCCATTTTATGAATATCCAAAATATCCTCGACAATTACGAATTTGAAGAAGTTCGAGGGACAACAAAAATTGTAAAAGAGCCTGCAGGGGTATGCGGGTTCATCACACCTTGGAATTGGCCGCTAAATCAGATCGCTTGCAAAGTAGCGCCCGCTATAGCGGCCGGGTGCACGATGGTACTTAAGCCAAGTGAGATTGCACCAATAAGCGCCTATATTCTTGCTGAAATAATTGCAGAATCTGGATTACCCGCAGGAGTATTTAACCTAGTAAACGGCGACGGACCAACTGTAGGAACAGCGATTTCAGCTCATCCTGATATTGACTTGGTCTCATTTACCGGATCAACGCGTGCCGGTAGGGAAGTCGCGAAAGCTGCAGCCGATGGAATTAAGCGGGTAACACAAGAGTTAGGAGGAAAGTCTGCGAACATTATACTTGAAGATACAAGTGATTTTGGGAAAGCAGTTGCTGGAGGTGTCGCAAGTTGTTTCGGCAATAGTGGGCAATCGTGCAATGCACCAACCCGCATGTTAGTGCCTAATTCTAAAATGGATGAAGCTATCGAAGTCGCCAAGGCTGCTGCCGCAAAATCAGTAGTTGGAGACCCCAATGCAGAAGGCACGCGGCTAGGCCCTGTAGTTAGCGAATTGCAATTTAATAAAATTCAAACTCTGATTGAAAAAGGCATCGAAGAAGGTGCAGATTTAATTACGGGTGGACCTTCGCGCCCCGATGGACTGGAGAAAGGTTATTTCATAAGGCCTACGGTATTTGCCAACGTGTCTAATGATATGACCATCGCAAGGGAAGAAATATTCGGGCCCGTGCTCTCTATAATCGGATACGAAAACGATGCTGAAGCCGTAAGCATTGCTAATGATACGGATTATGGCCTATCAGGCTACGTTTCCGGAGAATCTACTCACGCGCAAGAAATAGCGAGAAAATTACGCACGGGCAACGTTCATATAAACGGTGCAGGTCCAGATTTTTCTGCTCCATTTGGAGGCTATAAGCAATCGGGAAATGGTCGCGAATGGGGCGTAGAAGGATTCGAAGAATTTCTTGAAACTAAAGCGATGATGGGTGCCACATAAGGCGGGGAGCTAGTTAAATGGGAATCGCAGTACAAAAAAGTGCGATAGACATAGGTATCATCGCTAAAGATATAGATGCGATGATAACTTTTTACAGCGAAGGCCTGGGACTGGAACTCGAAGCCAGTATTCCCATGCCTGGTGGCGGTACAATGAATCGCTTTAAGGTGGGTGATAGCATTGTAAAAGTTATCGCAC
>JAQWTK010000097.1 GCA_029242705.1 Gammaproteobacteria bacterium | reverse complement strand
GATCAAGACCAACGCCCCAGTTGAAGCAGCTCCGATACGCCAACCATATTGAGACATGCCTGAGCCAATCCCTAGTTGATTAGGCTTCAAAAGCTCAATTCTATAAGCGTCAATAATAATATCTAAGGTTGCACCTAGTATACCGACAATAATGGCGGCGACAGCAACCATCGATAAAGCTTGATTCGGATCAACAACCCCCAAGAAGATAACAGCTAAAATCAACAAAAAACTAATCGCCCAGAGCCAAGAACGCCTTTGCCCATAAAGGCCAATAAATGGCAGCTTGAAATTATCGACGAATGGCGCCCACAAAAATTTGAAGTTATAAGCTAGGAATGTAAGGGCAAAAGCAGTCACCGCGCCTTTTGATATACCGTCTTGTGCCAGCCTAGTAGTTAAGGTCGCTCCAATTAAAGCGAAAGGAAAGCCTGAAGATATACCCAAGAAAAAAGCCGCTAATGGCGCCGACTCCAGATAAGGAGATATCCCGCTAAAAACTCTAGCCAGCCGATTTTCTTTTTTTCTATTTTTTATTAGGGACATACATCACTTAACTTATTAGAGAGTTGAATTGAGCTGAGTTATGCTAGAGCTTTATTGCCTGGCTCCAATTCGGAAAGATATGCTAGAAAGTTCCATGCACTATTTGTAGAAGCACATCAAAATCTAATCACGGAAATTTCTAAATTGTAAGGGTATCCCAATATTAGCATCCTTAAGAAATTCAATAATCTTCTGAAGGTCATCTCTTTTTTTACCCGATAACCGTAACTGGTCTCCCTGTATAGCCGTTTGAACCTTAATCTTAGTCTCTTTAACCATCTTTACTACCTTTCGCGCTATATCTGAATCAATCCCTTGTTGAATTTTGACGATTAAAGTGGCTTTTTGACCTACAATCTGAATCTCACCATCAATCAGTGATTTTGTATCTACACTGCGCTTTACTAGCTTATTCCTAAGTATTTCTAACATTTGTCGAACCTGAAAATCAGCTTCTGCTGAGATTAAGACAGCTTCTTGCTCTGTTAACTCAAACTTAGAATCCACCCCCTTAAAATCGAATCGAGTGTCCACTTCTCTATTAGCCTGATCAAGTGCATTATTAACTTCATGCATATCCACTTCAGAAACAACATCAAATGATGGCATCTTTTACCCTTCTCCTAAGTTTTTTTCTACAAAACAATAATTGTAGTCTAACATTTGAAAATAATGTCATGAAGCTTCCCCAAGCTCGAACATAAAATGTTTTTCTTACTGTAGAATTTAAAAAGCTTGATTGAAAACCCTAAGAATTTTAGTAATTCTTGGCTGTCGATCTGCATGACATGAAGACCTTTAGGCTCTATGATACATTTAATTTTTTTTCGATAGCAAAACGAGACGCAACCCTCTTGGTTAAATTTTAAAGCTTAAAACTTTAAAAACAGAAATAGATCATATATAGGATAAATATACTCCCTTGATCAATTCTAAACACTACCTTCTTTTACTTTTTTTGCTTGTTCTGGCAATTTCCGCTTTAATATTCTCATTACTAAGTGGCAGCATCGATATAGGCTTAACGCAGCTCATAAGCCTACTGACAAACCCTCAGGATGCGTTAATAAACCAAGTTTTAAAAGAAATTCGTCTCCCGAGGACGTTAGCTGGATTCACGGTCGGCGGCTTGCTAGCATTTTCAGGAGTTATAATGCAGGCGCTTCTCAGAAATCCTCTAGCAGACCCATACATATTAGGAGTTTCCGGTGGCGCGGCTGTAGGAGCGCTATGTGCAATTCTTCTTGGACTCAGCGGATTTATACTTACAAATTTTGCGCTTTTAGGCGCTCTTATTTCTGTTTTAATCGTTTTTGGGTTTGCACATAAATTCGGCAACTGGTCTGTGACCCGATTACTCCTTACAGGGGTTGTTTTATCTGCAGGTTGGGGTGCAATAATCAATATTTTGTTAGCGACAAGTACGTCAAACAACGTCCAATCGATACTTTTCTGGCTAATCGGAGATTTGAGCCAGAGTAGAGTGAGTTTAATTCATTATTTGCTTCTCCTTCTTGGAGTATTCGGCGGCATTACGATCGGTAAATCTTTGAATGTTCTAAGTAGGGGTGATTTGACTGCATATAGTTTAGGTCTAAATTTAAAATTATTGAAATTAACACTTTACTTCGTTGCTTCAGTTTTTACTGCAATAGCTGTCACCGTGGCGGGTTCAGTTGGTTTCGTCGGGTTAGTCACTCCGCATATATTGCGCTTGTTAGGGGCTCGAGATCACCGCGTATTAATACCCTGTGCAATATTACTAGGAGGGAGTTTCGTTACAATTGCAGATAGCCTAGCGAGAACGATAATTGCCCCTCAACAACTTCCAGTAGGCGCAGTAACAGCAATCATCGGGGTCCCGGTTTTCCTAATTATTCTTCATGCAAATACAAAGAGATAGTTTTGACTACCCTGACAATAGATTCCCTTACCCTTCGTATTGGCCAAAAAACCCTCTGTAATAATCTAAGCTTTACTATGAATAGTCATGAGTGCTGGGGCTTACTAGGGAAAAATGGCGCAGGAAAAACAACACTCATACATAGTATTTTGGGACTAGTTGAGCCTGCAGAGGGGTCAATTAAGATTGATGCGACTCCAATTCAAAATTATCACCGTAGAGAACTTGCACAACGGATAGGCATTTTATTTCAAGAAGGCATGAATGACTTTCCTGCCACAGTGGAAGAAACCGTTTTATTAGGTAGATATCCACATGCCCATCCCTTTTTTCAAAACTCTAAAGAAGATTTAAATTTAGTGAGAGAAATATTAAAAGAACTTTCTTTAGATGCGCTAAAAAGTCGCAAACTTGCGACTCTCTCAGGCGGAGAATTGCAAAGAGTCGCCATAGCAATGCTATTCGCACAAGAGCCTAAGATATTTTTACTAGACGAACCAAGTAATAATCTAGACATAGCCTTTCAAATAAGCTTATTAAAAATCCTTAAGGAAAGAGCAGATAAAAACTCGGGTTGCATGCTCTTGGCAACTCACGATATTAATTTAGCTGCTCGGTTTTGCGATCGATTAATTTTATTAATAGATAAAGATGAGTTCTTAATCGGTACTACACAAGAAATTTTGACTACAAAAAACCTTTCTAGAGCCTTTGGCTGCGAAATAAAAAAAATTTCAGAAAAAAACGAGAAATTTTATTACCCAAAGTAACTTATCTGAACTAGAGCTAAACTAATATTCCTAACTAGAGAGTCAAATACCTAACATCTGCGAGTATTCTCGCCAAATACGTCGAGAATAAGCCACCATCGATACCATTCAAAACCTTATGGTCATAAGACAGGGTAAAAGGAAGCATTTTACGAGGCTTAAATTCTCCATCCATATACAATGGCTTCATTTCAGTTTTAGCTACACCCAGTATTGCAACTTCAGGAGTATTGATAATGGGAATAAATCCTGTTCCACCCACAGCACCCAAACTTGAAATGGTAAAGCACGCTCCTTGCATTTCTTTAACGCCCAATTTCCTTCCTTTTGCCTTCGCATTAAGTTCGACAACTTCTGCGGCTAAATCCCAGATCGATTTCTGATCAACATTTTTAATCACGGGCACCACTAACCCGGCATCTGTCGCCATCGCAACGCCTATGTGAAAGTATTTTTTTTGAATCAAATATTCACCTGAAGAATGCAGAGATACGTTAAATTGCGGGAACTCTTTTAAAGCCTTCTCGCAAGCCTTTAACAAAAAAGGTAGAAACGTTAGTTTTATCCCTTTGTCTTCTGACTCCACCTTGAGTTCAGACATAAATGTTTCAAGCTCAGTGACATCCGCCTCATTAAATTGGGCAACATGAGGCACAATCGCCCAATTCCTATGCATATTAACAGCAGTTATTTTAGCCAGTTTAGACCTTTCGACCTGTTCAACATCACCGAATTGACTAAAATCTATATCAGGTACTGCCAGTGGAACTAAACCACCTGAAACTGGCTTATTTAGTCGACCTTTAACATACTCATGAATATCTCCTTTAATAATTCTATTTTTTGCGCCAGTTCCGTTAACAACACCCAAATCAACGCCTAGCTCTCGAGCTAACTTCCTCACTGCTGGACCAGCATAAACTCCAGATGAAGGCAATGAACTCTCGATTGATTCCTCAGCTCTACCTAAGGAATTCTCGGTAGGCTCTGCTAAAACAGGTTTTTCAGCACTCGCATCATCAACTTTTAATTCAGGTTCAGTTGAGCTACTCTCTAACTGTTCTTCCTTAACAGACTCAATGACCGCTATTACCGATCCAGTTTTGACCTTATCTCCCAACTTAATAAGAAGCTCTTGAATCTTACCCTCATGTGGGGCTGGAACATCCATCGCCGCCTTGTCCGACTCTAATGTTACTAGGGGGTCATCAAGGCCAACAAAATCACCGACTTTTATATGAAGCTCAATAACGTCGACCTCATCATCAGTACCGAGGTCTGGCACCTCAATGGTGAGTGAGGTCGATATCTTTGTGCTATCCGACGATTCGGATTTTTTGGGTTCTTTTTCTTTGGGGCTTTCTCTGACTTCAGATTTATCTAGAGAATTTTTCGCTAGCCCGGCCTGCTCATCTAAATTGGCTTCCTCAGAATTTTCAATATTTTCAGAACTCTCAGCCTCTTCAGAGCCTTTTATTTCTAAAGAGAGCATCTCACTGCCCGTTGTTACTTGATCTCCAAGATTTACAGCTATGCTTGTAACTGTCCCAGTCATCGGCGCCGGTATTTCCATTGCAGCTTTGTCACTTTCTAGCACCAATAAAGAATCATTTTCCTTCACATCTTGACCAACACTAACAAGCAATTCAATAACCTCTACTTCCGTAGCATCGCCTAGGTCAGGTACTGTTATTTTTTTAATTGCCAAGCTAGCATTCCTTTTTTATCGAAAATATGTCTTTAGCTATTGATCTAATGGATTAATCTTATTTTCATCTATCTCTGCCTTTTTAAAGTAGGTTGTTAGGGTCTTATCATTAATAATCGAAAGCTTATTTAATTCAGTTAATACCGCCAAAACAACAAAATTACTGTCTACTTCAAAAAAACTCCTTAATTTTTCTCTGCTATCACTTCTTCCAAAACCATCTGTTCCAAGAACTCGATATGTATCAGGGACAAATTCCCTAATCTGATCAGAATAAGCTTTCATGTAATCAGTAGCAGAAACAACCGGCCCCTTTTGACTAGAAAGCCTTTCAGTTACAAATGGCACCTTAGGCTTTTTGCCTGGATTAAACATATTTCTTCTTGAAACACTAAGGGCCTCACGTCGCAACTCATTGAAACTAGTGACACTCCATACATCAACTTCTACAGAATATTCCTGCCGTAGTGCCTTAGCTGCATTACGAACCTCTCTCAAAATTGTACCGCTACCTAATAGCCTTAAACGTTGACCTTTATTAATCGGCTTTGTAACTTTGAATTCTTTTTTATTACCATCTTCTAGCAAGTACATACCGCGGATAATATCTTCTTCAACGCCGTTGGGCATTTGAGGCTGTTGATAGTTCTCGTTCATCGTAGTGATGTAGTAGAAGACAGATTCCATTTCTTTATACATTCTGCGCATACCATCCTGGACTATAACGGCAAGCTCATAAGAATAAGCTGGATCATAACTGACACAGTTTGGGATAGTGGAAGACAGAATATGGCTATGACCATCCTGATGCTGTAACCCTTCGCCGTTTAGCGTAGTTCGTCCAGCAGTAGCACCAATAAGAAAACCTCTCGCTTGGGAGTCACCGGCAGCCCAACAAAGATCGCCAACACGCTGAAAACCAAACATCGAGTAATAAATATAAAATGGGATGAGGGGATAGTTGTTGACACTGTATGAGGTCGCTGCTGCTAACCAAGCTGAGAATGCTCCAGACTCAGTAATCCCCTCTTCCAGCATTTGCCCCTTCTTATCTTCCCTATAAAACATCACCTGATTAGAGTCAGCAGGATCGTATAACTGTCCGGCCGAAGAATAAATACCCAACTGTCTAAACATCCCTTCCATACCAAACGTTCGCGCCTCATCAGGGACAATGGGCACGATACGCTCACCGATATTTTTATCTTTGCACAACGCTGTAAGCAGTCTAACAAATGCCATCGTCGTAGAGATCTCACGATCTCCACTACTTTTTATTTGGTTATCAAAACCCGACAAATTCGGCACATCAAGAGAATATGACTTCGTTCGCCTCTGTGGAACTGGACCACCTAGCGATTCACGAGCTTTAGTCATGTATTTTACTTCTAGACTATCGTTAGAAGGTCGATAGTAAGGCACCCCCCCTAAATCATCGTCCTCTATAGGAATACCAAACCTATCCCGGAATTTCTTTAAGGATTCAATATCCAACTTCTTAACTGAATGTGTCGCATTTTGTGCTTCAGCTGAAGCGCCAAAAGCATACCCCTTTATAGTCTTCGCCAAGATAACTGTAGGCTTACCATTAGTTTTTATAGCTTCTGCATAAGCAGAATAGACTTTAAAAGGATCATGCCCTCCTCGATTTAAGGCCATAATATCTTTGTCGGAGAGATGTTCCACCATCTTCAGCAACTCAGGACTCTTACCAAAGAAATGCTCGCGAGTATATTCACCCCCCCTACTCGCATAATTCTGGTATTCACCGTCTACCACTTCATCCATGCGGGCTTGTAAGATGCCATCTTTATCGGCTTGAAGCAGAGGGTCCCAGAGACGACCCCAGATAACCTTAATTACATTCCATCCTGCGCCACGAAAAACAGCTTCGAGTTCTTGAATTATCTTCCCGTTACCTCTAACTGGTCCATCGAGCCGTTGCAAATTACAATTAACCACGAAAATAAGGTTATCTAATTTTTCTCGAGAAGCCTTACTAATAGCGCCAAGAGATTCCGGCTCATCCATTTCACCATCACCCAAGAACGCCCAGACTTTGCGATCAGAATTATCAACCAAACTCCTACTACTTAAATACTTCATTATATGTGCTTGGTAAATCGCCTGGATTGGCCCAAGACCCATGGAAACAGTGGGGAACTGCCAATAATCTGGCATCAACCAAGGGTGGGGGTAAGATGATAAACCATTGCCATCTACTTCCTGACGAAAACTATCGAGCTTCGTCTCATCGAAGCGACCCTCTAGAAATGATCGCGCGTAGATTCCTGGCGAAGAATGTCCTTGGTAATAAATTAAGTCCCCTTCATTATCGTCGCTCGGTCCACGAAAAAAGTAATTAAAAC
Organism: Gammaproteobacteria bacterium; assembly: GCA_029242705.1. Lineage (GTDB taxonomy): Bacteria > Pseudomonadota > Gammaproteobacteria > Pseudomonadales > Pseudohongiellaceae > UBA9145. The sequence goes on along the minus strand of JAQWTK010000097.1, from coordinate 19,818 downwards.
CCACATCATAAAGGGTTGCCGATGATGCAAACGTTGATATGTGACCACCTATACTTGGATTAAGCTGGTTTGCTCGCATCACCATCGCCATTGCATTCCAGCGCACGATGCCCCTAATCTGGCGTTCCATAAACATATCACCAGGCATCCGTTCTTCATTGAGAGGGGAAACAGTATTGGAATAAGGAGTGTTTAACAGAGAAGTTCTAGTAATAGGATTTACTTTGACTGCGTCTTTAAGCAATCGATCAATTAAGTAATGTGCACGTTCAGCCCCTTCTTCTTGAATAACCGAATTTAAAGCCTCTAGCCATTCTTGTGTCTCTTCCGGATTTTTATCATTATGACTCATATCTAAATCCCATGTGTAACAAAGACCAGTCGCCCGCTTAGTATTTTGTAGCTACGAATTTACAACTAATTATGTAAATAAATTACAATTTAGATCAATTTTACTTCAAAATTACTCCTTACACTAATAGTATTTAACTTTATATGTAGTATTACTACATATAAAGACTCATTTTGCATACAGATACGAATTAGTATTTATCTATAAAATACAGTAATTTATGTTAATTCTAAACTGTTTCTTTTGATCAGACCTGGGCGATTTTTAATCACAAACTACAAGTCTTGAGGACTATTACTCTATTTGCTCTGAAACTTACTGGACGAGTGCTCAAACTATGTACTGCTTTTGCACTGACACAACCGATCGAATATTCAGTTAGGAACGGCTCAGACTGCTTTCAGGTAAGCTTTCCAATCGAAATAAGGGCCGGGATCACTCTTTCTGGCTGGCGCTAATATATTGTGCCCCACAATCCTATCCTTATTTATATCGGGATATTCAAGCAAAAGGAGTCGAGTTACTTCGATTAGGCTCTGGTACTGCTCTTCCTCAAAGGGAGTATCATCGGTCCCTTCTAACTCTATCCCAATTGAAAATTCATTACAGTTTTCTCGACCCTCAAACGACGATTCTCCGGCATGCCAGGCTTTCCGATTAAACGCTACATACTGTCTAATTTCTCCATCTCGCTCTATCAACAAATGTGCGGAAACTTTAAGTTCTGCAATATCTTCAAAATAAGGATCCAGAGTTCGGTCTAGCTCATTACAAAATAGTTTGTCCACAAATCCATTATTGAATTTTCCAGGAGGAAGGCTAATATTGTGAATAACGAGCAAGCTTATTTCCTCGGGGTTTTCTCGCTCGCTATTATTTGGCGACGGTACCTGGCGCGCACCTTCGAGCAAATGATCCTGAATATTATAATCCATAGCCTGTTTAAAACTTTTAGTTAATAAGTGTATACCTTTATATTCCCATTCTATTGAGCCATAATTCAAGCAATGTCTGCATCAGAAAATCATAATCCTACCAAGACGGCTGGGAAGGGAATGCTGATTTTAAGCTTTACATTAGGGCTTATAGCGTTAACTCTATATTTTGATAATTTACTTCAAAAACAATCCAACCCTAACCGCGACCCCATTACAAACGAACTACTTACTGGCGGTAAAGAAGTAACACTGCAGGCAAATCGTCAAGGTCATTACATCGCAACCGGAAAATTAAATGATATACCGGTTACCTTTTTAGTAGATACCGGTGCCACTGACGTCGCCATACCTTTAAATATTGCGAATCAGGCGAACTTATCAAGAGGCCGAGCCTCCCAAGCTGCAACCGCAAATGGGCTTGTTACCGTTTATTCTACAGAAGTAGAATCTTTGTCACTGGGGAATATTGTACTCAATAATATCGAAGCAAGTATCACGCCTAGTATGTTTAACGATAATATTCTTCTAGGTATGAGCGCCCTTAAACGCGTTGATTTTTCTCAGACAGGATCAAAATTAACACTCCACCAGTTGCCTAATTAAAATGTCTGAATACGTTATACCTAAAGATCTAAAACATGTCGTAACAGCGGCGCTGCAAGAAGATGTTGGCGGGGGCGACGTAAGTTCTCTGCTTGTCCCAGAAGATCAAAGTGGTGATGCATATATCCTCTGCCGACAAGAAGAAGCAGTAATTTGCGGAATTCCTTGGGTCAACGAAGTCTTCTCTCAACTTGACTCTCATCTAAAGTTAAATTGGTTATGTACTGAAGGTGAAGAAGTTGGGCTTAATACCAAGATCGCCAGAATATCTGGTAACACCCGCGCAATACTTACCGGGGAAAGGACAGCATTAAATTTCCTCCAAACCCTGTCTGGAACCGCCACACAAACCCGAACTTACGTTGATCTAATCAAGAAAACAAAAGCTACCCTGCTAGATACTAGAAAAACATTCCCTGGCCTTAGGGCTTCTCAAAAATATGCTGTAACGGTTGGTGGCGGATGCAATCATCGAAAAGGACTTTTTGATGCTTATTTAATTAAGGAGAATCATATTCAATCATGCGGCGGAATTACGGAGGCTATCAAGACTGCTCGTAAACTTAATCCTTATTTAACACTCGAGATAGAAGTAAAAAATACGGATGAATTGGATGAAGCATTAACCGCAATGCCAGATATTATAATGTTAGATAATTTTCCATTGTTGGAATTAAAAAAAGCCGTAGAAATCAACAAGGGACGTGTAAAATTAGAGGCTTCAGGCGGAATAGGCAAAGATTCAGTAGTAGAAATCGCAGAAACTGGAGTAGACTACATTTCTATTGGGAATCTTACAAAGAATTGCAAAGCAATAGACCTCTCACTGTTAATAACAAATGACGAATTTTTATAAAGTCCTCTAAAATTATGACAAATAAATCACTCTCACAACTTTTTATAACATTAAGCTTTTGTTTGACGCCTAAGATATTGCATGGACATCCGGGCAGCTTGGATCAAAATGGTGGCCACTACTGGGGACAATCTTATCACTGCCACATGACCGCCTGTGAAATACCAGATACATTTGATTTCGGCCGTCGATCGCGTGATAGCCTTTTAACCGATTATAGAGCACGAGAAAAATTCTTTAATGAAGACGATTGGTCCTATGAAGAGGACTTCGACGGAGACTGTCAATCTACTCGACAAGAAATGCTTATCCTTACAAGCCGCAATGAAGTTCGCTACACAAATCCTAGAAACTGCGTAGTTAGAAGCGGAGATTGGATGGATGAATATACTGGTCAAAATTTTGAGGTTGCCAACAGGATGGATCTAGATCATGTAATACCGAGGATGTATGCGCATACTCATGGAGGAGACCGTTGGTTGCCGGAAATGAAACTGCAATTTTCTAATGACCCCCTTAATCTAATACTGGTCGAGCGGCGCGAAATAAGACGCAAACGAGACCGTGGGCCGAGTCGCTATCTGCCGAGAGAAGAATTCCAGTGCGAATATGTGACCTTATGGAATCAGATATCAGAGAAATACAACTTGCAATTAAGCACAAGAGACCGCAGTGCCATTTCAAGAATATTAGAATCCTGCTCGGAAAACGAATCGCCTCTTGAAAATAACTAAAGGTTCAAGGCCTAACGCTAGTAAATCGAAAGTTAACGTTCTCATTAAGGCGCAACGATAGCAATGCTATCCATGCCATTATCAGGATCTAACTTTGTATCTCCAGCAGGAAAACCATTCTCAGAAAGAATATAAGCAATGACATCCGTGTACTCTTCAAACATAAGCGATCCTGGATTATCTGCTGGCATAGTTCCCATTATTGATTCCCAAAGATACAGAAGTGGCTGATTATTCCATGACCTTAAAGTATCACGGTAAAAACGCATATTGTGACAAGTCTTACATTGCGCATCGAACACAATTTGACCCGAAGACACCTGTCCTTCGGTAAAAACACCATCATTCACTGTTTTCTCTTGCGCGGCAGCTGTATAGCTAAAACAGCCAGTAATTAGTAAAAATAAGATGGCCACAAATTTCTTTTTAAGTCCCACTTTTCAACTCCTTTTAAGAAGGTCTATACGTATATGCATTCACTCCAAAATATAGAGTTTATTGCAACTCTATATAAATGAGCTCTTGGAAAAGTATCGTCAGTCCCGTGCCTAACCTTAAACTACATATTATAAATTTTCAAGCGACCAAGGTAAAACTCACCACGAAAAAATCTATTCTTATTCTTATTTATCAATAGCTTAAAATTAAAGATGCAGTGGAACTACAAGACATACTTAAGCCAATATCTAAACTGCCGCCACACAGTAAATTCCTAAAAACGAGCAGGAAAATACTTCTATGTATAGAGTGATAATATGCCTATCTTAGAATAGGCAATATCGTTATAGCAATCAGAATGATAATTTTTAGTTAGAGTAGTTTTCTAACTCCTTTATGTTAACCTTTCGTTTATATTGCTCGTTTTTTCAACCCCCTTATTCATTCGGGTCAAATGATAGCTATAAATCATATTACGTCGAATCATTTTTTACTAATAGCAATCTCCGTCTTGCTAGGGCTTTGTATAGGCAGCTTTCTTAACGTAGTTATTTATAGATTACCTATAATGTTGAAGCGGGACCTAAGAGACCAATACCACGAATTTCTGAGCATAGACAATGCTCCTCTTAATAATGATCTTTACTCAGATTTTACAATTTTCAATTTAAATTTCCCCGCCTCGCACTGTCCTAACTGCAGCTCCAGAATAAAACCTTGGGAGAATATTCCACTAGTAAGCTATTTTGTTCTCGGCAGAAAATGCTCGAGTTGTGAAAACAAAATATCGGTTCGATATCCTCTGATTGAATTGATTAATGGAGTACTGACAGGGTTAATCGTATATTCTTTTGGCCCTAATTGGATGACCTTATCACTGCTGATTCTGATCTGGTCACTAGTTGCCCTTACACTTATCGACTTTGATCATCAGATATTACCTGATGAAATTACGATTCCAATTCTGTGGTTAGGGATATTTACCAATACTTTCGAGTTAAGCTCCCTGATAAGCTTGCGTGATTCTGTTATAGGGGCTATGGCAGGTTATATATCTTTATGGACTTTTAATTATTTTTATAAAATAGTTAGAGGAAAGGATGGCATGGGTTATGGTGATTTTAAGCTATTTAGCGCACTCGGTGCGTGGCTGGGGTGGAAAGCTTTATTGCCACTAATAGTTTTAGCTTCGACTTCGGGCGCAATATTAGGAATTTTAATGATTATCTTTCTACAAAAGAACAAACTTACTCCTATTCCATTTGGCCCTTTCTTGTCAGGAGCAGGAGTTATTCTCATTTTATGGGAACCTCAAATTAATACTTTTTTTTACACAAGATTTTTAACCGGGTTGTAAAATTATGTATGTAGTCGGCTTAACCGGTGGTATTGGAAGCGGAAAATCAACGATAGCTAAATTTTTTATGGAAAAAAATATAGCACTGGTGGACGCTGATAAGCTAGCAAGACAAGTGGTCTCACAAGGCACTCCAGCTCTTTCAAAAATTACAGATAAATTTGGCCCGCGAATACTTAAAGAAGATGGACTCTTGAATAGGGAAATTCTTCGAGAAATAATTTTTAATGATAAAACTGCGAAGATTTGGTTAGAAGAATTACTTCACCCATTAATTAAAGAAGTGCTAGTTAAATTTATTGACGCTGCAGATTCTAAATACTTAATTCTAGAATCACCTTTACTACTTGAAACGAATCAACATAACTTAGTTGACCGCATACTGGTTGTAGATGTCTCTGAAGCAACACAGTTAAAAAGAACCTTTAAAAGGGATGGTGGCTCACAAAGCACCATTAAAGCTATTATGAACTCTCAACTATCTCGAACAGATCGTCTAGACAAAGCTGATGACATAATAAATAACGAGCGACCTGTTGACTCTATAGAGAAAGAGTTAGAATCCTTGCACACAAAATACATTTCTCTTGCACAAAAGAAATGAAAATATCTCGCATAATCAACTGTCCTACATGTGAGAAGGAACTAGAATGGTCTGATAAAAATTATTTCAGGCCTTTCTGTTCTCAGCGATGTAAGCTAATTGATTTTGGAGAATGGGCAACAGAACAGAAAAAAATTGCAGGCGAATTTATTGGTTCGTTAGAAGATGATGAAAAAGACACCACACAATGACTTCCTAGTTTCTTATGTGAACTTTCCAAAAAAATAAAAACCATTTAGTCAAAGTATCTATTCCCTGCGCTATCATATTTTGTGATTTAATCAGCCTGCAAGGTCTTAATTATTTTTGCATTTGCGGAGGGAAAATCTTCGCACCTTAATGATTTAACCGACCGCCATTCTATAGGTTGCCCCTCTACTCCGACCGGTTCCCCCTTAAAACTCTTGATAATCCAGACATCTAAGAGAACATATTTATCATCATATCTATGCTCAACCCTCATCAAAGGAGAAAATTCCTCCAAGCTAATGTTAAGTTCTTCGCGAAATTCTCGCTTAAGGGCAGATTCAATGGACTCAAATCCTTCTTTTTTCCCTCCAGGAAATTCCCATAGAGCTCCTTGATCTTTATCCTTATGGCGAAAGGAAATAAGCACTTCATTCTTGTTATTAATTATAATTCCAACGGCCACATGGACATCGTATTTTTTTTTGAAAAACAATTATATTTAGGTCCGATAGTCTGCATTAATACGGATATAATCATGGGATAAATCGGATGTCCAAACGACTTCATTACAATCACCTCTTCCAAGATTTATCGAAATTGTTATTTCATCTTTTTCCATCAATGGCTGAACAAGTTCTTCCGTATAAAGGTCATCAACCTCTCCTTTTGATATAATTTTGATATCACCAATGCTGATCTCGATGGTAGAAAGGTCTAAGTTCTTGATTTCGGCCCGCCCTATCGCAGCTAATATTCTTCCCCAATTCGGATCCGAAGCAAACAAAGCCGTTTTAACAAGAGGCGATTCAGCTATGCAATACGCAACCTCCAGGCACTCACTTTTATTTAGTCCTTGATCTACTTGAATTGTAATGAATTTGGTCGCTCCTTCAGCATCTTTAATTAATTCTATAGCAAGTTGCCTAAACACAGATTCCAAAGTGCCATAGAATCGTAGTGTGTCTTCTTCATTTAAATCAGAAATAGCAACTTTTGAAGCTCCAGTTGCAGTTAAAATACAAGCATCGTTCGTAGAAGTATCTCCATCAATAGTTATTCTATTAAAAGATTTATTCACGACCTGGTTAAGAATTTGATTAAGTACGTCTTCATCTATAATTGCATCGGTAAAGACATAACTTAACATTGTTGCCATATTAGGCTTTATCATGCCCGAGCCTTTTGCCATACCAGTAATAACTACCCAGTCGTCTCTCAGACGTATTTTTTTAGAAACTAACTTAGGTCTTGTGTCAGTAGTGAGAATACCCAATGAAGCTTCTCGCCAGCTTGACTCTTCGAGCAAACTAAAGGCTTTTGGTAAAACCGCTTCAATTTTTTCGATAGGCAATTTTTCTCCGATCACACCAGTGGAAAAAGGAAGTACTTGATGCGTTGGTATTTTTCCGATTTCCGCAACAAATCGACAACTGTTTAACGCATCTTCCTTACCAGTTTTACCAGTACCTGCATTAGCGTTACCTGTGTTTATTATAAAATATCTTGGACTCGCTTTACGTAAATGAGATTTAGCTATAGATACGGGAGCCGCACAGAATATATTCTGAGTAAAAACTCCCGCGACATTTGCATCTTTCGCTAGCTCGATAAGCACCAAGTCAAGTCGATCAGTATAACGTATACCACTTTTAACTGCGGCTAATTTAACGCCCGCCACATTATGAACTTCGCTAGAATTTATAACTCCAACAGCCATGTTTTATCCTATCTTTCCATGACAAAGTTTATATTTTTTCCCCGACCCACATGGACAAAGCTCATTTCTTCCAACCTTTGGTATGCCCCTTACAAAGGGAGCCTTCTTTTCAACACTGTCCCCCCGAGAATTCTGTGAATTACTTTGAACCACTGTTTCCGCCGTCTCAGCATTTGATAAAGCTGACATTTTTTGATGTTGATAATTAACGCGAGATCGAGCCCTTTCTTCTTCTCTTTTCTTGCCAATAGCCTCAATTGAATCTTCTTGCTTTATTTGCATGTGACTTAGTACTTTCGTAACCTCTTGCTGAAGATCGCTCATCAATCCAGTAAATTGGGAAAATGCTTCCCGCTTATATTCTTGACGCGGATTTTTCCCACCGTAACTCCTCAGAAAAATCCCCTGACGCAATTGATCCATAGTCGCCAGATGCTCTTTCCAAAGTCGATCGAGTATTTGCAAGGTTATTTGTTTTTCAAATTCTCTCATCCGGTCACCGATTAGAGAGAATTTTTCTTTATATTCATCACTAAGAATTTTCGTAATCTTTCTTTTCAACTCATCTTCATAGAGCTGATCATCATCGTCCAGCCATTTTTTTATCGAGTGCGTAGAACCGAATTCGGATTCAACAGCCGTCTCTAACCCCTCAATATCCCATTGTTCAGGAACACTTTGCGAAGGTATATAATCATCAACAAGTTGGTCAACGACATCTTCACGCATGCCATCTAGCAGGTCAGTAATATCATCGCTAGCCATCAATTCATTCCGTTGACGATATATAATCGTTCTCTGATCATTGGCGACATTATCATACTCAAGTAATTGTTTACGGATATCGAAATTACGCCCCTCGACTTTTCGCTGAGCTTTTTCGATTGAACGAGTCACCATACCTGCTTCAATTGCTTCACCTCTCTCCATACCCATCTTACGCATAAAATTCTTAACACCATCCGTCGCAAAAATTCGAAGTAAATTATCCTCCATTGACAAATAAAAACGCGAATAGCCTGGATCACCTTGCCGACCTGACCTACCCCTTAGTTGATTATCAATACGACGTGACTCGTGTCTTTCAGTACCAATTATATGAAGCCCGCCGGCGGCGATAACTTGATTATGCCTCTCCTGCCACTCTTCTTTTATCTTAGCGACAAATTTTTCTGATTTATCGTCCAAATTAGAAACCTCGATTTCCCATTTTCCACCTAATACAATATCGGTTCCACGACCCGCCATATTCGTCGCAATCGTTACGGCTCCGGGCCTGCCAGCTTGAGCTATAATCTCTGCCTCTTTTTCATGAAATTTTGCATTTAAAACTTCATGCTTAATTTTATTCTTTGTTAGAAATTTTGAAAGAATTTCAGAAGTATCGATCGAAGCGGTGCCAACCAATATTGGCGCCCCTTTATCTTGTACTTCTGTAATGTCTCGTACAATAGCTTCTAGCTTTTCCTCCATAGAAAGATAGATCAAGTCATTCGCATCTTCACGCACCATTGGCACGTTCGTCGGTATAACAACAACATCGAGCCCATAAATTTGACTAAACTCAAACGCCTCAGTATCAGCAGTCCCAGTCATACCGGAGAGCTTTTCATAAATTCGAAAATAGTTTTGAAAAGTTGTAGAGGCTAACGTTTGACTCTCGCTTTGAATTTGTAGCTTCTCTTTTGCTTCTAATGCCTGATGAAGTCCTTCTGATAATCTACGACCTTCCATCGTCCTTCCAGTGTGCTCATCTATCAAAACAATACTCTTATTTTGCACAATGTATTCAATATCCCTATTGAACAAGTAATGCGCCTTCAACCCAGCGTGCACATGATGCAATAAAGATAGGTTACTTGCTGCATATAACGATTCGCCTTCGCCTAGAAGTTTTTCTTTAATCAATAGTTCTTCGACATATTCATGGCCCAATTCCGTGAGCTCTACTTGTCTGCTTTTTTCATCAACAGTGAAATGGCCTGTGTCTTCAGGGACATAATTCTTATCCATCATTTCCATCTTTGACTTTTCTACTTTTGCCCCTCTTTCCAGCATAGGGACCAACTTATTAATAGAAGCATACAGTTTCGAACTATCTTCTGCCGCTCCAGAAATAATAAGTGGAGTCCTTGCTTCGTCTATTAAAATAGAATCAACTTCGTCAACAACCGCGAAGTTGAGGTCTCTCTGCATTTTTTGGTCCAAGCGAAATGCCATATTGTCTCTTAAGTAATCAAAACCAAACTCATTATTCGTCCCATAAGTGATATCAGATTCATAGGCCTGCTTTTTTTCCGCGGGAGATTGCCCTGATTTAATTACTCCTACAGTAAAACCGAGTAATTCAAAAATTGGTCGCATCCAATCAGAATCACGTTGCGCAAGATATTCATTTACAGTAACAATATGAACTCCCTTACCACTTAGCCCATTCAAATAAGCGGGCAAAGTTGCAACCAAAGTTTTACCCTCTCCGGTGCGCATTTCAGAAATATCTCCATTATGTAAAACAATCCCACCAATTAATTGGACATCAAAAGGGCGCAACCCAAGCGCCCTTTTAGCAGCTTCCCGCACTAAAGCAAAAGCTTCCGGCAATAGATCGTCTAACGTCCCACCACTTTCGAGAAAGTCTTTAAAATCAGTAGTTTTTAGAGCTAGATCTTCATCAGAAAACTCGATGAATGAGTTCTCAAAACTATTAATTAGTTTTACCAGACGAGCCATTTTCTTAATTTTTCTAGAATTACTACTACCAAATATTTTATTGAATATTTTCATAAGAATTTTTCTAACGATTTCTCAGATATTTTTAGTCGTGAAATTAGCAGGCATATGCCACTTTCTCTTAAGGCAAGAAAGATGAAGAAGAATTTTTGGTTGGAATTTACCTTGCGGTACGATGAATATAAGCTGCAGGATCCACTACTCTACCGTTTTTATATATTTCAAAATGCACATGAGGCCCTGTTGAGCGCCCTGTAGAGCCCACCAACGCAACGCTTTCACCTTTTTCTACGATATCTCCAACGTTGACGAAAAGTTTTTCGGCATGAGCATAACGTGTAGCAAAGCCGTTTCCATGGTTAACTTCTACCATAAGCCCATATCGAGATCTCGGGCCCGACCAGGTGACAACCCCCGATGCCACAGTCTTTATCTCAGCTCCTGCTCTACCGGTCGAAAAATCAACGCCCGAGTGAAATGTCATTTTTCCTGTAAAAGGGTCCGGTCTTTTCCCAAAGCCCGAAGCTATCCATCCCTGATCGACCGGCCTGCCTGCAATAAAAACATCTGACTCGATCTTTCGATCTGATATCAAACTTTCAAGTATTTCTAATTGATTTTTCCTATCATTTAATTGATTTTCAAATTTATCTAAAATTTCAGCAAACTCTGCGATATTAATAGTTTCTGTTGTTCCAATTATAGGCCCACCTAGGCCAACGTCGTCGCTAAAGTTAAACTCTCCCTCATCAAGCTCGGCAACACTAGTAATTGTTTCTCCTAGAGCATCGAGGCGTGTCAATCTCGCTTGCAAAAGAGCCAAACGAAGCGTTAATGCCTCTATTTGGTGATCTGACTTATCTTTGATCTCTTCGAGCTGTTCGATTTGGCTGGCGAGTTGTTGATTCCAATTATGTGCGCTTTCTTCCGTGAAAATATTTTTATGTCCCGATATGGATAATTGATAACCGAAATAGCCTAAAGCAGTAGGCGCAACTATTAAGCAAATAGAGAGAAGACCTTTCAGCCACCCTCTAAGGACTATTGTTTTAGTCCGACCATACCGCTGATCAACAAGAATAAGTTTCATCATTAACTCGAAAGATTTTTAGTCAATCTAAAATATTGTCCTTCAACTATAGCACTCAGAAACTCAATAGAATTTTTAAAAATTCTAACTTGTAGATATATTAGTGCGACTCAGGCAGCTAATACAGGTTTCATATAGGAAATAGGTACTTTGGATTCTTCTTCGAAACTAACAATTTCCCAAGCTTCTAAATTAACTTTAAGCATTCTTAATAAAGCATTATTAAGTGCATGTCCAGATTTATATCCTTTAAACTCCCCTATCAAACTATTCCCTAGAAGATATAAATCACCGATTGAGTCTAATATTTTATGCTTAACAAACTCATCCTCATAGCGCAATCCGTCTTCATTTAATACCTTATAATCACCTACAGCAATGGCATTATCCATACTAGCTCCAAGCGCTAAATTTCGATTTCTTAGTTCTTCAAATTCATGCATGAACCCAAATGTACGCGCTCTACTAACTTCTTTTACAAAAGATGTACTAGAAAAGTCTATGGTGGCACTTTTTGTGTATTTCTTATACACAGGATGATCATATAAGAGAGTGTAACTCACCTTAAAACCGTTAAAAGGCTCAAGACTTACCGATTTTCCATCTTGTTCGAGTGTAATAGGCCTTTTAATTTTAATAAATTTTTTCAATTCAGATTGCTCTTTTATGCCAGCGGATTGAATTAAGAAAACAAATGGGCCTGCGCTACCATCCATAATTGGTACTTCTGCCGCGCTAACGTCAACATAACAATTGTCGACTCCAAGTCCACACATGGCTGACATCAAGTGTTCTATTGTTGAAATTCGAACGTTACCTTTAGCCAGTGTAGTAGAAAGAATTGTATCTCCTACATTTTCCGCCCTCGCAGTAATTTGTACAACTGGTTTGAGATCTACTCTAGTAAAAATAATTCCGGTATTTACAGGTGCAGGCCTCAAAGTCAAATACACCTTTTCTCCGGTATGCAGCCCTACTCCCGTTGCACGTATGATATTCTTAAGCGTTCGTTGCATTAACATCGGATAAGCAGAGCCTTTTTAATTTATAGAGAATATCAGAAAACGAAGCGGACTTTTCATTCCACAAATAATAACAAATTCAGGCACAAACCCCAATATCTGCACAGTATAAATCGAATTAGAAATAATTTTAACCATCATCATAAGTACGATAAACAGGCTTTATTTTTCAGAATAAAATACTTGCAAAACCGAGCAATGTAACAAGAATATAAATCTTTCAATCTGCCTGCCTACGGAGAAATGCCGGAATATCGAGGTAATCCATATCTGGGCCTGCTCCGGTCACCTTTGAGAAAGGAACATCAGTACTATTTTTTTGTTGGTTTCTTAAAACAGTGGGTTTTTCCAAATCCAGATAATCCGGCTCGATAATCTTCTGAGTATTATCAATTACCTTCGTGGGTTTATTATGCTGAGACCCTAATCCAGTAGCAACTACTGTCACCCTCATTTCTTCTTCAAGATCAGGTGCAATAACAGTTCCGACAACCACGGTAGCGTCATCCGACGCAAATTCTTCTATAGTATCCCCCACTTCAGAAAACTCACCCAAAGATAAATTCTCGCCCGCTGTTATGTTCACGAGAATACCTCTGGCACCTTGCAGATTTATATCTTCAAGTAATGGACTCCTAATTGCTGACTCTGCGGCTTCTCTAGCTCTATCTTCACCGGAAGAAAATCCAGTTCCCATCATAGCCATACCCATCTCAGACATAACAGTTTTCACATCAGCAAAATCAACATTAATCATACCTGGGCGCATAATTAAATCTGCTATTCCTTTCACTGCACCCAATAATACGTCATTGGCCGCCTTAAAAGCGTCTAAAAGAGATGCTTCTCTACCCAAAACATCTAACAATTTTTCATTTGGAATTGTGATTAATGAATCAACAACGTTTGCAAGTTGCTCAATACCTTCTTCAGCAATACTTAATCTTTTTTTCCCTTCAAATGGGAATGGTTTCGTAATAACAGCAACAGTAAGGATACCCATATCACGCGCTACCTCGGCTACTATGGGTGCTGCACCCGTGCCTGTTCCACCTCCCATCCCAGCTGTAATAAATACCATATCCGCGCCAGATAGAATCTCCGCAATTTCGTCCCGATCTTCCAGGGCTGCTTGTCTACCAATTTCTGGATTAGCACCTGCACCCAATCCTTTAGTTATATGGCTACCCATTTGCAATATTGTTTTAGCTTTCAGATTGCTCAAGGCTTGAGCGTCAGTATTTGCGCATATAAACTCAACACCATCTACTTGATTGTTAATCATGTGGTGAACAGCATTCCCTCCACCTCCACCGACACCAATAACTTTAATTACAGCGTTTTGTGGAATATTTTCGACTAATTCAAACATATGGACCCCTTTTATTTGCGATTTAGCTGCTTCTTTATATTTCAATTAATAAACTAGAAATTTCCCTGGAACCAATCTTTAACTTTACCCATGATCTGAATCTGCGAATCCCGACCTGACTCTTCGCCATTTTTCTCTTGATGCTGATTAACTCCATAGAGAAGTAACCCAACACCTGTCGAATAGATCGGATTTTTTACGATATCAACTAAGCCATTTATACCCTTCGGAGCACCTATACGGATGGGCGCATGAAATATTTCTTCAGCCAAGTCAACCACACCTTCCATCTTGCTTGTACCACCAGTTAAAACGACACCCGCCGCCAATAAGTCTTCATAACCACTGCGCCGGATCTCCGCTTGCACCAATGTAAAAAGCTCATCATACCGAGGCTCAACGACCTCCGCCAAAGCCTGCCTTGAAAGTTCACGTGGGGGCCGGTCGCCCACACTCGGTACTTTTATAATTTCTTCAGCGCTAGCTAATTGTGTTAACGCACACGCGTATTTTATTTTGATTTCATCAGCATTTTCGGTAGGTGTTCTTAGTGCCATAGCTATGTCGTTAGTAACTTGATCTCCAGCAATAGGAATCACACCTGTATGGCGTATAGCTCCATCAGTAAAAATAGCGATATCAGTAGTTCCTCCTCCGATGTCAACAAGACAAACTCCAAGTTCTTTTTCATCCTCAGTCAAAACAGAATAACTAGAAGCCAATTGTTCCAATATAATTTCGTCTGTTGCTAAACCACAACGCTTAATACACTTTTCTATATTTTGAACGGCATTGATCGCACAGGTAACAAGATGAACTTTAGCTTCCAATCTTACTCCGGACATACCTAAAGGTTCCTTTACACCTTCCTGCGAATCAATAACGTATTCTTGGGGTAGTATATGAAGAACTTTCTGATCAGCCGGGATAGCCACTGCCTGTGCGGCATCTATCACACGCTCAATATCTGGCTTCATCACTTCGCCGTCACGGATCGCAACAATACCATGCGAATTCATACTGCGAATATGGCTACCTGCAATCCCAGCGTATACTGAGCGTATTTGACAGCCAGCCATTAGCTCAGCCTCCTCAACCGCTTTTTGAATAGACTCTACAGTGGATTCAATATTCACCACAGTACCTTTTTTTAAGCCTCGGGATTTATGACTCCCAATTCCTATAACATCTAATCCTCCGTCTTTATTAATATCACCAACGATAGCAACAACCTTAGATGTACCAATATCTAACCCTACAATTAAATTTTCACTAATCGCTTCTTTCATAACTTTTTATCTCCAGAAACGACTCGATTCGATAATTATTTTTTCAAGCTTGAAATTTTTCATCGAACTGCCACCTCTGATACATTTCCAGTTAGATTCTTAATAGCTATTCCATTACCATATCTCAAATCCACCTCACCAATATCCGTCGTTGTTCTTATATTTTGTCTTTCATAAAAACCAACAAATCGTTGCAACCGTGAAACCAATTCACTGCGACCCACTGTAATTTCCATAGAATTATTAATCGTCAGACTCCAACTTCCTCTATGAGTTAGCGTTAAACCAGTAAGTTTCAATCCAGATGGAAATAATATCTGATTAAAAAGTTGATATTGATCCATTACCTGTATTTGACTGTCTTTAGGACCAAACAATTGAGGAAGAATAGCTAATTCATCTGTTCTTTCCGGCTGAAATATCTCTCCTTGCTGGTTCAATAACTCGCTTTCATTCCATTGCGCAATTGGAAAATGCTCCTCTATTTGTATGGCTATACTGTCCGGCCATAATCTTTTGATCGCCGCCTCGTTAACCCACGGGTGATTTTCTAGCAATGATTTCAATTCATTAACATTGAATCTAAAGAATCCAGTTCCCATATGACCGGTTAGCAATATTTTTATTTCTTCTTCTGTGACATGTTGCCATTGATTTTGCATCTTTATCTTGGTGATCGGTCGATTAATATATTGAGAAATATCATTGTACTTTACGGCCACACCTAGAATACTCACTAGGAATACAAAACCGGAAAAATATTGATATATATTTTTACTAGTGCTTCGCTGTAATGGGCGAATTCGAGATGTATTTTTCCCCTGAAAATTATTCCCCCTTTTTCTTCTAGAAATATTATTTGGGTCAGGTCTCATTATTCGTATACTCAAATTCCCGTTCAAGGACGCGTAGCAACAGTTCATCGAAACTAACTCCTGTACTCTTTAACGCCATTGGAATAAAACTGTGCTCAGTCATTCCTGGAATAGTATTTAGTTCCAGTAAATAGAACTCTCCATTCTTATCTCGAATAACATCTACTCTTGCGAGCCCCTTACAACCTAGCCCGCTGTACGCATTTAAAACTAAATTCTCTAGATCATTAAACTCAGACGATGTTAAGTTGACGGGGCATATGATTTTTGTATCTTTATCGTTATACTTTGCTTCATAATCAAAAAATTGGCGGGATGTCTCCAATTGTATCGTGGGAAGAATTTCATCACCTATAACACCGGTGGAAAATTCCACCCCCTCTATAAATTGCTCTGCCATTATTTCTGAATCGAACGCAAGAGCTTTCTTGTACTCTTTAACCAAATCCTTTTCATTATTAACGATAGATATGCCCAAACTTGACCCACCATTAACGGGCTTAATAACAATTTTATTTAACCTCTCAATCAACTCCCCATAATCAGTTTGGGAACTTAATAACTCATATTTGGCAGTTTTTAACTTCATCTGCTCCCAAACTTGTTTACTTTTCACTTTATTCATACCTAAAGCGGATGCCAGTACTTTGCTTCCGGTATAAGGTAAATTCATTGATTCTAAAAGTCCCTGTATAGCACCATCCTCGCCACCCTGGCCATGCAAAGCAATAAAAACAAGATCAGGTTCTGAATTCTCAATTTGAGCAACTACATCTTGTCCCACATCAATAACAGAAGCTCTAACTCCTAACCTTTTCAATCCATCGAATACAGCGGATCCACTTGCCAATGAAACTTCGCGTTCCACGGAAGTGCCTCCTTTTAGGACAACAACATGGCCTAATTTTGCGAGTAATTCCCCTTTATTTATCGGTTTCATTAGTCTTTTCTTAACCACTTTAAAGAAATTTCTTCTATAAAAATCAATAAATTAGTCATAATTAAAACCTTTCTCAGCAATCTGCTTTGATAATGCCGAAACGCTTCCGGCACCTTGCGTTAAAACGATATCTCCAGGCTTGATTAATCCCCGCAAAATAGTATGCACATCAGCCTCTTTTTGCACATAGAATGGATCTAATTTACCTCGCAAGCGAATACTCCGGCATAAGCTTCTCGAGTCTGCTCCAGCTATCTTAGTTTCACCGGCAGAATAAACTTCTAGTAATAGCAGAACATCTGTCGCAGATAATACCTCTACAAACTCTTCGTATAGATCCTTAGTCCTCGTATATCGATGTGGCTGATAAATCATAACCAAGCGATTTTCTGGCCAACCCTCTCTTAGTGCTGTTATTGTTGCGGCAACTTCTGATGGATGATGTCCATAGTCATCTACTAACATTACTTTTCCATCTAAAAAATCAAATTCTCCATAGATATCAAATCTTCTCCCTACGCCAGAGAATTTTTCTATGCCAGCCTTAATATCCTTATCACTCATTCCCTCATCACTTGCTATCGCAATCGCAGCCGTGGCATTCAAAGCATTATGCTTACCAGGCATGTTTAATTTGACTTTCAGATTTCGCGCCTTATTTGGGCGACTTACTTCAAATTGTATTAATCCTTTCTTTTGAATAAAATTTGATATTCGAAAATCAGCTTTCTTGGAAAACCCATAAGTAATTTTAGGTCTAGAAATCTTAGAAGAAATATCATCAACGACGGAGTCATCAATACATAGAACTGCTAATCCATAAAATGGTAGGTTATGCAAAAAATCGACAAAGTGTTTTTTTAAATTATCAAAATCATCTTGATAGGTAGCCATATGTTCAGCTTCAATATTTGTAACAACAGCTACCATCGGCTGCAAGTGCATAAATGAAGCATCACTTTCGTCCGCCTCTGCTACTAAATACCTACTTTTTCCAAGTTGAGCATTTGTTCCAGCACTATTTAATACACCTCCAATAACGAAAGTTGGATCAAGCCCACCTTCAGCGAAGACAGATGCCACTATACTGGTAGTCGTAGTTTTACCGTGTGTCCCAGATATAGCAATCGAATGTCTATAGCGCATTAATTCTGCTAGCATTTCCGCACGAGCGATAGTAGGCTTACCGCACTTCACGGCTTCATTTAATTCAGAATTTTTAGCATCAATCGCACTGGAGTAGATTATCGCGTCTGCGCCCTTTATATTTTCTACACTATGGCCAATCTGTATTTTGATACCTAAATCGATTAATCGCTTGGTATTTGCTGATTTTTTTGCATCAGAGCCAGTAATTCTATATCCCTGATTGTATAGCACTTCTGCGATGCCACTCATTCCGGCACCACCAATACCAACAAAATGTATTGTTTTAATACGCCGCATTTCAGGAATTTCGAAAATGTGTTCAAGCTCAGTCATAACAAGCCTGAATGCAATGCTCTGCAATTCGTTCGCTAGCATCCCTGATTGCTGCGGCCTTAGCATTCGCAGCCATAGTCTTTAGTTTTTCTTTATCGCTAATGATTTCTACTAAAACCTCGAACAATTTTTTAACACTTAATTCGGATTGAAGAATAATGGTCGCTGCTTTTTCTTTAACCAGCCATTC
Organism: Gammaproteobacteria bacterium; assembly: GCA_029242705.1. Classification (GTDB taxonomy): domain Bacteria; phylum Pseudomonadota; class Gammaproteobacteria; order Pseudomonadales; family Pseudohongiellaceae; genus UBA9145. The sequence continues at coordinate 1,040 of JAQWTK010000097.1, read as the reverse complement.
TGCGTTTAGATTTTGTTGGTTGTCGGAATGATAAGGATATGGAATTAATATCGAAGGCAACCCTACAGCCGAAATTTCGCTCACTGTAGTGGCACCTGAACGACAAACTACTATATCTGCCCATTCATATACGGCAGCCATATCCTCGAAAAACGGCTCTACCCGACACTTACTATCAAGATCTATATTTAAATCTTCGTATCGCTTAACCGTCTCCTTCAATGCAGTCTGTCCTGTTTGATGGAAAACTAACAAACTCTCTGGCCTGGACCAGTTAGTTATCAAGCCTGGTATAACATTATTTATCGCCAGCGACCCTTGAGAGCCACCTAATACCAATAACCGGATTTCTAACTCACTGCACTGTTCTTGCTTTTTCTTAACTTCCAAAATTTCTCGACGCACTGGATTACCTGTGAAAATAACCGCCTTTTTTTTAGTAAAAGTTCCAGGGAATGCTTCAAATACTTTGTTCGCACCAATAGAAAGCAAACGATTAGTCAATCCTGCTACGGCATTTTGTTCATGGATTAATAGAGGCTTCCTTAAAATTTTTACAGCAACACCAGCTGGTCCGCATACAAACCCACCCATACCAAGAACACAATCTGGACGAACTCTTAGAAGAATGATCAAAGATTGAAAGAAGGCGATAAGCAGCATAAGCGGGGAAAATAACTTGCGACCTAACCTCGAACCACGTAGTCCCTTAACCGATATATAATGCAAAGGGATATCAGTTTCCGTTAGAAGCATATTTTCCATTCCATTTTTTGTCCCAAGCCATTCAACAATTATAGATTGTAATTTTAATTGCCGTGCGATCGAAAGAGCAGGGAAAACATGCCCTCCAGTTCCTGCTGCCATAATAAGAACTTTCTTATTCATCAATCGGATTTTCCTTAACCTCATACTCCATTATCGATTCTTCTCCGATTGATACTTACCATCGGAGCATTCTGTCTCGTATTGAATCCGAAGTAATAGGGACGCCATAAAGAAGCTAATAATTAAACTTGCTCCACCATAACTAAGAAAAG
>JAQWTK010000085.1 GCA_029242705.1 Gammaproteobacteria bacterium | reverse complement strand
TCAACCCCGCAACCGTCCGTGGCAGCCCCTTCTTCTTCGAGCCGGAATTTAATCTAACCGATTATAAAAGAGACGGAGAGGCGCTATTTGAAGTAGGCACGCAATGGCGCAAATCTTTTGATTTAACCGATATCAGCTTTATGGCGGCTTATCTTTATGACAATCAATTGCGTTACGAAGATCCCGCATTAGGGTTCGGCGATGCGATAGCGAAAAAAAATGACTTTGTTCTTCTTGGTTTTAGTGCCAATAGAGCTATAGGGAGACTGCTCTTAAATTTCGATTTGGCCTTTAGCCATGATGTATTGGCTGACAATTTTAATTTTCCTGGCACGACAGCTTTGTCTTCACCACTAGATCTAAAAAAAGATCAAATCGGAACTTCTTTCGGCTTTGAATGGGCGGTCGATAATGAACAGAGTCTGAGTATCGGCATACAGGCGCAGAAAATTCTAGACGAAGACGAAGGCTTGCTACCTGGTCAGCAGCTAATTAATGAAGGCGTATTTGGTAGTTGGCTGGTGCGCTACAGTAATATTTTATTGAATTCTAATTTGACTCTATCGGCGACCTTGCAGGGCGATCTAGAAGGAGACTCTTTGTTGGCATTGCTAGGCGCCAGTTACACTATCAACGATAATTGGGCTATTGATACACAAATCATTAGCATCACCTCGAATACGCAATCACCGTTGATTTTTTTCGACGAAGACGTTCGCCTTGGAGCCACCATTACTTACTCTTTTTAGGAAAGCGGACACTATTAATTTTTTAAAGGGTTATCAAAAACCTCTTTATCAAATTCACCCTCCCAATTAGCTACAGCAGTAGAAACCGAAAGGTCACCACCAACGTTGACAACAGTACGCAACATATCTAATGGCCTATCAAACGCTAGAATAAAACCGACAACGGCAGCGTTCTGTTCCGGGGTCATTCCTATTGTGTCCATCACAGCAGCCATGAGAAATAGTGATGCGCCCGGCACAGCGGCAGTGCCAATCGAGACGAGCGTTGTTGAGCCTGCAATAAGTAAGTAGTCGACGAAATTCAAATCAATTCCGAACGCTTGCGCCCCAAATACCGTGACGATGCCGACATACAATCCGGTACCATCCATATTAATGGTGGCCCCGAGCGGCAAAACTGTTGAGGCAACGACTGGCTTTACGCCGAGATTTTTTTCCGCACAAGACATAGAAATGGGTAAAGTAGCGGAGCTTGAAGACGTAGAAAAAGCCATCAGCATTGCGTCGCGTGCTCCTCGGAAAAAATTCATCGCCGAGAGATTGAGCACAACCCTCATGATGATCACCCCATGCATTAATATCATATGAGAGAAACAAGCAATTACTACAGCAATCGCCAAACCAAGGACATCAAGCAACGCACCAACGCCAGCTGTTCCCGCTAACTGGGCTATCAGTGCGAATGCTCCAAATGGCGCGGCTTCCATGATCCAGTGAGTGATCCTCAGCATTGCCTCAGCCGCTGAACTCATAAAATCAGCCACTGGCTTCCCAGGATCACCAATGGTTAACAGACTAATTCCAAGCAATAGAGCAAAGAAGATGATTGCGAGAATATTTCCTTCAACCATTGCCGCAAATGGATTTTCCGGAACTATGGCCATCAATCGCTCACCCAGGGGTACTGTCTCTTGCACCGCGGTAGGTGCCACTGCAGAGAGATCAACACCCATGCCAGGCTGCATAGCAACCGCTAGAATTAGACCAATACTGATAGCTATTAGGGTAGTGATTAGATATATAGCCAATGTCCTAACACCCAGCGAACCGAGCTTGCTAGGATCTCCCATTGAGATCACCCCAGACACAAGCGTCACAAAAACCAAGGGCACTACCACCATACGAATCAAGCGAATAAAGAGCTGGCCTATCCAAGCAATAGCACTAACACCATCCCCCCAAACAAAACCAACGACTACGCCAAGTACCATCGCAGCAAGAATCCGTTTCCACAACGCTATTTCAAACCACTTAATCATATAAACTAAACTCGCTCTTGATCCATTCGCTTAAATTAAGCGCTGAATTATTAAAATTGTGGTTAAGACAACCGCTACATTTATTACTTGCTAGGAGACTATAGAAATTCATACCATTGTTCCAGCATGAACCTACTACTAATCAGGATTTTTAATGACACAATGGATTGAGGGGACAATATCAGAGATTATTCATTGGACCGGCAATTTATTTACTTTAAAAATAGATGCGGAGGTCGATGGATTTACTGCTGGACAATTTACCAGCCTTGCACTAGATATTAATGGCGAGCGTATCGCTAGACCTTATTCTTATCTAAGTGCCCCAAATCAAAGGCCCTTAGAGTTCTTTTTCTATACCGCAACAAACGGACTACTATCCAACGCCCTTGTGGAGCTAAACCCAGGCGACAGTGTGTGGGTTAAAAAACAATCCACTGGATTTTTTGTGCTTGATGAAATTCCGGAGTGCAAAAACTTATGGATGTTAGGGACCGGAACCGGTGTCGCCCCATTTTTTTCTATACTAAATACCGAAGAACCATGGGAGCGATTCGAAAATATAGTTTTAGTCCATGCCGTGCGAACCTTGGCGGATTTACGCTACCAAGAAATTGTCAGGTCACTTGAACAAAAGCATACTGATCAATTCCTCTTTCAAGCGTTCATAAGCAGAGAAGAAATCCCAGACACATTCAATGGAAGAATACCTGCCTCTCTTGAAGACAGGACATTGGAGAAAAAACTTGGACTAGACTTGCAGCCAGACAACTCTCATTTAATGCTCTGTGGTAACCCTTCTATGGTAAAGGAATCGAGTGAAGCCCTTAAAAGAAGAGGATTTAAAAAGCACCGCCGCCGAACACCCGGCCATATCACTACAGAAAATTTTTGGTAATTTTTTATCCTCAGGACTAACTTAATGAGCTTAACGGTAATTTACAGGCCCTTGCCGAGCTTGAATCAATTTTTCAAACTGAACACCCACATCAATTAACAGTTGTTCTTGAAATGATGGCACAATAAACGTTAAGCCTATAGGCTGACCATTTCCGCTGTACCCCATAGGGATGGTGAGGGCTGGGTAGTTAGCCAAGGCTGCGATACTCGCTTGATGATTATTGACGCCAACCAGAACCTCTATGTTATTTTCGTAAAATAATTGATCTAGGATTCCTCTTCCCCAGCCCTGTAATTCCGCTCTCAATCCCTCGAGCCCTTCCTCGCTTAAATTTATTTCTACCATCATGTCAATAAGGGCTTGTCCATAAGGTGCTCGCAAACCTAAATCTCTATTATTGAATTCTTTCAAGCTAATAACTGAATCAATCCCAACTTGACTTGAGCTATGCTGTTCTAAATAACGCCCCAGGTCTCTTGCCATTTCTCCACCCAGAAGCTCACTAAACCTTGAGTCCCTCTCTGCCTGGAAGTCAATATCTACTATAACTGCCGCATTTTCCGACAATAAACTCACTGCATTCTGATAGAAATTATTATCCGCATAAGACTCCAAAGCTCCGAGCCGTTTGTCAGCCAGAGCTATTTCTCGATACGACAACCGCATATCTGCACTAATTAGGGGCATTGAGATATCTTGTTGATCATACCCCACCATCGCGTTAAACAGAGTTACCACATCTGCGACCGAGCGCGCCATAGGACCAACAGTGTCAAGGCTGCTTGCAATAGGCACGACACCAGTCCTACTCAAAGATCCTGTGGTCGGTTTTAAACCTACTAAGGAGTTTGCGCTGGAAGGAGACAGGATAGAACCCGAAGTTTCTGAACCCACGGCGACCGCAGCATAGTTAGCTGCCACCGATGCTCCGCTACCAGAGCTAGAACCGCCAGTGCCAAACTCAAACCGACCGTAGGGGTTTAAGGTCTGCCCACCCATGGCACTGTAACCAGACGGGCAGTTAGTACAGAAAAAATACGCCCACTCGCTTAGATTAGCCTTACCAAGAACTATAGCACCTTTTTCGAGCAATCTTTCAGCAACAAAAGCATTAGCCGTGAAATTGTTTTCTAATGCCAAAGCGCCAGCGGTTGTGGGGAGGCCAGCGAATCCGATGTTATCCTTAAGTAAAACAGGAATGCCAAATAAAGAATCTAAAGGGGCCTCTGAACCCAACTGACGAATTTCATCCAGTTGGCGAGCACGGTTGATAGCGTCAGGATTTAAAGAAATAATACTGTTAATGAAGCGATTATTATCCGATTCAATCCTTTGAATACGGTAGATGTAAAACGTAACTAGCTCTTCATAAGAAAGGCTACCAGAATTGACTGCCTGTTGAATTTCATTAATCGAGCGGTCAATTATAAGTTGCTTTAAATCAAAATAGTCCTGCTCTGTAAACCTTGCTAAGGCCTGTTCAAAAGGGGCCCAAAGAGCAGTCTTATTCAGCACTTTGCTGTTGAGTAACTTGAAATGCATGCTCTCATTTTCATGTTGCGCCAAGAAAGCTAAATCCTCTGCCTCATCATAAAAAGTAATATTTAGCTCGGTCTCCGCTGAAAAGGCAGGGCTAGGCAGCGCATGAACCCCAAGCAACAGTTGAATTAAGAGGGCGGTAGCGTGTTTTTTCATATATTTTAGTTTCATTTTCAGTGATGATTTATTTATACAAGCAGCAAATCAGGTTAGCATAAGAATATGCAATATGTGATCTGAATAGGCTGTCTGGCCATATAAACTTAGAATAACGGACAGCAATAAACTGAGGAATTTTCAAATGAATATTAGCGTGTTTTCGAAGAATTTGTTCCGACCTGCCCTAACCCTGATGCTAATGGCTGGGCTCGCTGCCTGTAATGACTCATCGGACATTAATGAAAACTCGGCTAATCAGCCCGAAGCTGCTCTTTCGCTTGGCTACAAGAGAATAAACGAACCCAATGAAAATGATCCCTTAAACGCGCATATATATGAACTGAGCAATGGCTTACAGGTTTACCTAACCGAAAATCATGAAGAGCCTAGGTTCTACGCCGAAATTGCCGTCAGAGCTGGCAGTAAACATGATCCGGCAGACGGCACGGGTCTCGCTCATTATCTAGAGCATCTTTTGTTTAAAGGCAATCAAAACCTCGGCACACTAAATTATGCCGCGGAAAAGCCCCTCCTTGACGAGATTGTCGCGTTATACGAAGAACACTTCTCAGAAACTGATGAAGCTCGCAGAGCCGAAATCTATAGTGAAATCAATCGCGCTGCGCAAGAAGCCGCGGAGTACGCAATCCCTAACGAAATCGATAAGCTATACAATACCATGGGTGGAACCGGCCTTAATGCTCACACTTGGTACGAAGAAACAGTTTATAAAATAGGGCTGCCTTCCAATCGTTTACAACAATGGGCTGAGATCGAATCCGATCGTTTTGTGGACCCAGTTTTTAGGCTATTCCATACTGAATTGGAAACCGTCTATGAAGAAAAAAATAGAACCCTAGATAACGCTGGGCGCATTATTGGCACCGCTATCGATGAGTTACTATATAAAGTTCACCCCTACGGACAGCAACCCACCATCGGGACAGTAGATCATCTGAAAAATCCCTCACTGGTTTATATTCAAAATTATTTCGATACCTATTACGTTCCAAACAATATGGGAATCTTCATAAGCGGCGATATCGATATCGAGGAAACTATCGAGCTGATTAGTGAAAAGTTTGGGCATTGGGAATCTAAGCCAATCGAAGAAGTAGGCCCATGGGATGAACCCTCCCTGCAAGGCGCCGAAAGAAGAACCGTTCAGTATCCAGGCGAAGAACAAGTGTCGATTGCGTTTCGTACCGCTGAAAACGGGCATGAAGACAAGGAGGCGCTAATTCTAGTTGATATGATTCTTGATAATCGTACTGCGGGTCTAATAAACCTAAACCTAACGCAACAACAACTTGTTTCTAACGCCGGCTCCTCCCCACTATTCCTAAACGATTATGGCTCCCAAAATCTTTATGGAGTGCCAAGGCCCAACCAAACTCTCCAAGAAGTTGAACAACTGCTTTTGGACCAGCTTAACCTAATTAAGTCTGGTGAGTTTGAAGACTGGATTATCCCGGCGATCATTAATGATTTTAAAAAGAATGAAAAAGCCAGCTTAGAGTTCAATACCGCACGAGTAGACGCGATGAGAACATCTTTTATCGAGGGCTCTGAGTGGGACTACCACATATCTGAAATTGATCGAATGGAGACGCTTGATAAAGATGATGTTGTAGCTGTTGCCAACAAGTATTTCGGCGCCGACTATGTTTCGGTCTATCGGGTAGATGATCAGCATGTTCTACCGCCGGTTGAGAAACCCCAAATCGATCCCGTAAATATTGACCCTAGCCGTCAATCAGGATTTGCCGCTAATATTTTAGCCATGGAATACGAAGAAATTGAACCTTCTTTCGTGGAACCCGACGCTGATTACCGAGTAATAGAGTTCGCCGATGGCGTAGAGCTCTACTATGCGCCTAACCCCTTAAATGATTTATTCACATTCTCGATCGGCGTGGAAGTGGGCACTGAAGAGAATGAAAAATTAGGTCTTTCCGCCGCGCTCATGGATGTCGCAGGTACCCAGAACCTTAGCAATGAAGAATTACAAAAAGAATGGTATCGCATGGGCTCTGAATTTCGATTCGGTGCGGGTGAAAATTCTTCCGCTTTTACAGTTTCTGGCCTAGATGATGAATTTGAAGACTCCTTGGCATTAATGATGGAGTTAATCAAAAATCCCACCGCAGAAACGCAAACCCTCGAGCAACTAAAAGGAATCTTACTCAAATCTCGAGAGGACAGAAAAAGTTCTCCTCCAGCAATAGCGCAAGCACTCTATATGTACAATCGCTACGGTCAGGAATCCCCATTATTAGAGGCACTAACAACACAAGAGATAACGGAAACTAATCTTAACGAACTAACATCGCTACCAGCGGACTTACTCAACTATAAACATACAATTGCGTACACTGGTTCCATGCCGTTAGAAGAATTGGTGGAAGTACTCCGCCGCCAACATGCAATCGATATCGAATTACGAGACACACCAGACTTCAGATTACGTAAAGCACGAGCGATCGATGAGACAGAAGTAAAGGTAGTTAACCAGCAAACAGCTCAAGCCCAGGTTCGTATCGAATTTGCTGATGGAGAATACAGTCCTGAAGATGATGTCATGTCCTCCATTTATACCAATTATTTCGGGAGCGGTATGTCTAGCGTTGTATTCCAAGAATTACGTGAAGCTAGGGCGCTAGCTTATTCGGCTCAGGCGCGCTATGCCCAAGGAAGTCGCCAAAATGCTGAAAACCTCATGCTAGGAGTGATCGGCACACAGACAGATAAAACTATAGATGCGCTTTCTGCGTTTTTAGACCTAATAGACAACATGCCGACTTCCTCGGAGCGCTTCGAAGAATCCGTTAACTCCTTATTGAATCGTTACCGAACATCAAAGCTAAACTTCCGAGAAGTGATCGGAGCAGTAAGGAACTGGGAAAGATTAGGTTATGAGACTGACCCTAGACGAGCGCGTTATCAGCAACTTCAAACTGCAAACTTGGATGAGTTGCTCACTTTTCAAGAAGAGCATGTAAAGGACCGACCAAAGTTGATTTCTATTGTTGGGGATCTCTCGATCATCGATACCGATGATCTTGGCCAATTCGGAATGGTGGAAGAGGTCCAGATCGAAGAATTATTCGTAGAATGACACCCCATTAAGAATGGATATTAATGAGATTGCATTAACCGTAAAGGGGCTAAATAAAAGTTACGGATCTCATGACGTACTTAAAAACCTTGATTTGGAACTCAAAAAAGGAGCGGTTCTTGGCTTAGTGGGTCTAAACGGATCCGGAAAAACAACAACAATCGAATGCTTGCTAGGATTACAAAGTGCCAATTCAGGATTAATATCTTTACTAACCTTCTCTCCTCAATCATTGTGTGAAGCCAATGGTAAAGTTATTGGGGTTTTCGACACTCCAAGCCTACATCCGAATCTTACAGTACACCAAAGCCTTGAACACGCCGCACTTCTATGTGAAAAGATTGTTAGAACACCTCAACAAGTTGAGACATTGCTCGGCATTGATAGATTCTCAAAATTTAAAATTCGAAACTTATCTTTAGGCAATAAACGTCGAGCTTCAATTGCACACGCGTTACTAGGTGGCCCCGACTTAATAATTCTAGATGAACCCTTTAATGGTCTCGACGCTGGCGGCGTCGATGATGTTCTTGAATTAATAAGATATTTAAATCAGCAAGAGGGAACAAGTTTCCTCCTTTCTAGTCATCAACTACCTTATCTGGAAAATATTTGTAGCCATGTGGCAATTCTGCATCATGGTAAAATCTGCGTGAATGGCGCTATCGATACCCTGCTTTCAGATGCCGGTTTAACGATTAAACTTCGAACTAGCAATGAGTCTGCTGCAATGACGGTTGTAAATTCAAATAATAAAATAGAAATTTTAAGTAGCGACTCCGAAGGTTACATAAATTTATCATTAAGTGACATGAATTCTGCCGAGCTGAATCGTCTTCTCGTTGAAAACCAAGTAGCCGTAGATGAATTAATAGTAAAAACTCCATCACTAACCGATTTGTTTCGCGAGATAACGAGCGAGAATAGCGCATGAATGGTTTTGTAATAGCACTAAAATCAGAATTATTCATTGCTAGAAATACATTCTCTAGCAAATTTATCTTGTTTGCTCCGGCCGCATTCGCAATTCTTCAATCACTTCTTACATGGCTGACAGAAGTCGGAACGTCAACGCGAAACAACCTAATGTCTAATTCAAACTTTAATGACATAGTAAACTTAAACGCCTACGGCCATTTTGTTGATGGTATGAGTACAGGGCTCACTATCCTAGGTTTACTTGTAGTAGCACAGGCAGCATACAGTTTTAGCTATGATCGTGACACGGGGATAGTAAGGCATATACTTATTCGTCGCGCGAGCAGACCCGCTCTTATTCTTGCCAAATTGTTTCAGATTAATTTACTCACGATAATATCCATTGCAATACTAATGATAACTTCTTACCTAATTAGCGGATTCTTGTGGGAATTTGGTGCCATTATAGAGGACGGTTTTGAACTAATTAGCGAGGAAGAAATTCTTGCGGAAATAAGCATGGGGCTGAAACTCGCAATCGTGCCGCTCCCTGCTGCAATTGCATTTGGACTATTTGTTTCAACTATCGCGCAATCCGCGACTCAGGCGATAACAACAGCTCTCGGGATTACTTTAACTATTGATATTTTCAAGAGCATGCTAGGTAGTTACGCAGACTATTTATACGCTCGATTCCAGCCATCGCTAATAGATGCCTCTTATCTCCAAGACGTAAGTCGGATTGTCCGAGGATATTCCGACGTGCTGGTAAATGCAGATGTATTGCAACTGAACCTATGGGCTCCGCTGCCTGCTTTCGTCATTTTTGTAAGTCTGACCATATTTTCTATTAAGCGAAAGAATATCTAGGAGCTAATGCATGAGAATGTTAGTGAATAGCAAAAATACAAAGAGAATTATTGCAGTATTAACAATAATTTTCAGCCTAACCTCTTGTATTAGTTATGAACCATCAATTCTGATTCCTGAGATTACACTCTCAGCAGAGGATGTCTCTTTTCGCGAAGAAAACAGCACCAATTTAGCCGTTGATTTCGGGTTAGATATGACTGTCAATGAAAGCGACTCACTGCTAAATGTTGAAAGACTGCCTGGCGTAAGAGTTCGATCTGTGACTGCAAACGGCCCCGCCGCCTCCGCCGGTATTCAGGTTGGCGATGTTATATTATCTATAGATAATATAGTTACGAATACTCCAGATGTAGTTTTAGCCATTCAAAAACAAACCAATACCGGAAATTATGAATTTCGAATCCAGAGAAATACCACTGTGTTCTCAATAAATCTAGATGGTCGAGAAATATCTACCTCGGGATCGGCCACAGAATTATATAGAGTCGACCCGATAGCCACACGAGCCAGTTATAAAACGGACCTCTTACGCATTAGAGACCAAGAGCAAGTTGCAACAGCCGAAGTTATAGAGATATTTGCCAATAGTCCACTCACTGCCGCTGGGATAAAAGTTAACGATAGAATACTAGGAATTAATGGCCGCTATCTTAATTCAGCCCAAGATCTAATCACGCAAGTTAATAGAGACTTCGATCTTGGCGAGGAATTGATACTCACTATTTATGATGGAAATTCGATCACCGAACGACGACTAAAGCTCTGGGATCCGGGAAGAAGTATTAGTCGCATAAGTATGCGCCCATTACTACAATACAGTTCCTCGCTCAACTTATCGCGCAAAAGTTTCTCAATATTTGACTTTTGGTTATTTGCGTTTTATAGCTACTCTCGAACCGGAAATGAGCGTTCCCATAATATTCTTGGCCTATTTAATATTACTAGTGATTATGGCGAACTCATCGAAATTCAAGAATAACAACTTTAGACAATGGTTAGATAATTTGATGGCAAGGCTTACAAAATATAATTTCACAATCTCGATTGCGATTACTTTCTTTATCTCTCTACCAAGGGTTTATGCCCAAGATAATTACGTCCCTTATGAACTCGTACGCGACAGCAATTGGGACCAATTCATTACTGAAGATATAAATGGTGATGGCGCAAAAGACATAATATTTTCACACTACGATCCTATTATCGGACGAGAGCTTAGAATTCATCGTCAAAAAGAAGATGGCAGTTTTTCATCAGAACCACAAAGTATTGAGATTAAAACTGAAATTATTGGCCTTGGCTTTGCAGACCTTCGAAAAGATCCTGGCAAAGAATTATTGCTCGTAGCTAGTAACGGCGTGTTTAGTCTTTCTGCAGCAATAGAGGGCTATGCCGGAAATATTAAACAATTAGCCGAATGGGATTTAATTGCGTCAACACCAAACCTTGAAGAAATTCAGTTTATAAAAAAAATTGATGACATTAATAATGATGGCTATATCGACTTAGTCCTACCAGGAAAGGATAACTATGGAATATTCCTTGGAAAGGGTAACGAAGAATTTGAAATTCTCTCAACGATCAGCACAACTAACGAAAACCTTACTGCCGCCGAAAGAAACAATCAAGAAGCAGCGCTGGATGCCCGTATTGGAATAAATCCAGATGATGGAGTAATAGTCGAATTAAAAGCAGAACGCCCTTCCCCTTTTGATGGGTTTATTGAAACTTGGGAACCTAAATCTATAAACTCTAGAGCCTTACTTCGCAGCGAATCTTGGATGCCACCATTAATACTCGCCGAACTTAATGGCGACCAATTACAAGACCTTATCTACCTCAATGTCAACGATAGAGGAGAAGGCCAAATTAATATCCACTACCAAAGCCCAGAAGGTTTTAGTCAAGCCGCGGATTGGCACTCACCTATAGAAACTCGAGGCAATATTCAGATAATCGATATCAACAACGATGGCTTGCAAGATATATATAGATTAAGCGGAGATGGCAGCCAATGGGACGCGCGGTTTTATTTAAACCAAAATGGGCAGTTCCAATTCACGCAGCCCACCCAAATTATGCGCTTTTCAGGTTATGATGTTCGACTTGATTTCATTAATTTGAATCCCATTGGTCAACCAGTACTGAACGTTAATTACTACACAATTCCTGTAGTTGACGCTATTCGAAACGCCTCAATAAACCGAGTGCAGCTAATATACCAATCTGAAGGAATCGAATCTGAACAAATTTTTGAGCGTCGACCAAGTTCCCGCTTAGAAGAGAGCTTCTCAGCTGCTAATGTCAGAGGACTATCAGAGCAAATGTCATTAAAATATGATATCGATGGCGACGGAGCTAATGACGCCCTCTATATTACTGAGAATGGCACGTTGGCCGCAAAAAGAATCAACGAATCACTCCAGATCGCAGATATCCCATTTTGGGAATACGTTTCACCACGCTCCGTTTTCGAATTTGAAGTCCTCTCTTTAAACAAAGATAACAATCCTGATCTTGTGATACGTCACGGCACTACAACCACCTTCCTGGTAGCCTCACCGTGAAAATTGTTAAGTTAATCATAGGTATCGTTATAGGTTGGCTAACCTCCAGTATCGCTATAGCCGATGATCTTAGCTTTTCAAAACAGCAATTTATGCTGCCAGCGGAAAGCGAACGAATAGTCGTAGCCGACCTCAACGACGACGGCCTCAATGACTTAGTTGTTGTAGTAGGCGAGATATTGAGAGTGTATTTTCACCAAGAAAAAGGCTTCGATTTCGTTAATGGCTATGACGAAATAAATTTTTCTAGTGCATCTATCGGTTGGGACCTCAGCACCAATTACAGTGATGATAGAAAAATTGCAATTGTCGCCTTAGTAAACGGAACTGATGTATTAGCGTGGCATATTGAAGCCGATGTCATACAGGAGCCAATAGTAGTGAAATCCGGCTTGCCAGGATTTTTAAACAAAGGTATTAATCGATTATTTTTTTCTCGAGATATTAATGGCGACGAGAAAGAAGATCTCATTATCCCTGGCGCTGGCAACCTCAACTTGTTTATCGCCAATGATGAAGATTATGAACCAGGATTCACCGTTAAATCTAATAATCGCGTGCGGACCACTCTACAGCCGAATGGATTAGAAAGACAAATCGGCCAAGGAGTGCGAATACCCTTCATGGAATTGAGGGACATTAATAATGATGGGCTCGATGATTTAATCTCTCGGACCGATGAAAAGCTAGAAGTGTTTATTGCCAACGAATCAAGTTCGTCCTACTTTCCAAACACATCTTCCTACTCTCTAAACATTACTGAAATAGAGGAAAGACTTGGTGATTTTGATATAGACAACTTAGATTTCTCAAACCTTACTGGAGTAGTAGCCATAACACATGAGGAAATTTTGGATGACGTAAACGGTGATAAAATTGATGACTTGTTGCTTAGAGAGGGAGGCAAGGTATCGCTCTTTGAGGGAACAGTTTCTGGTATGGAGCTGGAAAACCCCAAACAAGTACTCCGCTCCGGGGGAAACGTTTTAAGCGCGTTTCTATATGATGAAAACGAAGACAACTTAAAAGATCTGTGGTTATGGCGCGTAGAACCTATTTCTGTTGGCGATGTTTTTATTTGGTTAGCCTTATCGGGCAGCGTAGCTATCGAAGCTTTTGTCTACCCGAACAATGGTGAACGATTCGCTAGGCGTCCAACCAGAAAAATAACCGTAACCCTGCGCTTCCCCTCAGTTATCCGACTAGCCACTTCTTTTCAGGAGCTGACTAGGGAGGCTAGAGAAAACCAAGAAGGCGAAATTATTCGCAGTGGCGTCGGAAATTTCGATGACATTCTGTCACAGAAAGATTTAGCACTATTGGTCGACAACCAGATTCAGATATTTCTCAATAGCATCGAATCTGAATCTGAATCACGACAATTTCTAGGCACGCTCGGATACTCTAGAGAAAAAAATGATTACGAAATCAACATTAGAGAAATCATCGATGGTCTTTCTATAGCAGGCAATCCTCACCTGGAATCCGTAACAGGAAAAACACAAGACATCGCGATTGAATTAGACTCAACTCCCAACAATGGCGATATTGTTCTGACGCGACTCAATGCAGACTCGGTAGACGACATGTTCGTATTCACTGGGCACGACAGTAGTATGATTCAAGGAATCCTGTTACTCTCGAATTAAGTTACTAATAAGTAAAACAATTAAAATCGTGGAATTCTTCTTTATGAGAAATGCGGTGTGGATATCTTTTGGTGTCGCCTTAATACTTGTTAATGTTATTGCCGAAGTCGGCGAAAACCTTACAGGCATCCACATTCATATGCTTTTGCGAATAGCATTGATCCTTGGAGTAACGATGGGAGCCTTCGTTATGTCAGGAGCTATAGCCCTAGTTAACGAAATGGATAAGGAAGTCCCTCTTTCGGGCCACGTAAAAAACACGCTTAGTTCAGACAAAAAAGAATCTTAACAATAATGAAAAGAATAATAACAATCGTATTACCTGTCGCCGTGGTTAGTACTATCGTTATTAGCCTGTATCAACAAAGTATCGTTGATAACGATTTATTGGTTAGTTATAAAGAACACGTACAAAGACTGCTTTCCCAAGCTGAAGAAAACAGTAAGGACCGCATTGCACAAGAAAAAAAATTGGCAAAATTACGTGAAGAAATAAACGACTTAAATAATAAGATCGCCACTCTCTCAAATCAATCAACAATTACCGAAGAAAGATTTCCTCCAGATTATCGGGAATTAGAATCTGAATTACGCCAACAGATTATCTATGAGTATGAGTTAGATAGTGCAAATGAAAATTCAGACAGTAGACTAGAGTTAATTGATGAGATTACATCCCTAGACCCTGATGCGTTAAATGAAATAATGTCGCTACAACGCCAATTTGGCCCGTTTCTTCAGTCACTAGATGTCAGCGAAGGGCGCATGGAAGAAATTGTTGGCGTTCTAACCAATTACGTCGCCGGACAAACTCAGGCACGCCAACAAGTTTTGCTGCAAGCTAACTCTGAACAAATCGGCAGACGTGAAATAGGCACTCAAATGCGAGCTATTATGGACACCACAGTAATGTATGAAGCATTATCCTACGACTTAAGTCAAAGCGAGATATTATTACTACAGCAGACCCATAGTGAGCAGGAAACATTTAGAGGCCGCCCCCGAGGTCGCTTCAACACTGCCCGGTAAAAAAGCGGGCGCCAACCATAACTGACTGCTGATTTTAAAGATCCCCTAAACCTAGCCTGAATTTATGAAGCTTTGTGACCTTAGGCACCACTCTGCAGGTTTATTGTGCTTTAAAGTGAAATATGCTTTCATCAGGGTCCGCCTTAGGCTCAGTTCTACCTAAAGCTAAGGCAGAGAATAACGCAAAAAAATCATTCGCCATAAAAGCATAAAAAATCACCGCGACGGACTTTTCATGAAAAATTTAGCTATTGGACTGTTCGTAGTAGCTTTGATGTCTTCCTGCAGTGATGAGCTCTCTCAAGCGAGACCATACGTTCTAACGACGGCCACGACCGGTGGCACCTTCTATCCCGTTGGCGTCGCTATAGCGACCATAACTCATGCTCAACTAGCTACTTCGCAAGGAATTTCTTTAACGGCTATTAGCTCTGCAGGCTCACTGGAAAACTTAAAGCTTTTGAGGGATAACCAAGCACAATTTGCAATTTTACAAGGGCCTTTTGGTGCATGGTCTTGGACAGGAGAGGGGCCTGTCAGCTCTCCACAAACACATCTGCGCAGCGTAAGTGCATTATGGAAAAATGTAGAGCACTTCGTTCTACTTACCGAACTAACCGAAAATAAAAACATGTCAGATTTAAATCAACTGGATGGTCATCGATATGTTTTAGGCGCGCGGAACTCTGGAGCAGAACAAACTGGTCGTTTTATCTTAGACACGCTTGGCATTGACTATGAAGAAAAATTTAATCTTGCTTACATGGGTTATGGGCCAACCTCAAATGCTATTCAAGATGGCAATATCGTAGGCATGAATATTCCTGCTGGTGCTCCTGTTAGCGCAATAACACGTGCTTACGCAATGTTAGGAAATCGCATGACGTTGCTTAATTGGACACAAGATTCATTAAACAAATTGAATGATAGATACCCGTTATGGGACTGGTATGATTTCCCCCCTGGAACTTATCCAAACCAAGAAGAACTTGTTCGTACCGTCGCATCACCGAATGTCTTAGTTACTCGTGTAGATATACCTACAGAGGTGGTTTATAACATCACAAAAGTTATCTGGGAAAATCTGGCGACCTTACAAGAAATACATGGAGCGACTAACGATATGCGACAAGAAATTGCTATCGACGGCTTAGGCGCGCCGCTTCATGAAGGAGCTTTACGTTACTACCAAGAAATAGGGCTTGAGATTCCCGAGCGGTTATTAATTAACGAAGAAGAAGTCAGTAGTTCCAGTGGCGAAGGTTAGGCATTAATTTATGAAATCGACTTATTTAAAATGGGGAGCATTTTCTTTTGCCATCTTCCATATCTACTGTAATGTTTTTGCGAGCATTTCGGAGCTTTGGCTATCTGCAATCCACTTTGGCGGGTTTTGCGCAATTTGCGCACTAATGGAAAATGAGAAAGAAGAACTAAAAAGAAACTCGGTTAAATTTTGGATCAATATCGGGCTGGCCATATTAGCAACAGCAACCTCCTCGTATTTAATATTGTTCGAAAACGCGCTTTATGCGCGTGAAACGGAATTTATACTTAGCGATTACATTTTTGCACTTTTCGCGATTGGACTAGCAATTGAGTTTACGCGCCGCACCACAGGCTGGTTCATGCCATTATTAATCATAACTAGCCTCTCTTACATTTTATTCCTCGGTCGTTATATAAACGGAGTATTTGCATTTCCAGGGCTTAGCTTAGAAACAGTTCTTTACCGAAGTTTCTTTACGAGCGAAGGGATGTTTGGCCTGACTGCTCAAATTTCTTCTACCTTTGTTTTCATGTTCATTATCTTTGGTTCTTTTTTACTACGCTCTGGCGCAGGAGATTTTATTGTCCGACTGGCACAATGCCTGGCTGGGCGATTTACTGGCGGTGCGGGCCTCGTAGCAGTGGTAGGCTCCGGATTAATGGGATCAGTATCGGGCTCTGCTGTCGCAAATACAGTATCGACCGGAGTAATCACAATACCTATGATGAAACAATCTGGCTTTCAGGGCCGATTCTCAGCAGGCGTTGTAGCTGCTGCATCAACTGGCGGAGCATTGATGCCTCCAGTCATGGGGGCAGGTGCCTTTGTTTTAGCTAGTTATACCCAAATATCTTATTTGACAATTATTGCGGCTTCTGCGCTTCCAGCAATATTGTATTTTTTGACAGTTTGTTATTTTGTTCGCATAGAAGCAAAACGCCTACAATTAATACCGACAGCGACTGCAGACTCAGAAAAAGTATCCGACGTCTTAAAAGAAGGCTGGCACTTTATTATACCGATGATTGCATTAGTAGGATTTCTGGTATCTGGGAGAACTCCTACCACTTCTGCAGCTTTCGCGATAATAAGTGTAGTTGCTGCATCTTGGATATCCCCTAATCCTATGAAATTAGGAGACGTATTTGATGCAATCGTAGACGGCGTTAAAACTATGGCATCGACGGCACTTTTATTAGTTGCAGTAGGTATTATTATTAATGTGGTAACTACAACAGGAGTCGGCAACGCCTTTTCACTGATGATCGTAGAATGGGCTCAAGGAAGTTTATTTATTACTCTTATTTTGGTTGCTCTTGCATCTCTCGTTCTCGGGATGGGGCTTCCAGTTACGGCGTCATATATAGTCTTGGCAACTTTATCAGCACCACTAATCTTCGATCTTATTAGTCAGGCCCAACTACTTGAAGCTCTGCAAGCAGGGGATCTTCCAAGCAATGTTGCGGCAACCTTAGGACTTTTTGGTGGTGACCCAATTGTAGCGCTGCAAGAAATGCCACTAGAAATGAAGCAATTAATTCGCGAAGAAATGATTGAGCCTGAGTTACTAACGGGCATGCTGCTGAGCGCCCACCTAATAATTTTTTGGCTATCTCAAGATAGCAACGTTACGCCTCCGGTATGTCTAGCCTCATTTGCGGCAGCAGGTATAGCGGGTACGAGACCAATAGCGACCGGATTTACAAGTTGGAAAGTTGCCAAGGGCCTATATCTCGTCCCCGTGCTGTTCGCTTATTCCCCGCTGATTTCAGGAACTTGGCCGGAGCGCATTGAAGTCTTTCTCTGGTCATGCATGGGCCTCTATGCCATGGCTGGACTACTTCAATGGCATTTAGAAACCAAGATTAATGCCTTGATTGCAGTCGCGCTGGTACTAAGTGCCGTGCTTTTAATGTGGACGCCTTTCCCAGTTTATTTTCACTTTGCGGGCGCTGCAATTTTACTTACTATCATTTTTTATCAGAGCCGCAGTGCTTCAGTTACCTCCACTATAAATACTTAAACAACTAGAGAAAACGATGACCAATTACAACGCACAACAAATTCACTTGAAAAGTCGCCCGAAGGGCTTACCAACTCAAGACAATTTTGAAATAGTGGAAGTTGAACTTACACCCCCTCAAAAAAATGAAGTATTAGTTCAGAATCTCTATATGTCCGTTGATCCCTATATGCGTGGGCGTATGCGTGCTGAAGGAGTTTATGCTGAACCCTATGCGTTAAATCAACCAATGTATGGAGGTGCAGTGGGTGAAGTGATTGAATCCAATAATGAGAATTTACAGAAAGGTGATATCGTTCTCAACGGCGGAGCTTGGCAAGACAAATTAATTGCAACCGCGGATACACTAACCAAATTAACACCTTTCGATAAAAATAGACTTTCACTTTACCTTGGAACCTTAGGAATGCCAGGGATGACAGCTTACGTCGGATTATTTAAGTTTGGCGAGCCAAAGAAAGGCGAGACGGTTTTCGTTTCTGCAGCTTCGGGAGCTGTTGGTGCGAATGTTTGTCAAATTGCCAAACAACTTGGGTGTCGCGTCATTGGTTCTGTAGGAAGCGACGAAAAAGCTCAGTGGTTACTCGATGAATGTAAAGTTGATGAAGTAATTAATTACAAGGCTTGTGGCGATTTAACGCAAGCATTAGCGAAAGCGGCCCCAAACGGGGTCGATGTGTATTTTGAAAATGTTGGTGGTTCGCACCTAGAGGCTACATTAAACGTAATGAATCACTTCGGTCGAGTAGCTGCCTGCGGCATGATCTCAACCTACAATAATAGTGAACCTGCTCCAGGTCCAAATAACCTTATGCTCATTGTAGGTAAAAAAGTACGTATAAATGGATTTATTGTATTCGACCATAATGATATGAGAGCCCAATTTTTATCGGATATGGAGTCCTGGGTTAAGGACAGAAAAATAGTAGTTCGAGAAACTGTAGTTGAGGGACTCGATAATTCAGTTGATGCTTTCCTTGCATTATTTAGCGGTGATAATTTTGGAAAGATGATCGTTAAAATGTAGATTTATTCAACGCAAAAGTTAATTTAAACTTTCCATTTAACTCTCGAAATTTTATTCTCGCGATAGACGAAGACGAATACTAGTTTGATTGGCCAACTCGATATTGCCGCGCAGGCGATAACCGTCTACGGCATTCCGCATTTGCAAGTACATCCATCGCGCGAGATCATCATTAGGTGCGGTTATTAAAAAAAATGCGTCTAATTCTCTAGCTTGCTGAGCGATATTATTCAACCTTGATCGTGCAATTTCACTTCTACTAAGAAACTCAGCAGTATCTAAGCTAAAAATTAAATCACCTGATTCTTTCTCTGATTCCAATAATGACCAAGCTAAATTTATCGAAGGGTGGTCTTCATTAATAAATTCTGCTCTACCTAATAATTCTTCTGCATCTTCGAACAAACCTCTCCTACTAGCTTCCTGAGAGAGATCTACATATCGCATTAAAATTCTTTCTAGACCGTCATTTGCGATTTCATTTTCGGGATCCATCGCCAGCACACGCTGAAACCGGCTGTGAGCATTATCTTCAAGTGGGGTTAACAGTCGGTCATCTTCCAAAGCTTGTAAGCCCTCGAATAATATATCCGCAATCAAGCGCTCCATCTCTGAAGGTTCGCTAGGAATGACCAAAACAGGCTTACTTAGCGGCCGAATATCCAGAACCTCATTTTGCGAATCTGGAATCGACGAACTCTCGGAAGGAATCGGTTGTTGCGATTCGCAGCCAACGAGTAACAAACACAAAACCAGAAACCGTATTAGATTCACTATTATTTATCCTAGCAACACCGAGAATGGAATAAACTCTAGAGCGTCCCCTATGGCCACAGCTGTATCGGGAGGGATTACCGCCAGCCCTTCTGCAAAATTCAATGATGTACCCACACCAGAACTCTGATTCTCAAATGGTTTTAAGCATAGTTTACCAGCTCGATCTCGCTCTAAATTTACCCGAATATATTCCTGTCGTTCGCCGGATTTAATGGATTCAAAATTTGCAGCAATCGGATAACCTTCTTTTAACTTAACCTTTTGACAACCAAGCATAGACAGCAAAAATGGTTTTACCAAAAGTAAAAAAGTTATAAAGGTTGAAACGGGATTACCAGGCAAACCAAAAAATTGTGTGCCGTTGACCTTGCCGCTAGCAAAAGGCTTACCTGGCTTTATGGCCAACTTCCACAAATCCAGATGCCCAACCGCTTCTACTGCCGCTTTTACATGATCTTCTTCACCCACAGATACCCCGCCTGTGCTGATTATACAATCGACTCTTTTAGCCTCTTCCTCCAAGGCTTTCCTAGTGGCTTCGAAATTATCCGCCATAATACCAGTCTCAACTACATCACAATTTAACTGCCTTAATAGAGCTGCCAAAGAATAAAAATTCGAATTATAGATTTTACCAGGCGTAAGTTTAGACCCAGGTGCAACCAATTCATCGCCAGTAGTCATTACCGCAACACGCAGCTTCCTTTTCACTTTAAGAAAAGCGGCCCCAGTTGAAGCTGCTAAGCCAATATCTTGAGGCAGCAATCTATGCCCTGCGACTAAAAGAACTATTCCTGATTTTACGTCCTCACCCGCCTCCCTAAGATTTTCACCACTACTTATATTTTGTAAGACTGTTACTTTATTATCATCTAATTCGCAATTTTCTTGCATTACCACAGCGTCAGAACCTTCCGGTATTGGGGCTCCAGTAAAAATTCGCGCCGCCTCTCCTTCGTTTAACTTATCCCCCATTTCACCCGCAACAATGCGCTGAGAGACGTTAAGTATAGTCGAGGGCTTTTTTATATCGGCGCTATTGACAGCAAAACCATCCATGGCACTGTTAGCTAAGGGCGGAACATCCACCGCGGAAATAAGGTCTACAGCTAAAACCCTACCAACACAATCTAGAACCGGCACAAGCTCACTTTCATCGACACTCTCTATTGTTAGTAATAGCTTAGAGAAAGCTTCATTTATCGGTGTTAATACTGACATTATCAATTAACCATTCATGTGGTATCTATTTTAGTGGAAGTTTTATTCAGATCATGCCCATTATCGCGGGAGTTTCCGCCATAAAGAAGCTTAATAATTTCTTGCAAATCACTATGCCAAGATTTTTGTTTTATACCAAACGTGTCAAATAATTTTTTACTGGATAAGGTTGAGTTCAAAACCTCTGGCGCGTAAACATCGCGCTCAATAATCTTTAATGAGTCTAAAAGCTGATAGATTCTTTCATCATGATTAGCGGCATACTTGATTACTTGCTCAACGAACTCATATTCACGCTTCGTCTCGAGACTAGAATAATGATAGGTTCCCCATACATTAGCCTCGCAATCTATTTGTTTAGAGATCGCTAAAATCGCAGCCGCCAAATGGCCAGTGTGAGTTGGGCTAAATCGGCGACGCGAAACCGGCACCTTCCCGTTATCCCGTTTCACGACTCGGATCCAAGATTTAATAAGACCCTTCTTCTTTTTACCAAACAACCAACCCGAACGAATAATAATATGAGCCGGATGCTTCCTAATTGCTCTCTCTCCTTGAAGCGAAGCAAGGCCATACACACCTTGAGGATTAGTTTGATCGTTCTCGTTATAGCTTAATTTTTTTGTACCATCAAAGACATAGCTGTTCGATAAATGTAATACCGGAATATTCAAATGATTAGTTATCTCTGCCAACGTCACCGGCAAACGCGCATTGATTTGGTAGCACCGCTCTTCGGTTGTTTCTGCTCGGCGGAGCGAACTATGATTACCAGAGATAAAATCAGCCAAATTAATTAGTTGAGTCGGACCATAATCCGTAATCATCTTTGCAATCGCGACACCATCTTCGGGAGCAAAGTATTTATCCGGAGGCGCTTGGAACGAGATCCTATGCCTTCGCAAAATCTCAATCAAATCCTTAGCTGTAGGACTATTTCCACCAACGATAAAGAGTTTCAAGCCATCTGCTCGCTTGTTTTCAGAAGAAAATAATTAACATAGATCTCGAACTTTAGGTGAACATGCGCGGAAGTCAAGCATGACGGTAATTACCAGCAACCTGCTAAGCGTCTCTTTATTTTTCAAAGAAAGGAAATTGAAAGTAGGTAAAGATATCTTTAAGTTAAAAAATCTTTCCAATGCTTCAATACAACGATTCAAAAATTCAGAAAAACCCCTCTCAAAAATTCCTGGGCCGATCATTTAAAGACTAATATTACAAATAAAATGATAAAAATCTAAAAAGGTATATCGTCGTCGAAGTTATCAAAATTACCGGGCGTATTAGGTTGCGAGGCCTCTGCCGGTTTTTGCGCAGACTCCACTGGTGCAGCACTTTGTTGATCTCCAAAATCCTGATTCGCGTTCCCACCTCCACGACTATCTAGCATTTGCATCTCACTAGCAACAATTTCGGTGCTATACCGCTTAACCCCATCTTGCTCCCAAGAGCGAGTCTGCAGTCGCCCTTCCAAATAAAGTTTGGAACCTTTTTTAACATACTGCTCTACTATTTCTGCCAAACGATTGAAAAAAACGACTCTATGCCATTCTGTCCGCTCTTGTTGATCCCCAGTATTCCGATCTTTCCATGTATCGCTAGTAGCTACCGAGATATTAGCCACCGCATTCCCGTTTGGCATATACCTAACTTCTGGATCATTTCCAACATTACCCACTAGAATTACCTTATTAACTCCTCGACTTGCCACGCTAGCCTCCATTTTCGGATCAAATAGATAAAGGTGTAAGTCTATACTATCGTATTCACGATTAGGAGATATAAGACAAGATTAAAGGAAAAGAAAAAGTGGCTCCAAGCTCTTTCCAAATATTATTAGCTGAAGCTTTGCCCTATCGGCTTTAATTGAAGATAATGGGTCGTTTTTCTCTAAGGTTTTGAGGGGTTCATGGGGCAGATAGTTATTCGAGGTGCACGCACCCACAATTTAAAAAACATCAATCTTACGATCCCTCGAGATAAATTAATTGTAATAACGGGATTATCTGGCTCCGGAAAATCATCATTGGCTTTCGATACACTTTATGCCGAAGGTCAGCGTCGCTATGTCGAGTCACTATCAACTTACGCGCGTCAATTCCTTTCAATGATGGAAAAACCCGATCTTGATCATATAGAGGGTCTATCCCCAGCTATCTCGATAGAACAGAAATCTACTTCACATAATCCTCGCTCAACCGTTGGAACAATTACGGAAATTTATGATTATTTAAGACTATTATTCGCAAGAGTCGGGGAGCCTTTTTGCCCTGAACATAAAATTAAGCTAGAGGCACAAACTATCAGCCAAATGGTAGACCAAGTTATGGGTTTTCCTACAGGCGCACGCATTATGGTCCTAGCCCCTATAATTCGCGAACGCAAAGGAGAGCATCTACATGTCTTTGATGAGTTAAGAACTAGTGGTTTTATTAGAGCTCGAGTTGACGGCCTTCTTTGTGAAATTGATTATCCACCAGAATTAGAAAAAAATAAAAAACACTCGATTGATGTAGTTATCGATCGATTAAAAATCAAGGATGGAATTGAACAGCGTTTAGCCGAGAGCTTCGAAACCGCGACTCAACTCGCTGATGGGCTAGCGACAGTATGCCTTATGGAAGATAAAGAGCATTCAGAGGATATGGTGTTCTCCTCTCTTTTTGCTTGCCCAAAGTGTGGACACAGCATCACTGAATTAGAACCTAAACTCTTCTCCTTTAATAGTCCCGCAGGCGCTTGCGAAAATTGTGATGGGTTAGGCCTAAAACAATTCTTTGACGAATCTAAAATCATTATTGACGAAACTTTATCTCTGGCTGAAGGGGCAATACGAGGCTGGGACAGACGAAACATATGGTATTTCCAGATGTTAAGCTCGCTCTCCGAACACTATGGCTTTGCGCTAGACGTTCCATTTAAGAGTTTTTCCAAAAAGCATCGGAATATTATTTTGTATGGCAGCGGTAAGGAAACTATTAATTTCAGTTATGTGAATGATAAAGGTAATACCTACACTCGCAATTGGCCTTTTGAAGGGATTTTGCCAAATATGGAGCGCCGTTATCGAGAAACTGAATCTAATATGGTACGTGAAGCACTAGCTAAATTTCTTAGCTCCCAGGCCTGCCCCGAATGCGATGGAACAAGACTTCGCAAGGACGCTCGCTTCGTCTTAGTAAAGGGCATCAATTTGCCAAATATTACGGAAATGACCGTAACCAAAGCACTAGAATATTTCACCAAACTTAAGCTCTCAGGCAAAAGAGCAACAATTGCTGAAAAAGTGTTAAAAGAACTTAAAAGTCGTTTGAAATTTTTAGAGGACGTAGGCCTGAATTACCTAACCTTAAATCGCAGCGCTGATACATTATCCGGTGGCGAAGCGCAGCGCATTCGTCTAGCTAGCCAAATCGGTGCAGGTCTGGTAGGTGTAATGTACATCCTCGACGAGCCTTCAATTGGCCTTCACCAGCGGGACAATAACCGACTTCTAAATACTCTTTTCCATTTGCGAGACCTTGGTAACACCGTCATCGTAGTAGAACATGACGAAGAAGCGATTCGCAGTGCAGATCATATTATAGACATCGGCCCAGGAGCAGGCGTGCACGGCGGAAGCATTGTTGCCGAAGGAGCAATAAAAGAAATCGAGCAAAACAAAAAGTCTTTGACCGGGAAATTTTTAAGCGGTAAAGAGAGAATTCCTATCCCAAAGAAACGTGCGTCGTACAATGAGAAAGAATTACTTATTCTAAAAGGCGCTAGTGGAAATAATTTAAACGGCGTTAATCTATCGTTACCTGTTGGCTTGCTAACTTGTGTCACGGGAGTTTCCGGTTCTGGTAAATCAACATTAATCAATAGCACGCTCTATCCAATTACTGCGACAAAACTAAACAATGCATCAACACTAAATCCAGCTCCTTTCCAAGCCATTAATGGTTTAGAATTTTTAGACAAAGTAGTAGATATAGATCAAAGCCCTATTGGCCGCACCCCCCGCTCCAACCCCGCAACCTATACTGGAATCTTCACGCCGGTCCGAGAACTATTTTCTGAAACCCAAGAAGCTCGAACTCGCGGTTATAAGCCGGGTCGCTTCAGTTTTAATGTGAAGGGCGGCAGATGTGAAGCTTGTCAGGGCGATGGCGTAGTAAAGGTAGAAATGCACTTTCTACCTGATGTATATGTTTCTTGCGATATCTGCAAAGGTAAACGCTACAACCGGGAAACCCTAGACGTAAAATACAAGGGGTTGAACATTAGTGAAGTTCTAAACCTTACAGTTGAAGATGCTAGAGAATTTTTTGATGCTATTCCTGCAATATCCCGAAAACTCCAAACGTTGGTAGATGTTGGGCTTTCATATATAAAACTTGGACAGGCGGCAACAACTCTGTCCGGTGGTGAAGCGCAACGCGTCAAACTCTCTAGAGAATTATCAAAACGAGACACGGGTAAAACTCTTTATATATTAGATGAACCTACCACCGGACTTCACTTTCAAGATATTCGCCAATTGTTAGCTGTTTTGCATCACCTCAGAGACCAGGGCAATACGATCGTTGTTATCGAGCATAATCTGGATGTAATCAAAACTGCAGACTGGGTAGTCGACCTTGGACCGGAAGGTGGCAGCGGCGGTGGCAATATTATTGCCACTGGCACTCCAGAAGACATAGCAACAAATAAGAAATCTCATACGGGTGTTTTTTTAAAAAAGGTACTCTACGACAAGAAATAAACTGCACTTTCAATGAAAGTGGCCCCAATAAGCAAAGCGAAGAATTCTTTAACCGAAGTACAGTCTTTTAACGCCTTTTTCGGAGATGCTAAGCACTACTTATGTTGCTTTTCACGGTCAAAAAGACTACTGTTGAATTTAGTTGAATATCAAAGAAAGAGGTGTCTCAACTTCAATAAAATCTAGCGTATTCTAATAATAAAAACGGGACTAATTACGTGAACTCAAAACTAACTCGCAGACGTTTTATAAAAGGCGTCATTTTCTCTGGTGCCGCCGTTTCGGCAGGGACAGGCATTTATCTCGCCCAAGCCCAACAAGGCGCTGGTGCCGCGGAGCGCTTAATAAACCTTAATATAAATGGACGAACTCGGCCCGTAGATGTTTTACCTTCAGAAACCCTCGCCCACACCCTTCGTTATAAGCTCGATTTGACAGGAACCAAAATAGGCTGTAACCGAGGAGAATGCGGTGCTTGCACTGTATTAATTGATGGTATTCCAAACTATTCCTGCTCAGTACTAACACATAATGTGAAGGATAAAGCAGTTATCTCTATTGAAGGAGTAAAAGAGGCAGATGGCACATTACACTCTGTGCAGCAAGCCTTTATCGCTGAAAACTCCCCACAATGTGGTTTCTGCACGCCTGGCCAGGTTATGTCAGCGGTCGGATTACTGAACAACAACGCCCAGCCAACGAGAGAAGAAGTTCGTGCGGCATTATCTGGAAATTTATGTCGCTGCGGAGCCTATGAACATTACATTAATGGCGTATTGCGCGCCTCGGGGCAATTAGCATGAGCTTACATATAGGACGCGATTTTGTACCACCCGATGTGCCTGGCAAGGTCACGGGTGAAATTAAGTATGCGGAAGATTATAAAGCTGAAGGTATGGTCTTTGCTCGCCTCTTAACGAGCCCACTTCCAAGTGGTCGCGTAGTAAACATTGATGCTTCAGAAGCACTAAGAATGGATGGGGTGGTTGGGGTATTTACTGCTGATGACCTCCCTCCCAGCACACCTCCCAGTAACCCAGCATTAGCCTCTGACTATGTCACTTACGTTGGGCAACCTATCCTGGCAGTTGCTGCGATAACAGAAGAAATTGCAGAATCCGCAATAGACCGAATCCGCATAGACTTTGAACGAAGAGACTTTGTTACTGACCCTCTCGAAAGTCTAACACCAGGGGGCAAAAACGCTTACCCAGAAGGCAACGTTCTGGTTAGGACTAGAGAAGAAGGGCCGGAGGGAACTCCAATTATAGGGGCCGAAATAAAGGATATAAAATGGCCTCAGTCTGCTATAGATGCAATGCGCTCTGGTCAAAACCCAGAAGGTGGTGAATTTACCACAGAATGGGAATTTGGCGACCTAGACGCAGCATTTTCAGAAGCGGCGGCAATCGTTGAGGAGCCTTTTGTTACCATCGGTTATCCACATCACTCCTTAGAAGCTAGGACTTGTATGGCCTACTGGGAAAATGGCAAATGCTATTTCCATGGGTCCTCGCAATCTCAAAGTGCTAATAATGCTGGCCTAGCTCGAATGCTAAATATAGATCTTGCTGACTTAGTATTCATTAATGAGGCAACCGGCGGCGGTTTTGGATCCAAGATCGGTCCCTACCCGTTTATGGCCATTACTGGTAATTTCTCGCGCGTACTAAATCGTCCAGTTCAACTGCGTATTACGCGGGAGCAAGAATTTTATATTGGTTCGGCTCGCTCAGGAATTCAAGGTTGGATAAAAATTGGCGTGAAGGAAGATGGCAAAGTGTGCGGCGTTGATTTAGCAATTGTAAATGATGGCGGGGCTACCGGTGGAGGTAGCGGCAACTCATCGGCGCAACACGTAACAGTCTGTTTGCAACCTGAAGCCATGCGCTATAGAGGTATCTCTGTTTACACTAATACTACACCGAGGGGGGCACAACGCGGACCAGGACAAAATGAAATGGCTGCAGTACTTGCACCGATGACTG
This sequence comes from Gammaproteobacteria bacterium, assembly GCA_029242705.1. Lineage (GTDB taxonomy): Bacteria > Pseudomonadota > Gammaproteobacteria > Pseudomonadales > Pseudohongiellaceae > UBA9145. The sequence continues at coordinate 20,677 of JAQWTK010000085.1, read as the reverse complement.
ATAAGGTCGCAACCGCGGTTGGAATAGACCGTGTTGACTTCCGCCGAATAAACGCTCTTCGCAGCGATGGCTATCAAGGAGGAAGCCAAGGACCAGTTACTAGCTCATTTATCGCGGAAGCACTCGACCAAGGGCGTCGCGAATTTAATTGGGAGGAACGTGAAACTCAGTCGCGTGATATTGGTGGGAGCAAGAAGCGCGGTATCGGTGTAGGTATAGGCTATCACGGGGCAGGAGGACGCGGGTATGACGGCTTATTGCGTATTACACCAGACGGAACTCTGCACATTCACTCTGGGGTCGGAAATTTAGGTACTTATTCCTATGCGTCAAACGCGCGCACAGCGGCAGAGGTTATGCAAATGCCATGGGAGAGATGTGAAATTCATCGGGGCCGGTCTGATCGTCATCTTCCGCATAGCTCTGGACAAGGTGGCAGCAATACCATCTTTACTCATGCCCGTACCAACTGGGTAGCAGGCCAAGATCTGATCACCAAGATGAAAGAGATAGCGGCAATGGATCTCGGTGGAGAACCCGAAGACTATGAGATTGGAGATCAACGTGTATTTCGATCTGACAATAATGCAATTGGTCTTACTTACGCACAAACTGCGCAACGCGCTATTGAGTTGGGCGAAAAATACGATGGCTCTGTATACCCCGAAGACATTAACCCTTTGACTCAACTTGCGACGCAGGGCGTTGCAGGTACTGGATTAGTTGGTGTCGCTAAAGACAATATTCCCGGACAAGGTCAACCCCCGGGCAATATTGTGGGCTTTTGTGAAATTGAATTAGATACTGACACGGGCAAGATCGAAATTAAGGATTACACAGCAGTTGCTGATTGCGGGACAGTGCAGCACCCCAAAAACTTTGCCAATTCAATGCGAGGCGGGATGGTTTGGGGCGTAGGTTTAACTAATCTAGAGCGCCATGTTTACGACCCCCAGAATGGTTTGCCTGCAAATACTGGCCTTTATCAGAACAAACCTCCTACCAACATGGACGTGCCAGTAGAAACAATTCAGCAAGCAGTAAATATTCCTGACCCTCAAAACCCGACAGGCGGACGAGGTATCGGGGAACCCACTCAAGGTGCAATGGCTGCTGCTCTGGCCAGTGCTATAACCGATGCGTTGGACGGCCATCTTTTTAATACAGCACCGACAACGACGGATATGATCATTGATCACTTAGCCGGGAATGAGTACAGCACTAAATCACTTAAAACTAATACTTTCTGAGGTGCACTATGCCATCACATGACGTAATGCCAAATATGGAGCTTTACCAACCAGTGCAAGTCGACGATGCACTTGAGATAGCAAGCCGCTATGCCGATAGAGGTTGGTTAGTTGGGGGCGGCCAAGATACTTATGGCTGGCTAAAAGACCGAGCTAAATCTGTTGACGCTCTTATCGACCTAAGCGCTATAGAGCAACTCAGAGGGATTCGAGAGACAGGAGATGGAGTGGAAATCGGCGCTCTGACAACACTAACAGAAATAGTGAATAATGAATTACTTAGGGGTCGCTATTCGTTGCTTACTAAAGCCGCTTCGGTAGTAGCTAGCCCTCAAATACGTAATATAGGAACGCTCGGCGGAAATGTATCTCAGGATGTTCGGTGCTGGTATTACCGGCGTGGTTTATCGTGCTATCGCGCTGGAGGGAACCTTTGCTATGCAGATACGCCTGAGGGTATGAATCGTGAACACGCATTGTTTGATACTAGTCGTTGCGTAGCCGCTGGCGCATCGGACACTTCTTCTGCGCTAGTTGCTCTGGATGCCTCTATGGTGATTCGCAATTCATCTGGAGAGCAAGTGGTTTCAGCTGAAGAGTTTTTTGTTGGACCTGCTAATGATATTGAAAACACAACAATCTTGCGCCCTGGCGATATTCTAACTTCGGTTAGAATTCCGAGTAGCTGGGCTGGCGCTACTTTTTATTGGGAAAAAGTTGCAGATCGCAACGTTTGGGACTTTTCGTTGGTAAACATTGCCGCAGCTTTTAAAATTAGTGGGGGTAATATCTCTGATTCCCGAGTCGTAGCGGGAGCGGTTCAAACTACACCACGCCGCTTAACTGCCATAGAAAATGCTATTCAAGGCCAACCCAAGAGTGAACAAACAGCCCAAGCTGTGGCACAACTCGCCACGGAAGGAGCGAGACCACTTGCTCACAATGGATTTAAAATTCCATTGATGCAAAATTTGGTCAAGCGGGCTATCAGCGCATAAAGACTATTCGCCGGTTAGAAATAGTTCATAGAAAAGCCGCTCTAGACTGAGCGGCTTTTTCTAAAATCGCTTGCGCAAAAAAACTAGAAATCTACCTGCGAAAAATTTCAGCGACCGTATCTGAAACTGAGTTAATTTCTCTTCTGCGCGCCGCACGCAGCATATTTTCCATACCATAGTTCCCCTCATGGCATGCATATTCGTATAGTTGTGCTGATACCTTCGACATTGGGATAACTGCAGTTAAACTATCTGTGAACGTCAGCGGATCATCAATAATAAATTCATAATTAATCGTATGCGGTCCCACTCTGGTAAAACGTTCGATTAGTAATCTATTTTTTGACGAACCGAAACCATCAAAGCTCTGGGTTAGTCCATTAAAGTTTTGCGTTGTAACAACCAATGTATCTTCTTCCCATTTACCTACCGAATCTCCCGACCAAAATACTAATGAGGCATTTAAAGGCGACACATCTTTAAATTTTACTATGCGCGCGTCATGAATCATCTCGGTCATAATCACGACATGGTCTTTATTTTGAACAATTTGTACATGATTATTATAAAGGCTTGGCGTAAATGGTGGGCCTTGATTAAACCCAACTATACAGCGCTCAGAAAGTCCCCTGTCTTCCGGCCCATCTCTTCCAATGCCCCCAACAACGAAGCGAACAGGTCGTTTACCTGCAGCTGGTACAACACCTCCAGGGCGCCTCTCTATGCCCTTAACTAACGGAGGAATTTGGCCATTCAGCGGATAAATAATATGAGAAGTCCGCACGCGTCCATCAACATCAGAATTATCGACCCGAATATCATTGTAATAAGACTCAATACCAGTGCTATTAGGAGGCACGATCCCAGCACCTGCGCCTAACTCAAAATGAAGGAATCCATTTTTTGCTTCTTCTTGCGTTAAGAACTGCCGATCACCGAATTGGCTAGGCCTTTGCATTGGTACGGTTGAAGAAAAATTCCAGACGCCCTGCAAATCTGGCTGGCCCCATTCTGTTTTAGGTACAGAGTAGCTCTCAGCCAAATAAGGTTTTTGACCAGACCACACAAAAAAACAGAACAGAAAAATTCTTAAATAGTGAGGACTCATTATCTAAACCATTCAAACTTTTAGTGAATCTCTGTCTCTATGGACGAGGATCAAGACGCAAAAAATAGCGAGGAGGAAAGCCCATCTGCGCTCGTGAACGAAAACTTAGACTATATCGTTCTCTCAAAAGCGCATCTTCTTCTCCCACTAATGGTACGGCAGTGTAATTTGCAAACTCCTCTTCGCCAGCCATTTTTACTTCAACGTTTGGATTTTCTATAGCTTGCCGATACCAAGCGCGGGGCCAATGATTAGCAGCAATGTAGTTCTCTCCATTAACCTCTCTTACACTCAATACGCGCTCGTGCCGTTCATTCTCGTTATTAAAGGTAGCAATAACAATCGAGTTTCCGCCCATTGGTTGATTTCTACCAAGATTGACCTCAAATTCGACAACCCAACCGACATAGATCAAAAAAAGAATACCGCCGAATAGATAGATCGCTTTTTTAAATTTTGAACTTTTCATAACACGAATAATAGCGGAAAAATCAATTCAAATTTACTATTTCCTTAAAATTAGACACATTCCGACCATGAATTATTATTGTGTCAAAAAAAACAGTAAGACTAAGACCCCTGCTCCAACGAAACCAAATTAACATGTATCATCCATTCTATGTAATTTTTATTCCTATATCTCATACTTAATTAGACGAAAGCGAATCAAATATGAATAGAGTTGAAAACAAAGTAATTATAGTGACGGGGGCTGCATCAGGCCTCGGATTAGCAGATGCCAAAGCGCTCACAGCGGAAGGGGCAAAGGTTATTATGACTGATATCGACAGCGAAAAAGGTAACGCCTCAGCAAGCGAAATTGGTGCCACTTTTTTCACTCAAGATGTGAGCAACGAATCTACCTGGCCGGAATTGATGGGATTGGTCCAAAATAAATTTGGCCGGCTAGATGGATTAATTAATAATGCGGGCATCGCTCCCATCGCTAACATCGAAGAGACAACGACAAAATCTTGGCGAGAAGTATTGAGCACCCACTTAGATGGAACATTCTGGGGCTGTCAATCAGCCATCAAATTAATGAAGACTAATAACGGAGGCTCTATCGTAAACATGTCGTCTACAGCCGCACTAATCGGGATTGGTCCATACTTAGCCTACTCCGCTGCTAAAGGCGGCATTCGTTCTATGTCTAAATCGATAGCAATTCATTGTCGTCAAAATAAGCTAAATATCCGCTGTAATTCTATTCATCCTGGCTCTATTAATACGCCTATGGTTCAACATGCACTAAAAGAATTAGTCGGAAAAGATATTATGGCGGAAAAAGATCCCGAGCAAAGCCGCATAGCAATGGGTATCGGAGAGCCCGATGATGTTGCCCATATGGTAGTTTATCTGACCTCAGATGAATCCAAACACATTACCGGAGCAGAAATGGTCATCGACAACGGCGACACAGTTATCTAGAAAAGTTTTAATGATTATTGACCGTTTTGAATAAAAAAGGAGAGCATTTTGAACATTACCGGATTAGTTCATGTAAATATTAATTGTCGCGATTACGAGAAATCAAAGTTATTTTACGAAATGTTAGGGTTCGAGGAATACTGGTCAGTGCCAGAAACCAATACTGAAGAAGTAGCTAACGCTGTAGGTATGCCTCCATACCAGGTAAAGGGCTCATTGATGTCGTTAAGCAACTCCGAGCATCGCACTATAATTGATTTGCTAGAGTGGAAGTCTCCACGTGATGAATCACCACCTTACCCAAATTTATATCGACCAGGCCTTGCTCGCATTGCATTATCCACCGATGATATAAACGCTGATTATTTATTTTTGATAGAAAAAGGTATTGAAGTATTATCTAAGCCAGCAACAGTAAAAATGTCTGACAGTTCATATAGTCAGTTTTTTTGCTTTAAAGACCCGGATGGAACTTTCCTAGAGCTAGTTCAAGTATTTTCTAACCAGCGGTGATTTTTTCGCCTAATGAGCTGACAACTGTTACATCTATTGAAGTGAAATCTAAAGAATCCGTCATCTCTAACCAACTTGCTTGACGAAGATTCTTTAGTGTTCCCTCTATGTCGTCACTTTCTATTTCGTAGAGAGTTATATAAGTATGGGCTTGTTCTGATTGCATTTGCTCCGGCGTTACTTTGAATCTTTGAGCAGACTTAAAGCCAGAAATCTGTAAAACCTCATCAAGATGAACTTGGTCATACCAGCGGTTAAATTCATCCTCACGCCCAATGACTGGGTTAGTTTTGACCATATAAAGTGTTTTCATAAAAAATTAACAATCCTTTGATCCATTATTTTCCCTAGGCAAATGGCTAAATCACTATTTATAACCCCTTTAAGATTTTCTTCATAACCACTGCATAATAATTGTTGAACCGAAGGACTTTCTTCAAAAACATTATTGGAAACCGCGTCAGCTTTCAACTTAAGATGTGCAAAAATTATACGGCTATCGTAAGGCAGGGGAATTAACAACCCCTCATCATTAACGTCTGCCGGCAAAATTTTGAGGCGCACCCAAGCTCGAACATTACCCCCAATAAGCATTATGCGATTATTTACTGCATCTAACTTAACAACAATATCGCAATGCGTCCGAGCACCGACACCAATTTGAACCCGACGCGCTGCTATGGAGCGATATTCAGGCCTACTACCTCGACATAAAAGATCTCCTGGCTGAATAGGCTGTTCTCCAATATCGAAAGCAATATAAGCTGATGTTGATTCAGCATCAGCTTTCGACATTATTGCTTGATCAATATAACTGTAATGTGCGACTGCCCGTCGAAAACGATGAGATTCAGCTAGTCCACTTTCGCACATTACCCAGGAAATAAATGCCGCGGACCAGGGGTTTCTCCACCTACTTCCATGTCCGAAAGAAGCCCACGATTCATTTTGTCGCTCTAATATCCAAGAGCTGTCTGGCGTAGAAGACCAATAACCGGCAATAGAACCTGCAACTCGCTGCGCTTCTGCGCTATCGATTATAGGACGTCGCCATGGTTGGCGTTTGTAGTTGGGATTATCATCTCGAGTATGAGTGAGATCATATACTGAGAGACCAAAATAAGACCATTCCTGAATAGCTGTGTTTACTATCCGTTTCCTTAAATTAGTAACGGGTATTGCGCGGCAATCCCGGGTTTTATACATCATGCTTCCCGGAACACCATTTACCCGAGAAGAGGGCTCTTCAACATCAAAAATTTCTTTAGGTAGACGTTCCTGAAAATAGGTTTGCGCACTACTGTTAATGACGAAATTAAAAGTCAGCGCAACAAATAATGAGAACTTAAACATCAAAAACTTCATACCCTAACTATGCTCGCGCAAGCCTAATATAGCTTAATACCGCATGCGGCAAATGTAATAACCATAATGCTGCTAATACTATACCTGGCAGTCCCAAAGTGATTAACAATGATTCAACCATAGATAGACCGAACCACATATCGGGGGATTGTCCGCAAGGACCATTCGCACCAAAGAAAAATGGTATCCACTCATCCAATGGCATGAAACCTGGAAAACCCGCGCCCATAGAGCACGTAGATATCACAGTGCCATTTTCAACACCCCAGGCGTAGTAACTTGTGTAAAATCCGCCGCCAATAAAAATCAAAGTAAAAGATAGGCCAGCAAACCGAATCCAGAAGTTAGAGCGAAAGTAAACACTAATGGCAGAAGAAAGTATTGCACCAACCACCCAAGCTCGCACCTGGACGCAAAGAGCACAGGGATAAAATTGAAGAACATATTGGTAATAAAGAGCAATACTCTCCATAACAATGAGATAGATAATGCCTGCTAACCAAAAATAAGCAGACTGACTCAACATATATAAGAATTTCATAACCAATTTCCATCTAAAATACTAACGCGCCAAACAGTCTACCAATCCTATCGTTTAAATCTACAGCAAATCGCTATATATAGGTACAATGCTAGGCTTTCCAAAACCTAGAGTATTTTCAAGATAAGAAGTGAACTCAAATTTTTGTATTCTTACATGTTGGTTAAAAAATAAAGGAACATTGCAATGAACCGATTTTTAATATTTATAACCACTCTCTGCATCATTAATCAGGTTAATGCTCAACTCGATGTCGAAGCGCTAAAGGACGCAATGCAAAACTCCACTCGCCCTAGTGCTGATATCGAACGCGACCCTAACCGTAAAGCGCCGGAGGTGCTATCTTTTCTTGGACTAGAGGAAGGTATGACGGCCCTCGACTTGGTTGCTATCGGTGGCTGGTACACTGAAGTGCTTTCATACGCTGTTGGTGAATCTGGGAAAGTAATCATGCAAAACAATCCAGGCCGATTAGTTGACAATAACATTGACCAAATTACTGACCGACTAACGAGGCGCTCGAATATCACGCATCATATCGGACCCGTCTCTGAATTATCTGACAGCACAGTGGATTTCGCCTTAACCGCTCTCAACTTCCACGATATATACAACCGTAGCCCCGATGAAGCGCATAACAGGTTTACCGAGGTTTTTAATGCTTTAAAGCCTGGCGGCATATTTGGCGTAATAGATCATGAGGGAACTCCTGATGCCGATAATGTAACTCTGCATCGAATTGCATTCGACGAGGCTGTTAAATCGATAGTCGGAATGGGTTTTGCTCTCACCGGCACCAGTGAATTGCTGGATAACCCTGCAGATGATCACACTCTAGGACCATTCGACCCTGCTTTAGCTAGGAATACTGATCGCTTTATTTTGCGGTTTGTTAAACTTTAACCAAAAAAACTAAAAAAAATATGATCTTCGGAATGTTAATCGATTGGTTTCAAGTTAACCAAGAAATCTTATGGTTTACGACTATTGCAATCGATCTAAGCTTTGCAATTATTCTCTTCCGCGTATTTGGTCGTCAAGGACTCTATGCCAGTATTGTAATAAGCCTGTTACTTGCGAACCTTCAAGGACCCAAGTTAACCGAAATTTTTGGATTGCAAACTAGCATGGGTGTGATCCTTTATTCGAGTATTTATTTTGCGACGGATTTACTTAGCGAACGCTACGGTAAGTCGGAAGCAACTCGAGCGGTAATGATTGGTTTCATGGTGAGTGTAATTATCATCGTGATGATTAGTATAAGTTTAATATATATGCCTGCTACTGCGCCGGAAACAGCAGCTCTCGCGCTCAACATTCATGAAGCAACTGCTACGCTTTTCGATTTCACTCCCAGATTTGTACTCGGATCTCTGCTTGCTTACTTACTTAGTCAGCGCTTCGATGTTTGGATTTTCCACGTTATAAAGAAAAAGACCCAAGGGCATCACTTGTGGTTGCGGAACAACGTGTCCACTATATTGTCGCAGGCAATCGATACCGTTATATATGGCGTAGTGGTTTGGTGGGGGGTGGTTGATTTTACAACTGCTATGCAACTAGCTTTAGCTAAATACTTTTTTAAAATTTTAATTGCGCTTATCGACACACCATTTATCTATCTTGCACGAGACTGGGATGTCGAAGACAAAGATTGGGTTAGTGAGAAAGAAGTTGCTAGGTAGTTCAAAATAAAAACAGTGACTGTAAAAAGCAGGGACAACCTTAAGCGGCTTGTACCCTAATTCGAACGACCCGTTGGACTCTCAATCGTTCCGCATTCTTCTCCATAGTAACCGGCCCCTCCGCAATATCTGCTATCTTGGAGCTGGATTAAAATTCCATCAGGGTCTGTAAAGTATACTTCTGGAGTTCCTCCTTCCGCCCCACCTCGATCTGGACCTCGCATAGTTACATATGCTTGAAGGGGGCCACTCGCACCGGCTGCTTCTCCTAAAATGGTTAAACCATATCCTTCTAATATTGAGAATACACGATCGACATTAAAGTCTTCCATATTAAGGCTAGCATGATGGATACGACCAGCTAAAGGAGGAACCTCTGCCAAAGCCAAAAACTCGCGCCCCGATCCTACCCTAAGGACGGGCATGGAACCTTGATAAGTATCGATCGTTAGACCAAATAGTGATTGATAGAACTCTACTGCGCGCCGCTGATCTTCAACAAAGAGTGTGAAGTGATTGAACTCGCGCAGTGAAATCAAACCTTCTGTTGGGGAAGATTCCGGAGTCGGCAAACACACTTCACCTAAAGCTCCTGACCCTCCGCAATACGTGGAATCTTGAAGCTGAACTACAATACCGTCTGGATCTCCAAAATAAAGCTCAGGCGTACCTTCAGGGGCTCCGCCAAAATCAGCCCCCCGCATTCTAACTCTTGATTCCATACTCGTAGATGCACCGGTAGCCATAACACCATTTGTTTCTAGTGTTTCAACTATTCCATTGACGTTAAAATCATCTAGCGCCAGACAATAATGGGTAATTCTAGGGTTATCACTCGACCCTCCTCCAATAGCTATGAACTGCGGACCATTCCCGACTTGTAAAACTATTGTCCTGCCCTGTCTGGCAGCAATCGGCAGACCGAACAAGCCTTGGTACCAGGCAAGAGAAGCTTCAGGGTCAGAAACCGAAATGGTCATATGATTAATTGATTTTACAGGGATGGGCGGAGCTAAAATCTGCGCAACAGCCGGACTAATCAAGTTTCCACTTAAACCGCCAGTCGCGACGGCCAACGATTTAACAAAAGTTCGGCGACTAACTTGTCCTTGCCTTAGCGCCCTTAGTAAATTGTTGTCATCATTGGACATAGTAAATACCTCTAGTTGGTCTTAACCCCAAATTTTATTTCGGTTCCCAAAAGAAAACTTCCCAGTCACGCAGTGGTTCCGAGCCGGCATATAGAGGCTCATCCATAGACCTACCCGACTTCGCAGCCCATTGTTCCATCATCGCCAACCTCTCGTCATCATGTATCTCTATTGCTTCCATTTCATATGTAGCGTCACCAATACGCAACCAGCCATCTCCACCGCGCTCCCTAACACGCTTAGCCCAGTAACCATCGTCCGGTCGAGTGGCCGTGATAACACCTTCCTCAGTGCCGACCCATGACAAGTAAACGACCAAAGGGGGGAAACCGGCTTGCTTCATAAACAGTGGCCCTTGAACACTGTCATTGAGGGACGTGAAATCATCTGGCGCGTCAGTAAGTGTTCCTCCAATAATGATCCCAGGGGTTCGACCTAACCCTTGATTACTAAGATAAGGCGCAGTGAAAACCCAGGCAAATAACCCGACTATCAACACTAATCCTAATGAAACCCCAACCATTGAGCCTCTATTCATTGTTTCTCTCCTCTCAAAATCAGTATTCGTTTAAAACCTTATAATCACACTAATCATTTTAACTTAAGCTTTTCCTTTCCTATTAAGGAAGATCTGTAAATAAAGTATACCCATGCTCCGGCTAATAATCCGATTTTTTAATCACTTTCACTATTAGCAGCGTCCTAAATTTCTCTAGTTACCTTTTCCATGAATTTTCGTAAACTGTGCCCAGTATTTTTTTTGAAATTTCCAAGCCATGATCAAAACAACCAATTTGTACTGTTTAATCGCTTCTTTACTTTGCTCTTCCGCGACGTTTTCCCAATACGTTCCTCCTCGTAACACTTCAGGGAAGCCTGATTTGCAGGATTATTGGAGTAACGCATCACTGACTACAATAGAAAAGGATACTAACTATGCGGATTTAGGGCTAATAATTCCACCTGAATTAGTCGCCGAAATAACATACAACCATCCCCAGGTAGTTCGTCAGGCAACTGATGACAATCAAGTCTGGAAGCAGCTGCCTGATGGAGCGGACCTCTCAAGAGGTCGGGGATATAATGCCTTTATGGGTGGCTCCAGGTTCTCAATTTGCCGTGGTAAAAGGAGAAACGCGCTCCTCTATGGTGACTCACCCAGCAAACGGGTTGATCCCATATACCGAGAGAGGTAAAAAATTGCGTCGCGACAATCGCCCTAAATATTCCGGAATTTCGTCTGACACAGTGACACTGGGTGCAGACGGACCAGAAGGTCGAGCACTCGGCGAGCGCTGCCTCATTGGTATGGGAAGTACGGGAGGCCCACCTATAACTAATGTAAGGTATAACAACCTTTATCAAATAATTCAGACAAACGATTACATAGTGTTGCATATCGAAATGGCCCATGATGTGCGAATCATTCCCATATCAGACGAACATCGGCGTACAGCCCTAAAACCATGGTTTGGTGATTCAATCGGCTATTGGGACAATGACACTCTCGTAGTAGAGACAATCGGCATGCATCCACTTCACGCCGAGCGTCACTATGTCGCGGCTCTATCGGATCAAGCTAAAATTTCGGAACGTTTCTCGCGCTACTCGGAACATGAAATTCTTTATGAATTCGAGGTAGAAGATCCTGTTTATTACTCTGAGCCTTGGCGTGGTGAAATGACATTTACATCATCTGATGAACCTATTTATGAATATGCGTGCCATGAAGGTAACTATGGTCTTATAGGGATTCTGGCTGGCGCGCGACAATTAGAACAACAAGCTCTAACAAATTAAGAGGATCAACTATGTATAAGAAATTTCTGAAAGTGTCAGTACTTATTGCGCAAATAATCTGGTTCGGCTTTATATATGCCGCTGACAACCTTCCAATGGTAGCGCCTGAGGAAGTTGGATTTTCTTCAGATCAGCTTAATAAGATAGAAAATCACTTCCAAGGTCGGGTAGATCGTGGCGAGATTGCAGGTATAGTCACTCTAGTTGCACGTAATGGAAAAATCGCACACCTGAGCGCAGTCGGCTATCAAGATGTAGATCAACAAATTCCGATGGAGACAGATACTCTTTTTCGAATCTACTCCATGACAAAACCGATAGCCTCTACAGCCCTCATGATGCTATACCAAGATGGTCATTTTCAACTCACTGACCCCCTTTCTAAATTTATTCCTGAGTTTGCAGATTTGCGTGTACTGAGGTCTCCCAACGCGCGTTTGAGGAGCACTGTTGAAATGGAACAAGAGCCGACCGTACAGGACATCCTCCGCCATACTGCCGGTTTCTCTCACGGATTAGGGCGCAGTGAATACGATCAAGCTTTTGTTGGAAGCGGTATTTTTCGTCCAGAGACTTCGTTGGAGGAAATGATGCAAGCACTCGCCACATTGCCTTTGATGAATCAACCCGGCTCTGCTTACCGCTACAGCATTGGGCCAGACATAGCCTTGCGTTTGGTAGAAATTATTTCAGGATTGCCTGCCGATGAGTATTTAGAGCAGCGCATTTTTAAGCCTCTTGGAATGAGCGAAACAGGTTATGTCGTTAACTCGGATAATGCTCATCGTTTATCTCCCATACATTGGATGAAAGAAGGCCAGCTGGTTCCGATAGGCCTAGAGCATGGTAGTCCATTTGGAGGTGTATTGGTCGAGGACTGGTCGGTCAACAATTATACGGTGGATCATGAATTTAAAGGCGGAAGCCTTGGCCTGGTTTCTACAGCTATGGATTACTGGAGATTTGCTCAAGCGATGCTGAATGGAGGCAAGCTAAACGGCACCACCATAATTGGCAGAAAGACGGTGGAGTATATGAGCCAAAATCACCTTACAGAGGAACAGCATCAAACTTTTAGCCCTGCCTTAGGTTTCGGATTAGGTTTTGCAACGATTGAGGACCCAGCCGGAGTTAGTTATGTATCTTCCGAAGGAAATTTCTATTGGGCTGGTGCCGCTGCCACAAATTTTTGGATAGATCCAAGTGAAAACATCGTCGTAATTGCCATGACGCAACACATGGGAGTCCCAGGCACTGGCAGACTTCGAGGAGAATTGAACGCTTTGGTATATGGCGCTCTTTCGGATTAGGCTTATCTTTGATATTTTCTAATAAAGGGCTCATATGAAACAATTAATTTATTTATACATTGATCATAGTTGCATCACTAATGCTTTGAGCAAGTTATGAAAATTTGGGTGGATGCTGACGCTTGCCCAGGAGTAATTAAAGAGATTTTATACAGAGCTGCTAAGCGTAAGGAGATTATACTAACCCTAGTGGCCAACCAAGCGCTAAAAATACCGAACTCTAATTTTATTAGGTGCATGCAAGTCCGAACAGGATTTGATGAGGCCGATGACGAAATTGTGCGCCGCATGGAGCCAGGAGATCTGATTATCACAGCAGACATTCCTTTGGCTGCAGAGGTCATTAATCGAAAAGGTTTTGCTCTGAGCCCGAGAGGTGAATTATTCCAAGACAGCACAATAGAAGCTCGCTTAACCATGCGTGATTTTTTAGAGACTATGCGATCGTCAGGCGAACATACTGGTGGGCCTCCTCCACTAAGCCATAATGATCGGAAATCCTTTGCGGACCAGCTCGATAGGCTTATACAGACAGAGATAAGTTAGCGCTCGAGATAAGTGGAGAACATTCATTGAATCGGTTTACTCTTTTATTTGTTTTCTTTTTCCTTAGTACTTGTAGTGAACAGCAGGTAAAAAGACAAACTTATGTCTTGACCACGGGGACAACGAGTGCGACTTATTATCCAGTAGGTGTAGCTCTTGCCACACTAGTTTCAGCCAGCGATGACATGGATTTTTCACTCACTGCTATAAGTTCATCTGGCTCCCTAGAAAATGTCAAACTTTTGCGGGATAACCAAGCTCAATTCGGCACGATGTTATCCATTTTTGGAGCTTGGGCGTTTGAAGGTAGTGGACCGATCAAGAACCCTCAAACTCATATGCGAAGCGTAACCGCACTTTGGCCTAATGTAGAACACATGTTATTACTTTCAGATTTTGTAACTGAAGGTTCGTTTACCGACCTCGGCAGGCTTAATGGAGGGCGTGTCTCTGTTGGCATGCGAAACTCCGGAGCTGAAATTACAGGCTTCTATATACTTGATGCCTTAAACATAAATCATGAAAAAAATTTGTCAGTATCTTACTTAGGTTACGGCCCATCTGCTGACGCCCTGCAGGACGGAAATATAATCGGGCTAAACGCTCCTGGCGGACCGCCAATGGCAGCCCTCACCAGAGCTCATGCGCTACTTGGAGACGAGTTAACCATTCTTGAAGTTACGCAAGGCGAATTGGATTTAATTAATTGGGAGTATCCCATTTGGAATTTCTATGACTTAGCACCTGACACCTATCCGGGCCAACGAGAAAATATCAGAACTGCGGCAAGTTCAAACGTTTTAGTAGCAAGAGATGATGTCCCCGAAGAGATCGTATATAACTTAACCAAACTACTCTGGGAAAATCTAGCCGTGTTAAAAGAAATCCATACTGCTACAAATTCAATGAGCTTAGAAAATGCTTTACAAGGTATTCCATTACCTTTGCATAAAGGCGCTTTGCGATATTATCAAGAGCAAGATATAGAAATACCGCCACACTTGATAGACATTTAAAATTAGTGATTTTTTGAGATTACTAAAACTTTAATTTAACGCCCCCATTTATTATGAACCCATCCAGTGGCGCATAGATATCTCCGAATATTGGGTTGGCCAACGTCCCAGAGAAAATCGATTCATAACGAGACTGTCGCGTATCAGAGAAATTTTCAAAATTAAGAAAAAGAGACCAATCTCGTTCAAATATTTTTTCGATCATCAAGCCAAAAATCCAAAAGTCCCTACTATGCTTAGCACTTCTCAATTTTTGATTTCCATAATAATACGCTTCAAGCCCAACTCTTATATCGTCCTCTCTCTCATATACCAAAACGGTGTTTACCCGATCTCTCGGAACCAATGGATAATCTTCGGAGCCACCGAAACCATGTTGTTCGGCATCTGTATGTGTGTAGCCAAGGAAAAACTTTAAGTCATTCCAACGCCACGCCAAATTTATTTCTGAGCCCTTAGTATCTAAATAATCATAGGCTTGAATAAAAGCGGCCTGATTTAAACCCCTAGCTTCTAGATACAATGGATCTTTCACTTTCGTGTAGAAAAGCAAAAAATTCATATTTACGGAAGAGCCGTTTGAAAACTCCAAGACATGATTTAAATCTGCGTTTAGACCAGTGGATTTTTCCGGTTTAATTAAGCTGTATTCCATTGGTAAGATATTACGGAATTGTCGAGACTCTGACTCTTCCGTAAAAACAGTCGGCTCTTTATAGCCCGAGCCGCCTCCAACTCTCAGCGCAGTTTCCTCAGAGATATTATAAAGAAAGGAAATGTGAGGGATCGAGAAAGTCCCATATAAAGAACTGCTGTCGATTCGCATACCTGCTTCCACAGCAAAACGATCTGTAAGTGATCGTGTTACCTGCGAAAAAACGCCAAAGGTATGATTATTATGGCTGTGATTAAAATCCGACAATAATTGTTTTTGATCAAAGTCTTCGGTTAAGAAGTTTGCTCCCACCACCCAGTCCACATATTGGTTAGAACCCAAGATATTTGCTTCGCTGAAACTTGATAGTTGCGTTCCACCAAAACTAAACCCTGGAATTTTAAGACTACGCTCATAATTACTCACGCTGTTAAGTAGGGTTAGCTGCTTACCTGAAGATAATTGGCGGACGTGCTCGAACTGACTCGACACTCGCGTAGTATCACTTTTTTCAAAATATTCCATAGGCAATCTACGTCCCTTGATGTAATCCACACTGCCACCTATTCGATCCTCCTTAACAACATTTAGACCTATCGTAGTATCACTACCCTGACCCTCTATAAAAAATCTCGGGTTAATAGTCCAACGCTCATACTCAGGTATAGCGCTTAATCCATTGCTGGCCGGATCGTAAGCTTCGGCGGTATTGTAAGACGTTAACAAGGTAGCCCCTAGTGACTCTCCTTTACCTGAAAAGAAACCACTCACATCTAACCCACCAGCAGAAGTTGAATTAAATAACAGAGATCGTTCCGGCTCTGAACCTGGCGTCTTTGATATAAGATTAATCAATCCCGCGATTGCACCTCCACCATAAAGAGTTGAAGAAGATCCTTTTATTATTTCTACTTGTTTTAAATCTAACGGCGCTATCTGCAAAAGCCCTAAGCCTCCTGAGTAGCCACCATAAAGCGGCATATTGTCTCTTAATAACTGAGTATATTTTCCATCGAGGCCTTGAATCCGAATGGTTGAGTTAAAACTAGAAGCAGAGGTTTGTTGGACATGAATGCCAGTGCTTTCATTGAGCAGCATGCGAATATTACCAGGCTTCATATTGGATTTTTCATTGATCTCTTCTCCACCCAACACCTCAACACGAGTTACCTGGTTTTCATAACTGCGCTTTACACGAGTCGATTTTACGATGATCTGCTCTAATTCCTGCTCTTGAGGCAAAACTCCTCCCGAGCAAAACATTAGTGTCAAAACAATCAATATGCAGACACACGTTGATATATTATTAACCGGAATCCGAATGACCATAGAATCAATTCTGAAAAATCGACTAGGCATAATGCAACGACCCTGATTGACCCCAGTTATCGAGAGTGGCTGTTAAGTACGGCTTGTAACTCTGAAAGTCCACCAATGATCGAAGCGTTGCTGGCCCACTGGAGGTCTGGGCGTCACCATAGTTTCTAGATCGGTATATTGAAGTTTCAAAACACGTGCTCTAAAGGCTCTATCCATAGCGGATGGGTCTGTCTCACGGTTTATAAAAATTGGGTACAACAGATTGCCTAATCTTAACACCGCCCTTTCATTTTCCTCGACGCGTGCCGCCCAATATTTTCGATCACAAACAGAACAACTTAAAAATAACTCTCCTTCGGGAGTCACCATACAATTCAAATTTATGGAATGTGGCCTAATACCGGCCCAGATTTGCAATTGACAAAGATTTTCTTGGTTAGCGGTCGTCGTATTCCAGTCCAAAATTGGAGTATCTACAGTTTCACCAAACAACAACCCTCCGGGCGTAACCTCGCAAGGACAGACACGCGAGAAAATCAAGAACCCTATTATTGAGACCAAAATGAAGCCCGAAGCACCAGCGCCTAACCAAATTTTCAATTTCCCCTTATCTTGAATTATCGACCCTAACATTGCTCAGCCTCCTTTAACTTTAGATTGCGCGTCTTAATTGTGCGGCACATCGAAACTTATACTGGAAAAACTTAATCATAAACTAATTATAATAAATGCTACCCCATAAATGAGGGATTAACGAACAAATGTAATGAGGGATTAACGAACAAATGTTCGATATTTAGTCTAGTTTTCTAGGTAAAAGTGACCCAAACTAAGGCTTTTGGTTTTCTAATCCCCATCGTATACTCTGGGTTAGAGCTATTGACTCAGTAACAAAAATAAAGGGCAAAAGGAGACTACCTATGAGCTCGAAAAAAACTGATCGAAGAGAATTTCTAAAACAAGGTGCAGCGTTAGCCAGCGGTGTTGCCGTAACCGCAGCTTCTAACTCCACTTCAGGGCAACTTGCGGGTCCAGAAACCTTTATTCAGGGTTCCGATGGCATGGTCGAGTATGGTTCGCGATCCCGTTTCGTGGAATCTAAAAGAATTCCTCATGGTGGCCGCCACTCGCCAGACACATTTGGTTTGGATTTTCATATTGCGACGCCTTTACAAGACCAGCACGGCGTTATTACGCCCTCGTCGCTATTCTACATGGGTACAACCCGCGGATCTTATTTACCGGATATCGACCCCGAGAAGCATCGTCTTATGATCCATGGATTGGTAGATAACCCCTTAATCTTTACTATGGAAGAGCTAAAGCGCCTGCCTTCGGTAACTCGAATGCATTTTGTTGAGTGCGCAGGTAATCGCGCAAACAGCAGAATGACTACTGTTCAAGAGACGCACGGCATGACAAGTAATGCCGAATGGACCGGGGTCCTTCTTTCCACAATTCTAAAAGAGGCCGGTGTCAAAGAAGGTGCCGAATGGATTGTTGCTGAAGGCGTGGAGAGCGTAAAAGGAGCCTCCAGCATCCCTATGACCAAGGCTATGGACGACACGCTTCTTGCCTATTCCATGAATGGTGAGCCTGTGCGCCCACAACAGGGTTTCCCACTCCGTATGCTAGCCCCAGGATTTGAAGGCATCTTCAACGTGAAGTGGTTGCGTCGCATAAAAGTGGTAGATAGATACTATATGACTTACAACGACTACGGGCACTTAACACAGGACCCCGTAACAGCGGCGCTCGGTTATCAGATTGGTCCTAAGTCCGTAATAGTGCACCCTTCGGGAGGGATGCAATTGCCCAGCACTGGCTATTATCAGGTTAGTGGTCTGGCATGGTCAGGCGGTGGAAAAGTCGCGCGTGTCGAAGTAACCACCGACGGTGGTGAAAATTGGTTTGACGCAGAAATTCGTGGGGAACCTCAACCAATGGCCCATACCCTCTTTGCATTTGATTGGGAATGGGATGGGTCGGAATGTGAGTTGCAGTCTCGCTGTATCGATGAGCTGGGACAAGTTCAACCTTCTCGCCAAGAAGTTGGCGAATTCTACAACACTCCTCCGGGAGAACGAATTCGTGTTCGCGGTCAAGACAACTCGATTCAACCATGGCGAATTCACTCGGACGGTAGCGTACACAATGCGATTATTTAAATTATCACTCCCAGTATTCTTACTCTTTGGCGTTACCATCGAAGCGCAGTCGCCAACGCAATATGGTGTTGGCAGAACACCCACGACTGACGAGATTGCTCAGTGGGACATTTCCATATCGCCTACGGGTGAAGAACTGCCCGAGGGAAGTGGTACAGCAGACTTGGGCGCACAGCTCTTTTTGGAAAAAGGCTGTGCCGGTTGCCACGGCACTAATGGCACCGACGGCATAGCACCGCGATTAGTTAAAAGAGACGTGGGGGAACTGGAAAATCCTTGGGGCTACGGCAGAATATTGCCCATTCGCTCGCCATATGCTGCGACAGTTTGGGATTACATAAATCGGGGCATGCCATTAGGGCTGGAAGGTACATTAGCACCCGACGAAGTATATTCCCTTACCGCATACTTACTTTACCTTAATGACGTAATTACTGATGACCAGTTGGTATTGGATCAAAATACATTGCCTAAGATTCAAATGCCCAATCAGGATAATTGGGCGCAGGTGCCGGATTGGTTTCCTAAACAGCCGCGCCTTGAAGGGTATCCATACTAGAAATTACTCCTTCTATAATTCTTCGAAGCAAGAGTTCAGCATTGGGCTATTGCTTCGATTTTTATTTTCTCCGATCAGAATATAGGCTTTATAGAAAACTATTGGGAAACACTTAAATTACTCTGATCTGCTTTTAAAAGATGATGTTTTGCCATCTCAAAAACAGCAGCAAACCATTCTTCGTCATCATTCAGATTAGGCACTAACTGAAAATGTTTCCCTCCACTTTCCATAAACTGGTGTTTATATTCCTCACCGATCTCAAACAAGGTTTCGAGACAATCGGAAATAAAAGAAGGCGTAATAACCGCCACCCTTTTCTCACCCTTCTTAATTAAAGATTCCAAATGCTCATCTAAATAAGGTTGTAGCCATGGAATCGGTCCAAGACGCGACTGAAATGCAACCGAGTAATTAATATCACCCCAATCAAGCGCTCTTACGATGGACTTGGTGGTTTGAATGCATTGCGCGCGATAGCAGTAACGGTTATTAGCATTGATATCATCACAACATTTATTAAATTGGCACACATCACTAGCGTCGGACTTCTTTATCGTTTTCTCCGGCACACCGTGAAAACTGAACACAACATGATCCACATCTTTCAGATTTAAATGCTTATTAATAACGTGCGCCCAAGCTTGTATGAACTTTGGTTCTTCGAAGAGGTCATCGACAAAATGCAGTACCGGTGCCTTTTTCCATTTCTTAGCTGCCTTATTTACTTGATCAAATATTGAGGCCGTAGTAGCCGTCGAGTATTGCGGAAACATTGGTAACAGAAGAATCTCGGATACCTTGTTGGACTCTAATTCCCGCATAACATCCCAAACATACGGCTTACTGTAAGCCATACCATTTACCACAGTAATTTTTTCTCCGACTTCGGAGGTAAATTCGTTAAAGGACTGTTGAACACTTTTCTGAAGTCGATCCGCATAAACTTGCAGCGGTGAACCATTTTCAGTCCAAATACGAGCATAATCTTTGGCCATTCGTGGCGCTCTGAATGGCTGTATTATTAGGTTTCTAAGAGCCCACCTAGCGATAGGGTTGAAATCAAACATGAAAGGATCGGAAAAAAAATAGCGATAGAAGTTACGCAGCCCCTTTGCGGTGGGCTCTGCTGGTGTTCCGAGGTTAAGTAGAATAACTGCTTTCGACATAAATTTTTTACAGCCTGCTCATCTTACATTACGTTAGCGGACCTAATTACGATTAACTAAATACGTAAACCACTTATAATTAAGCTTCGAGA
>JAQWTK010000080.1 GCA_029242705.1 Gammaproteobacteria bacterium | reverse complement strand
TAATATTTCTAGGCATCTACAGCATAAGGATATTGACCTAGCTCTTCATAAATCATCTGATGCGGTAAAAGATTGGTCTGGTGGCACGCGCATTGGCTTTTGTTTAAAACAGTTTAATAATTTCTGGTCTCGAAGAGTGCTCTCTCAGGGGGCAATTTGTATTCTGGTGACAGACGGGCTTGATCGAGATGAAGCAGATGGATTAGATAATGAAATGGATCGCCTTTCAAAGTCAGCTCGACAATTGATTTGGTTAAATCCTTTGTTACGCTACGAAAAATTTGAACCGAAAGCAAAAGGTATTAAAACTATGCTGCCTTATGTGGATGATTTTAAAACAGTCCACAATCTAAAAAGCCTAATGGATTTATCAAAAGTACTTTCGCAGCCTGCCGCCAAGAAGCATAACTCATTTAGTCTCTTCAATGCGTGAAAAATACTTTATACGTCGAGCATGGGTTCTAGCAATTTATCTAATTCTACTTTCTCTGATTGTTCCTTGGTATTGGCCGGAGGATGACCAAAGTCAGTGGTATGGATTTCCCGTGTGGGTATTGGTAAGCCTCGTCTCTCTTTTTCTGACTTCATGTTTTACCGCTTGGCTTTGCTTGCGTAATGATGGGCCAGGCTCGTGAATAATTTACTGCCTTTTGGCTTTGGGGCTTGGCTTTTTTTCTTTTGCTATCTTTGTTCTTTGCTTCTTTTGGGCTGGTTAGGCCGTAAGGCTCGTAAGGAAGACTCTATGCAAGATTTTTATCTAGCAGGCAGGGGATTCAGTTTTTTTGTTCTATTCCTAACCCTATACGCAACTCAGTACAGTGGGAATACGGTTTTTGGTGTGGCCGGCGCTAGCTATCGTCTTGGTTTTTCATGGTTGATCAGCGTGCATTACATGATGGCAATCATCGTCTTCTATCAAACCTTTGCTTTCAAATTACATGTATTGGCTCGAGAACGAAATTTTGTTACGCCGGTCGATTTTATTTGGGATAGATTTGGTTCACAGGCACTTGCGACATTATCTTCTGTCGTAATGATAGTTGCTTTGAGCAATTATTTGTTAGCTCAACTTATGACCATGGGCCGTGCTATGCAAGGTCTTGCTGGTCCAGCTGGTGATGGAGCCTATAATTATGGGGTTGCCGGCCTAGCCTTAATTATGGTGATTTATGGGACATTAGGGGGTATTCGAGCTATTGCTTGGACAGACGTTATTCAGGGGGCAGTATTATTTTTGGGATTTATCATTTTGTTATTTTTGATAGTTGATCAATTCGGCCCGCTGTCAGCCGCAACGGAAATTATTGCACAATCACAGAATGCGGGAAAATTAGCTCGACCGGATGCTTCAATGCTACGAGAGTGGTTGAGTTATATTTTGCTCGTGGGGATTGGCGGTGCTTTATATCCTCAAGCTATTCAGCGTATTTATTCGGCGAGATCGGTTGGTACACTGAGGCTAAGTTTTGCCACCATGGCGTTTATGCCTTTCTTTTCAGTATTAATTTCGATCATTGTCGGTATCTATGCTTTAGCTTATGTTGCAGGGCTCGAAGGTGCAGAAACAGATCAGGTTTTTGCGAGCATCTTACGTATCATTCAAGAACATTCTTTATTGGGTTATGGTCTTGTTGTAGTAATTTTTAGCGCAGTACTTGCTGCTCTAATGTCGACAGCTGATTCCGCAATGTTATCAATTTCTTCAATGTTTACTAAGGATATTTACTCGGTCTATATCAGGCCTAATGCGCCGGAATCAGAACTTACGCGATTGGGCAAGCGTTGTTCTTGGGTCGTTGTCGCGATACTAAGTTTGCTTGCGATTTTATTGAAAGAGCAAACTTCATTAATCTTCTTGCTCGACCGTAAATTTGATTTGCTCGTACAAATTTCTCCGGCGTTCATGTTAGGAATTCATTGGCTTGGATTGAAAGCTAAGCCTGTATTAGTTGGTTTAATAGTCGGACTTTTGATTTCTTTAGTACTAGCGTTTGGTCCATTCAGTTTTATTACTGATGGAAAAGTTTGGGGGTTCCACCCAGGATTATATGGCTTAATAGCGAATCTTACCTGCGCATTAGGCGGATCAATTTGGCTCGCGCGGCGAGAGAGTTAAATAGCCCCGACTAAATTCTCGAGAGTCTGTAGACTGAAGAGTATTCTAGAAAATCATCTGACGCTGAACTGGCAAAAAATTCTGGATAGTCTGCTTCATACTTTTCTTGCCATGCTTGAAGAATCTTATCTTCGCTTGAAGTAACCATAGTGGCTAGCAGTGGGTAGGTCGAATCTTCGAGGCGCATGTGAACTGGACCGCCGGTTTCTAATATTGAGACCCAGCCACTATCTGTTTCTCCAATTATGTATAAATCGTTATCGATTTCCACGAACCAGATTATTACTACTCTGGGAATTAAGTCCGCCACTCTTAGTTTTATTTCATGTATGGAGGATGTATCCTCCCAAGTTGCTGGAGCGGCGCTCGCGCTGCCTCCAATAAAAAAACCCGGCGTTGTTGCGATAGGTAGGCGAACTAGTAAAGTAATAAGAACAACAGTAAAAAGGCTAAGTCCAATTTTCCAAATTTTCATAATGACTCTCCTTATTTAATGCTTAACCGTAATTACCGAGTGAGGCTCAGATATGCTCGATCTATTAGCCTAAGTGGATCCCCTTTTTCTGCATCCCAGTTTTCCGTAGGTTTGGCGGCGATCACTTCTTCTAGAGATGCTCCTTGTCCTATTAGTATCATCATCTTACCGCGAATTTCGGTAAGCATTGTGATGTATTCTGCCAGATCGTTGTAGGTCGCAACTGGCCCATGGCCTGGAACAACGACAGTATTCGAATTAATTTCTCCTAAAACAGCTTCGCAGAATGCGATCATGCCCTCAATATCACCGCCATTGTCAGCGTCAATGAAAGGATAACCGGCATTATTAAATACATCTCCCATATGAACGATATTTGAGTCACGCAAAAATATAGCAGCATCTCCCATAGTATGGGCGGGGCCAGGATGAATAAGATCTATCTGTTCGCCATTAAAAAAGACTTCCATCCGCTGTTCGAAGGTTGCAACGGGCAAGCCAGCTTGAGAGTAGGGCGGTTGCTCCACGAGTGGATTGACCACCGTATTTATAGTGTTGTGCTTGGTCATCATATCGCGCGAATGAGCGTGCGCAATTATCCAGGAGCCGGCTTCTCCCAACATTTCATTTCCATCAGCATGGTCATAATGCCAATGAGTATTGATGGTAAAATCTATATCTCCGCCACCCAATGATCTAATAGTGGATTGGTATTTTGGGACCATATCCGGAAATTGAGAATCGACTATCAAAACGCCTTGTTCTCCTATTGATGCTAAGATATTACCCCCACGTCCGAATAAGACATACCTCCCATCGCCGACAGCTTCAGTAGAAATTTCGGCGGATTGCTGGCTTTCCACAATAAAGGGAAATCCAATAATGAGTACTACAACTGCGATAACACCGGGCACATAGTCTGGAATCCAAACTCTGCCTATTTTGTATGTAGTGACTTTGGTATTCTTCATCGTTATTCCTTTTGTCCGATTAGTCTGGAAGTTTCCATGCAAATAACCTTGGAGTTGGGTCGGTTAGTAGTGCAGCAACAATATATTGTTCACCATTTGTTTCATAAGTTATTGGAGCAGCAATAGACCTTGCCGGCATAATAATTGCTCCTTCCTCTTCACCACTTGCTTTATTTCTGGCGATAAGTAAGGGGCCGTCTTGATAATTCTGAGCATGAATTAACAAATTAGGTGTAGCAAGAATTGGGTTGCGTCCACCACCGCCCAAAGGGGGCAAATCTAATCCTACTAAAGCTGGATTATTTTCAACATTGGGAGATCGAGTTCCGTTAGGAACTTGCCAGAGAATTTCTCCCTTGTTCATATCAATAGCTGTGATTGTTGAATAGGGAGGTTTCAGTAATGGTAAGCCATGAGGGCCCTTGGTGCCGCCATAAGAGATTCGGCGATAACGTAGGCTTGAATCATCGGGATTGGTTTCCACCACTACGGGCACTGATATTGAATCCGAGGATGGTATGTAGATGATCGCACTTTGCGGGTCTACGGCAGCGCCCATCCAATTCGCACCGCCGCCAGCGCTTGGCCTTAGTATAGTACCGCGATTCCCCCCTGGCACTGATAGACTTGGAGGGGTAAATAATGGGCCGTAGGTATAGTTTTGTAAAATTTCTTCGGCTTCGGCTCGAATTTCAGGTGTAAAGTCAACTAAGTCCTCGACCGTCATACCTTGCTTCTCGAAGGGAGGTGGCTTGGTAGGAAAAGGCTGTGTACGCGATAGTCGCTCACCTGGAATTAAGGGTAATTGAGGAACTTCTCTTTCTTCAATTACCCAGACGGGCTCGCCTGTTTCACGATCGAAGGTATAAACGAAACCTTGTTTTGTTACTTGCGCAAGGGCTTTGATTTCTCTGCCTTCAACGTTTATGTCTATTAGGTTTGGTGCAGCTGGAGGATCGTAATCCCATAAGCCATGATGGATCATTTGGAAATGCCAGCGTCGTTCGCCTGTTTTCGCGTCAACCGCAACTACACTTTGGCTAAACAAATTGTCACCCGGACGATTGCCTCCATAGAAATCGTCGGTTGGTGCGTCAATAGGTAGGTATACTAAGCCCAGTTCTGGGTCGGCGCTCATTATGGACCATACACCTGTATTGCCAGTTCGACGCCAGGATTCCTCTTCCCAGGTATCGACACCATATTCACCTGCTAACGGAATTGTATGGAAGTCCCACACATGCTCGCCCGAGCGAACGTTGTATCCTCTAACCCACATTGGTGGACGTTCTCGATTTATAGGCCTTGCTTGAGTAATAGAAGAAGTAATGACGATGTCGCCAACTACAATTGGTGGTGATACAACAGCCACTGGCTGTGCACCTGTCCAATCTAAAACATCTCTTGTTGCCCTTGGTAGGCCTACTGTCAGGTCGATTTTCCCACCACTAAATTCAGCGTCAGGTAGTCCTGTCTTCGCGTCTATAGATATAAGAAAGCCATCATTTAGGCCCGCAAGCACTCTCTCATTATCGCCATCGCTCCAATAGGCTAGTCCTCGATGGTGGTACCCAATATAGTTAACTGGGGTGCCTGACAAATATACTTTTGGATTAAAAGACCAAAGCGTTTCGCCCGAAATCGGATTTATCGCCGCAATTTGATTCAATGCGGTAATTATGAAAAGTTTGTCTCCTGCCTTAAGAGGGGTGCCCTGGAAATTATTAATACGGACGGCATCGTTAATTTCTTGAATAGCCACGAGATCTAGATCCGCATCTATTGATGCCCAGGTCCAGGCTACTTCTAATTCTTCGAAATTTTCTGCTGTAATTTGATCTAGCGGAGAATATTTCGTCGAGCCAGTATCGCCACCGTAACTAGGCCAGTCGCCGGAACCCGTTCCATACTGCGCGTTAAGGAGCGCAGAACAAAAACAAAAAAGAGCTACGGTTATAAAGTTAAACGCAGATTTTTTATTGTTTATTTTGTGCATCCAAATAATTTGCTCTCTTAAAAATTGATAATTCTATTGTAATGCATAGCTGATGATCGTATCTGTTGCCGTAATGACAATATATTGATTACCGTCGGCACCCAAGAAGGTCATAGGATTAGCATTGCCTCGGCGTTCCATTTGATCTTCCCAAATGATTTCACCTGTCGTTGCATTTAAGGCTCGGAAACGATTATCGTCTGTGGCTGCGATAAAAAGCAAATCGCTTCCTGTTACCAGAGCGCCTGCTCTTCCTGGGCGACCAGTGTTTTGTTTGTCTTCACCTAAGCTTTCTGTAATTCCCAAAGGAATTTGCCATGCAATATCCCCCGTATTTGTATCGACTGCCGTAAGTCTGCCCCAGGGTGGTTTTTGACAAGGCATATTCATGCCGTTAATGCGAACGCTGAAACTTCCGGCCCTCAGGTCTGGGCCGCTAAGCACGTATGGTAGTTCTGAATCTGGTTGAGCATTTTCCATCCAACCAATAGTTCCGATGTCTGCGGCAAAAACATAGACGTAACCGTTGTTTGGATTGTGAGCAACACCCCCCCAGTTGGGCCCACCGGACAGGCCTGGAAAAAGTAAGGTTACATCGTCGCTGCTGTCATCTGGCCTATAAACCCAAGGTGTATAGGGGCCAGCGTTATAAATATTTCCTAAAGAGTTTACTAGCTCGCGGCATGCTGCGGCATGTTCAACACTAGTGTCTTGGGCGGTAACTAAGTCCGTTGGATCATAGCTCACCCGTGCCATTGGCGCCGGCTTAACAGGAATGGGTTGTGTTGGAAAAGTTTCTTCTCCTGGGACTCGGCTTTGAGGGACAGGCACTTCGTTCACGCCATAGATGGGTTCCCCTGTGTCTCTATTCAGAACATAGAGATATCCAGACTTCGTTGTGATGCCTAATACAGGAATAGAGTTGTTGTTGTAATTTACATCAAAAAGAGTTGGTGGTGCAGGGGGATCGTGATCCCATAGATCATGGTGTATCGTTTGAAAGTGCCAGTTGTATTTACCTGAATGAATATCTACTGCGACAATAGAATTTGCATAAAGATTTGCTCCTGCCCGATCTCCCCCATAGGCGAACGGTATGGGAGACGCCAATGGTATGTATAGCTGATCTTTTTGTTCATCTACAGTGAAGTAAAAAGGCCATGCATTTGCACCAAGCCGACCCATCCAGCTGTCGCCTTCCCATGTTTCGTTACCAGGATTTTCTGGCGAGGGGACCGACTCGAATTCCCACAATTTATTCCCGTTAAGAGCATCGAATGCACGAGCATTTCCGATTCCGCCAATTGCGCCGCGCGGTGTATTAGCACCAACTACGATTACGTTTTTATAAACAAATGGTACTGAGATATAAGGAATTCCCATAGCGACCATTCCATAATCCCCGAACTCAAGATCCAGTTCGCCAGTCTCAGCATCTATAGCGAATAATTGATCAAAACTAGTATAGAAAATACGGGGTGATATTCCACCCTGGCCAGGCCAGTATGAGACACCGCGACGTGATGGAGCGTTGACTGGCACATCATGGCTCCATAATTCTTGGCCAGTCACCGGATCAAGTGCGACCACTCTATCGACCGTCGGAACATACATGATCCCATCGACAACTATGGGCGTAGCTTGTGAGTTAGGTTCTCTAGAGTTTTCTGCCGAGTTGTTACGTAGTGAATATGTCCATGAAATACTCAAATTACTAACGTTAGCAGTGGTGACTTGTTCTAGTGGGGAGTATCCAGTACCAGCAGTATTACCACGATAAAATGGCCATTCACTTGATTGGTTAGACACTTCATCATTGGCTCCTTGCGGGTGTGCAGCATTAGTTAGAAATACCAGTAGGGAAATAAAGTGAATAATTTTCAAAATAAGGCTCATGGTGCCCCTCTTTTCGTATTTGAGTAATAAGACAATGTTCGGAGTTTACGTTAAATTTTATTTCGTTTGTATTGGGTTTCGGAAGATTAGGCTGGGTTTTAAGAGTTAATGGAGCCCCCTTTTTTAATTAAAATACTTAGCTTATAAACAAGGGAGTGATATTTTGGCAATTATGAGTTGTTAGATATCTAGCACCCGATTTATGTCTGGCTCTAGTACTGGTTTTCTAGTGATTAATGATACGCCAATGAAAAGGACCATCGAAGATACGAAAGCAACCAGTTGACCGCTGACCCCGTAAGGGAAAGTATACCCCGCTAACTGAGACACGAAGTTGATTAATAATGCGGAGGCAATGGCCGTGACCGCGCCGGCGGCGGAGGCTCCCTTCCAATTAAGGCCGACTGCCACAACAGGGAAAATGGATGCAGCGAAGGTGCCCCAACCGAATGCACCTAAAATTGCGACCAAGGTAGCGTCCTGAAAATGCGAATAAAGTGCGAAGCCGGCGGATAGGACCGCCAACAAAACCGTTACAATGCGTGCCCAGAAAAGTTCATTTTCTACACTTTGTCCTTTTATAGCTTTTGGAATGTCATGAATTAATGCCGCGGTACCAATATTTAAAAACGCGTCCGAAGTAGACATAATTGCCGCAAACAAGCCCGCAAAGACAATTCCAGCCAGAAAGGGATTAGTAAACACAGAAAGAAAAACAGACGCCGCATCATCTGGAAGTGCCAGCGGCTCTATTACCCCATCAAGCACAGCGGCTCGCATAACGATACCAATTGATATCCAAAGTAAGGCGGCCATCGCATAACCGAAAAGGGAAAGAGGCAGCATGCTGCGGTTATCACTTATATTTTTATTCATCATGAGCTTAGTGATGATATGGGGCTGCCCCGCGAGGCCTAAACCAAATACAAAAAACCAGCCGAGCGATGCCATTATCCCTGCCGCCCCATAGGGCATTATTGTTTCAGCGTCATCGCTGAGAATTATCGAGGTCGCTTCTTGCATTCCACCATCGAATACATTGGCAGCAGTAACTAGAATAAGGAAACCTGCTACGATCATAATTGTTCCCTGTACAACATCCGTATATACGGATGCAATAATTCCGCCGGTGACGCAATAAAAAATTAGTACAGCGGAAGAAATGGCTACGCAAGTAATCAGGCCAACGTCAGCAAACATTTCTGTCCCAGAAAGTATCGCTTGCATTACCAGTGCCATCGCCAAGATCTGTGTCGCTAAATAGCCCATCACACCCAAGACAATTGTTACCGCGATCATGAACCTAACTGCCTCGCTTCCATAACGAGCAGCGACAATATCTGGCAGTGAAATACAATCTCGAAGTTCTGCAATCATTCGAATACGTTTAGCTACTAAAAAAAAGCAAACTGCATACCCAATCGAGGAAATGACTACCATCCAGAAAGAGCTTACACCGATTGAATAAACGAGCCCGGGGCCTCCGACAAATCCAAATCCGCTAAGCGTGCTAGAGAAAATTGCTAGGCTTACAACTATCGGTCCTAATCCGCGTCCGGCAATAAAAAAGTCACTAGCACTATGGGTGCGCCGCATCGCCCATAGCCCAGTTAGGACACAGAAAACCATGTAGACAATTACCGCCCCAATAATTATTTCTTGCCGGTATTCTTCCATTTGCTTTTATTCTTGCCGCGAAGCTTTTTCAGCTAGGAGTTCATTAAATTTTTTTTCATCTTCCTTAGTGTAGATAAACTTTCTGAAACCTAAACTGTAGATAAGGACAAGGGGTATCGCACTTAGCCAAGTCCCATAAGTCGCCCAGGCAGTAGCATTTGGAAAGCCCAAAAAATAGCCAGTTTCATTACTACTCAGATATTCCAAATGAGCGGAAAACATCTGCCAACCAATTAACAGCATAAATGCTAAGGCGGAAACCATATATATAAGAAATTTGTTCGTTCGATAACGTTCGGCAACACCTAAAATAGATAGCAATACGATTTGAACCATAAGTAAGCTTTGGAACATGAATCCAAAAAAACCTATATGCTCAAGCCTGGCCGCTCCATCTCCCCCTATTTGCAATCCTGCAAATAGGGCATGTGGTTTTCCTTCGGCATCAGGCACGGTTTCGGAAAGGCATATCGTTAAAAGAATTAATGCCATTAAAACGGCTATAGCGAAGATGAAATAGATTATATTACTTTTCATAGCACTCTTTTTCATTGCGTCGTATATTGGATCGAGCAGCCACTTGATCTAGATATAGAGGCCGATTCTGTTTCAGGAAAAGCGTAAATACTGCGGTTGAAGATTTTAGAGTATAAAAGTCCAGAGGTCATGCTTCTAGCCAAGTTTGTTTTTAGGCGCATGGATCGTGTTTTCTTGACAAGTCAGTTCCTTCAGTTCATGTTCTGACCTGAATTAAACGAATGTAAGAAATTTACGAATACCGTTAAAGAGGTCAAGAGAGGTAATAATGATTAAAGCAATTAAGTCTGGGGTAGGATTCCTTGGAAAAGCTGGATTGGTAGGGCTTGTTTTATCTGTGGTTTCTGCAGGAGCAGTGGCACAGCGGGGATCGATGACAGAGTCTGGAAAGCCTGTCGCTCACGCAGGGCAGCAGCCCATCAACAATTTGCCCAATCCTTACGTTACTGAACGTAATTTTGGTTCACTACCAGATGGTCGCAATTGGGGTTCTGTTAGTGCGATAAACGTTGATATTGACGGTGTGCATATTTGGGCAGGAGACCGTTGCGGTACAAATCAATGTGCGACGACTCCTGATATTAATCCTATTGTAAAACTTGACCCAAATGGTCGCGTTATTTCGCAGTTCGGTGCTGGTCAAATTTTATGGCCGCATGGTATGGATGTGGACCATGAAGGAAATGTCTGGATAGCTGATGCTCGGGTCGCTAACCAAAATGAACTTAATGAGAACCCTGCCGCAGCTAACATAGGCAGCGCGGTATTAAAGTTTAGCTCGGATGGCGAGCTTTTAATGACGATTGGGACTCCAGGTAAAGTAGGTGACCCACCTTCTCATCTGACTGATCCAAACGACGTTTTGATTGCACCCAATGGGCGTATTTTTATCGCTGAAACACATGGTGCCCAGTTTCAGGGAGAGCCTAGTGATGAGACTAAGAGTCGAATAACTATGTGGGAGCCGGATGGTACTTATATTGGTCATTTTGGTGAGTATGGGTGGGATGATGGTCAGTTTCGTTCGCCTCACTCTTTAGCAATGGACTCTCAGGGGCGTTTATTTGTAGCAGATCGAGGCAATAATCGTATTCAGATCTTCACTCAAGATGGCGAATGGTTAGACACTTGGTATCAGTTCAGTCGTATCTCTGGCCTCTACATTGATCCGACAAATGACATGTTGTATGCCATCGATTCTGAAACTGATGAAAACTACAACCCGGGTGGTTGGAGAAAAGGGTTGCGCGTAGGAAATGCACGCAATGGTGAAGTACTTTATTTTATTCCAGAGCATAACTGTACAGGAAGGGGTTTCTCCGGCATGGGTGGAATTGGCTGCATGGGTGAAGGCGTGACGGCAGACAAAGATGGAAATGTTTATGGTGGTGAAGTAGGTGTAATTACGGGAGTGACACGTTTTGCTCCACGCCTTATTCCGTAAATAAGTAATGTTGTTAAAAAGCGGGCTAGTCGAAGGACTCAGCCCGTTTTTTCTATTGATGGGAAATTATATGAGCTCTTTGTTTTCCGAGTTAAATTTTAAAAGGGGACCAAGTATGAAGAATCGTTTCATGCTTGCCCCACTTACTAATAGTCAGAGTCACGATGATGGGGTTCTTTCAGATGAAGAATTTCATTGGATGACGATGCGCGCCAAAGGAGGTTTCGGTTTGACCATGACTTGTGCCGCACATGTGCAAGCAATTGGTCAGGGTTTTCCAGGCCAGTTAGGTATTTTTGATGATAAGCATATAGAAGGTTTAACCCGATTAGCGGACGCAGTAAAGAAAGAAGGCAGTGTTTCTATTTGCCAGCTTCATCACGCTGGAATGCGGTCGCCTGAAGAAATCATTCAAGAAACTCCCGTGTGTCCCTCTATTAATGAGGAGTTGGGTGCAAGAGCTCTTTCTAAAAATGAAGTGGAACAAGTCGTAGAGGATTTTATTGTGGCTGCCGTTCGGGCAGAAAGTGCAGGCTTCGATGGTGTAGAGCTGCATGGTGCGCACGGATATCTTTTGTGTCAATTTTTCAGTAGCGAAACGAATCGGAGAGAAGATGAATATGGAGGAAATATTACCAATCGTTCCCGCATACTCTTTCAGATCTTAGATGGAATTCGTCAACGTTGTCACCCAAACTTCATGGTTGGTGTTCGACTTTCTCCGGAACGATTTGGTATGAAGTTAGAAGACAGTGTGATTATTGCTCAGAGGCTTTGTGATGAAGGTAACATAGATTTTCTCGATATGTCCCTTTGGGATGTTTTTAAAGAACCTATTGAAGAAGATAAACAAGGCACTAGCCTTTTGTCTTATTTCACGGAGATCGAACGTGGAGATGTTCGCTTGGGAATAGCTGGAAAAATAAGGACGCCAGGTGAAGTTGAAAAAGCGCTTGCGTGTGGAGTAGATTGGATAATGTTGGGAAGGGCGGCTATTTTACATCACGATTTTCCGTTATTAATGCAAGCTGAGCCTAAGTTCCAGCCAGTGGCTAACCCTGTTTCTCGTGAACACCTTGCAAAAGAAGGCTTGTCAGAAAAGTTCATTGAGTATATGGCTAGCTGGAAAGGTTTTGTTACTGAGTGATGCCGGTAGAAGAATTATTAGGCGCTTATAGTGTATCTCAATGCTATTCGAAGCTAATAAAAATTTCTCAACCAATTTCCACAATTAATTTTAATGATGGAGTTAATGGATGAAATTAAATATTAGATTACTTATTGCAGTTTTTTCCACTTGTTTATTTGTTGGAGAAGTGGGAGCACAGAGAGAGAATTGGAGTAGACCTTTCGAAGGTTTTCAGATTATCGGAAACCTTTATGGTGTGGGTAGCTTTGATTTGAGCGTGTTTTTAATTACGACTGATGAAGGCCATATCCTAGTAAATACTGGACTGCAAGATTCCACCCAAATGATTAGAGATAATATTGAATCTTTAGGCTTTAGGTTAGAAGACGTCAAGATATTGCTAACACAGCAAGCGCATTGGGACCATACCGCAGCACTTGCTGAAATTAAGCAACTGACGGGCGCTGAAATATGGGCTACGGTTGGCGATGCCAGGGTGCTAGAAGACGGAGGGTTTAGTGATCCGCATTTCGGGGGACGAGAAAGTTTCCCGCCCGTTGATGTGGATAAAATTATTCGCGATGGGGAAGTTATTGAATTGGGAGCGCTTCACTTGACCGTTCATCACCATCCGGGTCACACAGAAGGCAGTTCGAGTTATTCTATGGTAGTGAATGAGAATGACGGTAGAGACTATAATGTTTTGATTGCCAATATGGGAACTATAAACGGAGGGAAGCGGCTTACAGTTGATCCCACTTATGAAGGTGTTGCAGAAGACTTTTTAAATACTTACCGTAAACAAAAAGAAATGGATGTAGATATTTGGGTTGCCGCTCATAATAGTCAGTACAACATGCATGAGAAATATCGAACGGGTCAAACCTATAATCCAGAAACCTTTTTAGATCCATCGGGTTTTATTAGAGCAATTGAAGAACTTGAACAGCGCTATAAGGAATATGTTGCTGAAGAGAATTGAAGAAGCTAAAGGGAGAAAGCTTCTACTTTTTTGTTAATTGAATTGTCTAGATCTCTGAGAGTTGAACTTATCACATAAAATAACACGACCAAAATCATCAAGGCTATTGATGCCCCTAGAATTGAATTGGCAGCACCAATGTTGTCTGCAGCAATAGCCATCGGGAATACTCCTATCGGAGTCAGGCCAACAGATAACATCATAAAGCTGCTCATTCGTCCTCTAACGCTGTCATCGACCAGTAATTGAATGGCAGCATTATTTACGGTTTGACCTGCACTCGCACAAACATTGGCGATCAGCAATGGGACTAAGGCATAATAAAAGTTCGATGCTTGTGTGAATAATGCTAGAAAAATTCCAAAGAAAAATGTGCTGCTTAACATAATGCTCAGCCGACCGCTGAAGTCTCCTTTTTTAGCAATCCAAAGCGCACCAATAACTCCGCCAATTCCTCCAGTAGCCATTAATATTCCTACGCCGCTTTCTCCTGCCTGCCAGGCTTCTTCTGCCATTACGACGAGGATATTTTGAAAAGGCATAGCCAGAAACATAGGTAACAAGCCAAACAATAAACAAATTAAAACCGGACGATGTTGGCGAATATATTCAAAACCATAACCTATATCCGCAAGCAATGGTTTTTTCTCGGAAGGGTTTTTCTTCGAATAGCTAGGCTTGATACCAAGCATGCACAATATTGCACAAAGATAGAGAATTGTTGAGAGGTAGTAAGCGGAAGCAAATGAATATTGCGCTATGATAATGCCCATCATTGCAGGACCAAGTACACGATTTAAGTTAAATGCTCCGCTTTGGATAGCCATAGCGCTTTGCAATTTTTTAGGACCTACTATTTTCATCGTGATCGCCATGCGAGCTGGCATGATAAAGGGGAAAGCGCAGCCAGCGACGAAGGCGGTACAAAGCATGTGCCAAAATTCAAGTTGGCCAAGCAGCAAAAGAGTGAGGATAAATACTTCGTTAGCTAAAATGAGTGATTGTCCAATAATAATTAATTTCTTTCTTTCAACTCGATCCGTGATCGCGCCACCTAGCAAAGATGCAAAGATCATTGGTATAGCTATGACCAAGTTTATATATGCGAGAGCTGTTGCTTCTCCGGTTAGTTCCCAAGCAAGGATAGAGCGAGTCAGCATTTGACCATGCATGGCTAAAAAGAAGGATATATTGCCAAAGAATAGCCATCGAAATTCTGTGATTCTAAATACATCAAGACTGCTTGGTTTTTTTACTAAAGGTTGGGCCTCTAAACTGCTGATAATTTTGCTCCGGTCGGCGAGCGCGGAGTATAGCTTAATCGCGATAAGAAATCAGTTAGGTTTTAACGCAGGTTTTTGTAATTTGCTTGTTCGTTAGGTAACGTTTTAATTACCTTAGCAATAGATTGATCAAAATCTTTATAGCCTGACATCTTAGAGAAGCTATGCAGAAACACACGAATTCCAAATACTACCGCTCTTGTCTGTGGCAGTCGCATTAAGGTTTGCCTTTCTATACGCCAATACTTCTCTTCACTTTTCTCATAGCTTTTTAGATCTGATCGCCAGAACATGTCACCAGTTGGTTGTATTGACCAGTTCAAGCGTTGTATAGATTTATTTGGTTTTAATCCAGTCATTAACCTATTTACGGGACTAGACATTTGCTCTT
The DNA here is from genome assembly GCA_029242705.1 of Gammaproteobacteria bacterium. Classification (GTDB taxonomy): domain Bacteria; phylum Pseudomonadota; class Gammaproteobacteria; order Pseudomonadales; family Pseudohongiellaceae; genus UBA9145. The sequence goes on along the minus strand of JAQWTK010000080.1, from coordinate 2,347 downwards.
TATAACCTGGTACCGGGTTGTGTATGATCTCTACCGATTGGCCAATTTTACTTGGCATGTCCCAATTCGATGGTGAACAAACGCTAGCGGCTGTAAGTATGTATTCGTCATCAAATTTTTCCAACAAACATATGTCTTCCTGTATCCAAAGACTGCAATGCCAAAGGTCTCTTATTTTATTCTCCCAACTCAACGAAAATTCTTGGTTAACAAAATCTCCACTTTTAAGAAGTTGATAACTGTGGTCATTGATCAGGTGTCGTTGCAACAAGTTATAAAACTCGACTTGCGCTTCCTCAGATTCTGGAAGTGCTTGATAAACCAAATCTTGATGTAGCTTTTTTTGCTCTATTTTATGATTCAAGAACTGTGACAAATCTGCATCAACCAACATCCACTGTGAATGAGGGAGTGGTTGTAACCCCATTTTTAAAACAGTAGTCTGATCCTGGTCAGGAAAGAATTGTGGTTTTATTTTAGATTTTAAAATCATAACGAAAGGTTATCATTAATTTTGATATAGTGTGTTGTTGGCTTATATTGCTCCATAGGCGTATCCTGTGAATTTGTTAAGTTTGGCCTTAAAAATAAAACACATCTAATTATGCAAGCATTTATCGGCATACCTATATTTATTTTACTAGCGGTCCTATGCAGCGAAAGACGCCGTCTTCCCAATTGGAAATTGCTGGCTGTGGGTCTTGGCTTGCAATTCACATTTGCATTTTTTGTATTTCGGTTCAATTTGCTGCAACAGGCGCTTAATGGAATTAATCAGGCTGTGTCAGCGGTTGCAAGTGCTACAGAGTCGGGCACTCTATTTGTTTTCGGTTATTTAGGCGGAGACCCTGCAAATGTGAGCTACCCTTTTGAAGTTGGAGACGCCGGTTCAACGGTTATTCTGGCTTTCCGAATTCTTCCATTAATATTAATTTTCACCGTGCTTTCAGCCATTTTATGGCATTACAGAGTGCTGCCTGCGATCATACGAGGATTTGCTTTTATTCTCCAACGGAGTCTTGGGGTTGGCGGTGCAATAGGCTTCTGTGCAGCAGCCAATATATTCGTAGGTATGGTGGAAGCTCCTGCACTTATCCGCCCCTATATTAAGGCTCTTACAAGGAGTGAATTGTTTGTTTTGATGTCGGTTGGAATGGCAACAATAGCTGGAACCGTTATGGTCCTTTATGCCGTAGTTTTAGCTCCGATAGTGGATAATGCACTTGGACATATTTTAACGGCTTCGGTTATAAGTGCTCCGGCCGCTATTATGCTCGCATTGATTATGGTCCCCCCGACTCTAAATATTTCTGATAATGACTCTAAGGAACAAGTTAAAAATCTTGGGCCGACTTATCACAATGTCATGGATGCCATAGCCAAAGGCACCTCGGATGGTGTTGCGCTTATGGTTAATGTTGGGGCTATGCTTTTGGTGTTAACGGCTTTGGTTGCGCTATTTAATAGTGTTTTGGCTTTGCTTCCCTCTTTCGGGGGTGACGAGATGACCATACAAAGGATATTAGGTTATTTATTTGCGCCTCTGGTTTGGTTAATGGGTATTCCTTGGATAGAAGCTCAAGCGGCAGGGAGTTTAATGGGTATAAAAACAACGTTGAATGAGTTTATAGCGTTTATTGCTATGAGTAGCCTTCCCGAGGGTTCGCTTTCTGACAGGTCAACAATAATAATGACTTACGCAATATGTGGTTTTGCTAATTTTGGTAGTTTGGGGATTATGATTGCGGGACTAACCGGTATGTGTAAAGAGCGCGCCACTGAAATCGTTTCTCTTGCTCCCAAATCACTTGTTTCAGGAACCTTGGCTACGTGTATGACGGGTTCGATTGCCGGCCTTCTTTACTAGGTAAGTTGACTTAGCTTATGGGTTTCTGGCTCCTAGTCTTCAACATATTCAAAACGTGGAACTTTCCGGCCCACAATTTCAACAGTTTCAAGGAACATTGATAACGGCCGCACCCAAAGATCGAAGTCCCCGTATAGTGTTCTGTATAGTGCGAGTGGCTCTTGCGTTTCGCTGTGATGAACAATATCAATAAGTTCGTATTCTTTTTGTTTGTAATGTCTGTATTTGCCTCGCGGAATTTGAGAATAATCTTTTGATGTCACTTTATTGATCTCCGGGTCGCTCGCTTATTGGTCTGCCTCTAGGATCTCGAGGACCTCGTATCCCAGCACCTCCTGATCTATCTCCTTGAGGCGAGTTTCTTGCTCCACGAGGTCCTCTTCTTTCGATAAAGCTTCTTGCAGCTATGCGTTCTTCTAGAGTCATCCTTGAGAACCGTTGAGCAGTTAGTTGATGCGAAATCTCTTGAAAGTTACTTTC
>JAQWTK010000064.1 GCA_029242705.1 Gammaproteobacteria bacterium | reverse complement strand
CTCCGGTACCCATATCAGGTGCGGGAACATTTTGGCTTGGATTAATTAAATCTCTCTTTATAAGCTCAGAAGCAAACCGACGGGTAATGAGTTCTAGTTCGTGCTCATCATACTCTCTGGGATTAATGCAAAGCCCTCCCTTTGAACCTCCAAAAGGCACGTCAACCAACGCACACTTATAAGTCATCAAGGCTGCCAACGCCTCTACCTCATTTTGATTTACAGAATCAGCATATCTAATACCACCCTTTACAGGCTCCATATGATCGGAATGAACAGCTCGATAGCCTGTAAATGTTTTGATTTCGCCGCGTAGTTGAACACCAAAACTAGTCGTATAACTCGAGTCACATATCCTGATTTTTTCTTTCAAACCTGCTGGGAGCTCTATCAGCTCAACTGCTCGGTTATACATTAAATCTACACTTTCACGAAAACTTGGCTCTTTTTCTGACGCCACGATGCTCTCCTTTTTAAAACGACCGACTTTACAAAAACATAATGGATAGAGCAATTTTGGTTAAGATTAACCGTAAGCTCCAAAAGTTATGTTTAAGGCTAATAATTCTTTTCTTTATCATTACAAATGATCGGCCTAATAACAACCAACCTGTTAAAAGCTATAAATAGATATTAAGCGATGGAGGGATATAGGAGCGAGGGTATTTATCTTATTTCCGGAAAATAAAATTACGTGCTTTACGCCAAATACTGGCATTATCATCTGGAGACGTACTTGCCCCTTTTTCAGTATTATCGGCAAAGAGTTTCTCTACAGTTTCTAGTAATTGGTCTTTTTCTGGATGCGCAGAAATATACTCATTCAGTTCCTTGAATTGATTCTTGGTTAATTCTGAAAAATTAAGACAGCTAAAATTAGAAGTAATAGAAGCAACTTTAGATTCTACTTCTTCAGCTAAAAAGTTTGGCTTGATGCTGAGGACTCCAATATTTGCAGAACTCAATTCTAAGCGAAGCGAATCTATTAATTCCCAATCCAAATGACCCGAAAAATCCTCATTATCAATTATGAGGATTTTCTTAATTTCACTCACTTTGGAAGAGCCGATAAAAGACATATCGATATCTTCTATTTCTCTATTGATAATTACTGATAAATCATCTCCAAATTTCGGATCGAAATACAGGAGTTTTATTTTTTCCCTATACCTCAGCAAATCAATTATGGTTTCCTTGTAGTATTCAACATATGATTTTTTCTCTGAGCTCAAAAAACAGAATGGCGTAGATGATTTTAGACAAGAAACAACGTTCTCAACGTTAGATTTGTGCTCGCCGCAAAGAAATAGAGCATCTTCGTTGTAAGATTTTTTCAACGTCGTATTTTCTTCGCTATGACTCGACGCGGCCTTGTTTATTATTTTCGAGGGAACGAAACCTGATTGCTGGTCACCTAGAGCAGAATTTTTATTCTCTTTTGAATTATCCTGCGCGTCATCTTCCAACTCATTTATTCGCTCCTCCAAACCAGAAATTGCATCTAAAGAAGCCTCCCCATTCGTAGTTTTTTTATCATTGGCTTCTTTAATTTTGGACTCTTTCTTAGGCTCTTTATTTCTTAACAACTCCACTTTTTTAGAAGATTTTTTGCCTTCTTTTTTTCTTGCAACAGGAGATTTTTTTTTGACGGACGACTTGCTTTGAGTCGCCTTTTTTGCATTCTTAGGCCTAGAGTTTTTACCTTTAGAAGATTTTTTCTTCACACCTGATTTATTATCTTCCACTAAAATATTCCTTAAATGTCTAATTGTTTACCACTCTCATCGAATTGCATTTCCGATGGAAGTCTTACCTTAGGTTTCTTTAGAGTTTGGCCATCTTTATTAAAAGCATTCAACTGGAAAACATACGCAATAACTTCGGCAACGGCCTCGAATAGCAGTCTCGGGATATCCTGATCTATCTCTGTTGTAAAAAATAAAGCTCTTGCCAATTGTGGTTCTTCGAATATATGAATACCAGACTCTTCGGCTCTTTCTCTTATTTTCTTAGCCATAAAATCCGCCCCCTTTGCAATTACTTTAGGGGCCTCATCAGTTCCAACCGCATAAGAAAGAGCCACGGCAAAGTGACTAGGATTTGTAACGATAACATCAGCTTTACTTACGGCGTCTAAAGTAGATGCCATGGCAATTTCACGCTGCTTTTCTCGAATCCTCTGTCTTACTTCTGGTCTGCCCTCAGTGTCTTTATACTCATCTTTAATTTCTTGAATCGACATCTTTAATTTATTCTTAAAAGAAATTACTTGGTACGGGACATCTACAGCCGCAATTATTAGTAAAGACACCGAAATCATTACGACTCCTATCGCAAGGATAAGCAAGCCTTCACCAGTGGCAACATATGAATCTAGAGTCGGTAAAGAGAATATCTCTTCGTAGTATAAAAATATAACCAGGGTAACCATAGACCCAATAACTGCGAGTTTTAGCACTCCCTTTCCAAGCTCAACCAAGCTTTTTAGCCCAAACATTCGCGCTAAACCTTTTAATGGGTTTAACTTAGATGCCTTAGGAAAAAAACCCTTAATCGAAAACCCTATTCCCCCGACCAGAAATGCAGCTCCAAACGCAAGAAAAATAGTCGTCGCAAAAATTGGAGAAATTGATAAGAACCCTCTAAGGGTCAGCTCACCAAATAAAGATGGTACAAGAGCGGTATCTCTTATGACTCTCTCATCAAATGCAAATGCGTCTTGCAATATAGCTACTATGCTAGCGCCCATTCCTCCGCCTAAAAGATAAATAACGCAGGCCACCGAAATAGTTAATAACGCCACCGATAAATCTTGCGATCTAGCAAACTGCCCTTCTTCTCTTGTCTTTTCAAGCTTTTTCGGTGTCGGCTCTTCTGTCTTTAAATCATCTTCAGCCATTACAAACCTCCGAAGAAATTTCCCAGAGTATTAAACCCTTCGCGCCAAAAACTATCTATTCTTTGCACTATTCCAGGAAGAGCTATTAATATAATTATAACGCCAGCTAGCATTATGGCTGGAAATCCAACGGATATAATGTTCAATGCAGGTGCAGACCTGGTAATCATCCCAAGCCCTGCATTCACTAAAAGAACCGAAATAATAACGGGCAGAGCCAGCACCAGACCGCCAACGAAGAGTAATGGTGTCCACTCTATAAATAGGTCATAAATTATATTTAAGGAAAAAGTTCTATCAACAGGAAATGTTGTAAAGCTCTGCATAAGGATTTGGATTAAAACTAAATGGCCATCGGCAACGATAAATATCAGCGTTGATAAAATAACTAAAAACTGTGAAATAACCGGTACATTTCCCAATGTTGGGTCAATTAAGTTCGCCATTCCCAAACCCATAGAATTAGAAATCGCTTGCCCACCTACCGTTACAGCTCCACTAATTATTTGTAAGACGAATCCAGAAAATAGACCCAAGAACGCCTGCACTAATACCAGCATAATTAATGAATCAATACTCAGAGATTGGCTATTAAATTCAATCAACTCAACCGCTAATACCGTCAATGCGGTGGCAACTATAATTCGAAATCGAACATTAAACGCGTTAAGAGAAAATATCGGCGCAGCCAAAGTGAATGCCGATATACGCACAAAAGGCAGAAGGAAAGCATAGAAATAATCTACTATTTCCGAAACTAAAATATTTATCATTGTAAATAAATTGGAATACTCATAAGTAGAGTTTGAAAATGTTCTACTAGAACGCTTATTTGCCAGTTACCTATCACGAAAAGGAGTAAAACAAGCACTATCAATTTCGGTATAAAGCTAAGAGTCATCTCTTGCACTGAAGTTGCCGCCTGAATTATACCGATCAATACACCAACTACCAGAATGCCCAATAACAAAGGCCCAGCAATCATTGCCCCCATTAAGAGAGCTTCCTGACCGAGAGTTATAACATCTGAAGAATTCATTTTATTATCTCAATATCTCAAAGAGAAAAACTAGCCGTCAAAGACTGCATAATAAGTATCCACCCGTCTGCTAGAACGAAGAGCATTAATTTAAAGGGCATGGAAATCATCATCGGGGAAAGCATCATCATGCCCATAGACATCAAAATACTTGCGACAATAAGATCAATGATCACAAAAGGGATATAGATTAAAAATCCAATAGTAAAAGCGGTTTTAAGTTCGGAAGTCATAAATGAAGGGATTAATACAGTTAACGGTATATCCTCTTCGACGCCATCATAGTCATATTCTCCTATATCGGAAAATATCATTAAATCATCTTCTCGCGTTTGGGTGATCATGAAAGTACGTATCGGATCAAGAGCGATATCAATAGCCTCTTCAGCTAATATTTCTTCTTCAATATAAGGTATGGCCGCATCGTTGTAGACAGTTTGCAAAATAGGCGACATTATAAAAAACGTAAGGAATAAAGATATTCCAATAAGAACGATATTCGGAGGCGTTTGAGCCGTACCTATTGCCTGGCGAAGCAGGGACATAACAATAATAATTCTAACAAAGGAAGTCATCATAATAAGAAGTGACGGCAATAAAGTTAGTACCGTCATTAAGATAACAACTTGAAGCGTTAGACTATAGTCTGTTCCTCCAGCTGGATTTTCATTTATGTTTAATAAGGGCAACCCTGTTTGTGAAAAAGCAGGGCTAGTGATAAGAGGCAAAAAAATAACTAGGCAAAATTTGCATAGCATTGAGATTTTTGAATTGTACTTTTTAAAATTTAGCACTCTAAAAATATGCTCTTGTTCTCATACAAAAACTATCATGAAGGCCTACTATCAATTGTAGAGAATTCATTAATACGCCCAGTCCACAAATGCTCTATTTTATCATTGGCGACTGCTATTAAAGATTCACGTTCTTTTACTTGAATTAGAATCAAGTATTTATTAGGGCCCAAATATTTTTTTTCTATTATATTTATTTCACCATTACCTTGGGAAAACTCTGCAATTCGGAATTTACGCAAATAATGAAGAAAAACTAGCAGAAATAACAATACGACAACTAGAGACGCAATCACCCTAACCGTGCTTGAAATATCCATTCACATGCCCTGGTACTCTATCTTAGCTCTAGCCCATTTAAACTAGGGGGTACTCTTATATCGAGCCCAGATAATTAACTACGTGGCTTCTTGACTAAGCTTCAATCTTGCACTTTTAGGCACGATTTGAGTTAATCTGATGCCATACCTTTCATTAACAAGAACTATTTCACCTTGGGCCACTAGCGTATTGTTAACTAGCAGATCTAGGGCCTCGCCCGCAAGCCTATCTAACTCCACCACAGAACCTTGAGTAAGCTGCATCAAGGCCTTTATCGGTAAAGAAGTTCTTCCCACTTCTACTGATATCGTCACCGGAATGTTTCTCAATAGGTCTGAATCCAAACTTAAGCTTTCAAAAGACTCCGCACTATCTTCACTATCCGCGCTTGAGGCACCCTGCAACAGCACATCCGATTCGCTGCCAGTATTATTCTCATCTTCAGACATTCATTTATTCTCCAGATAATTAAATGGGATTACTCATATTCTTCAGTTTTTGTTGTTCTCAATTCTACCGCTGCTTTGCCATCAAATTCCCCAACCGTGCCTTTGAAAGCGGGAGAATCATGAAGATCAACTTCTGCAAATTCAAATAGTTCTATAGGTAACACTTGGCCTACCTTCATATCTTTAAGATCACCAAAGGTGATATCTACTTCACATACTTTCACCTTTAAATCTAATGGCACATCTTCACAAGCGTCGTGAAGATCTTTTTCCCATTTTTTTGTTTGCTCATTTTCCTCTTCTGTCGTAACCACTCTGCTTCGCAATAAATCTCTAATTGGCTTCAGAAGGGAAAACGGCTGTATGATTTGCACAAACCCTTGTTCATCCCCCAGGTCAAAATCGAAACGGCTGACTAGCATTGAATCAGATTCGTCAGCTATTTGTGCGAAGGCTGGGTTTACCTCCTGACTAACTCGATGGAAATCCACATGCAAAATCGGAGACCAAGCCTCCTTTAAAGACCCTAAGATAATGTTCATTAGCAAATTGATTATCGTATCTTCAGTGGGGGTAAATATACGTGTCGCCGTTATTTGTTCTACCCCTTTCCCAAACCCACCAAAAAAACTGTCGAGAGTTGAGAATATTATTTTGGGGTCAATGATTATCAGGCTGATCCCTCTAAGAGGATCCATTCTAACCGTGCTTATTGCTAATGGAGCAGCTAACTTCTGCGTGGCTTCTCTAAATGTTTTGATTTCAATTTTGCTAATTGATATTTTCGGCGTGGTACGCAAGACCTCTATCAAGCCCATCCTTACCTGCCTAGCAAATCTATCATTGACAAGATCTACAGCCGCTTGATTAAAACCTAAAGTACTATCTTCTCGTGTGAGGTCATGAGAAACAGCCGACGAACTACCAGAAGCATTAATTACTTCGTGCGCTGAATCACTCATAGACCCCGCAATAGCTGAGAGCTCTTCTTCAGTGAGGCTTGTATCTTTATTTGCCATTCCAATTCCTAATACTTTTTAAACCAATTAATAGTTATTGCATGAGAAATTCAGTAAATAGTATTCGCTCAATACCGCCGAATCCCTCGGTTTGCTCAAGCTCTGCATTTACAACCACAGCCAATTCTTCACCCATTTTCTGCCGAAAACCAACCTCTAACGTTTCTTCTTCGGTGACAAACGATAGATGCTCTAAGATTGCAGACCTGACTGCCAACTCATGCTTAATCACATTGTTAATTACCAATTCGTCGTAATGAGTACTAAGGGTTAAGTTTAATTGCATTACCTTCCTGGAATTCATTACATTTACAATGAAAACTTGCGCGAACTGATGATACAAAGTATCTAACCTATTGGTATCTGGAAGCTCCAATAATTGCGGTGCATTTGGATCAGCCTCGGACTCGGCGCTCAATGCAAGCCCTCCGCCTCCACCCTCTATCGCGTTCAATCGCTCTATAATTTCATCGTTACTATTTAAGGCCCCACTTAGATAGAGAATCCCCATCATAATTCCGACGATTAACAATATAGCAGCCAAGCCTGCCGCTGCTATAATTATAATTGTCCTTCGGTTAACGCCTCCCGATGTTGCTGCTGTATTCTCTTCGGCCATAATATATTTCTCGCTTACTAGTAATTATTTTCTTTCGGAAAATCAAATTTAAACATATGTATCTAGACTATTTTCAGAATCTAAAGCCAAACCTCTATTATTACCAGCTGAGTTTGATTCTTCAGACTCTGTAGAAAGAGAATCTTTTTCCAAGTTCTCTCCAACACCCTCGTTTTCTGATTTTCCATTTCTATTATTAGAATTCTGAAAATCTCGATTGCTATTTAAATTCACTATTAATTCGCTCAATCTCTCGCTTTGTAAATTTTCCCTCAGACTGGGAAGGTTTTGTTCCAATATTCTCGTTGCCTCAGGGTTGTCTCCTATCATATTGATCTTTAAACCCGCATTCTCGGAATAACTTATCTCTATACTAATTTTCCCAAAATTCTCTGGGAAAAGAGCTACGGTGAATTTTGAAACACCCTTTGCAGAATTAGTTAATTGGCCAACAATTGTCTCCCGCATTTCTGAACTAAAATTCGACACGGCGACGGATTTCGATGACCCCTCGGGCCGATTCGACACCAAAGTCTTATCCAGCAGACTGCCAACAAAAGACTCTTTGCCATTAGCTTCCACATTAATATTTTTCGCCATATTTATACTAGAGTCAACATCTAGCTGGGTCAATTCATTGCCTAGAGAAGATACTCTTGATGGAACATTTTTTATCTCATTACCGTGAGTTTTTATCAAAATTTCAAAGGCATCTCTATCCCTTATATGAGATCCCATAGAGTCTCGTTTAGGCTCACCTTTAATTTCATAGCTCTCTTTTTTAGATCCTTCAATAAAGCCATCGGCTATTTTTGTCACACGATCTTTAGTTGACGCAACCAAATTAGCATCAGAATAACTATCTTTACCGTGTCTACTAACAACTGCCGGCTGCTGACTATTTTGTAAGCCGATAAATTGCTCCGTTGTATTCTTGCTTTCGTTATTTTTAATTACTAAATCACCAGCCTCAGGTCTAGCCACTAAATTCTTAACCTCGTTAACTAATGGCCTCTCAGTTACATTCATTAAAGATGATTTATTTTCAGTTGTTCTAAATTCTTGCGCTTCCGACTTTTCATTTAAACCAGTGATCAAGCCATTTTCTTTTACCGTCTTGGATAAGTTTACATCGGGATGCCCGCCCTTAGCATTAAGATAATCTATCGCGCGCCCTGCAGATTTAATATTCATCTCATTAGCAGAGTTTTGAGATTCGACTACAGTATCAATCTTTGAGACTGACACTTTGGTCACGGCATCATTAACTTCAGTCGCTTTGTCGTTTCTCACGGGCTCGAAGTTAACTTCATTACCATATTTTCCTGCTATATCATCGCTGCTCTCAATATTAACAGCCATCTTCGCAACATCATTAACCTTAACGTCTTCTCTGACTATTCTTTCGAGGTCTGTGATTTCAGTATTGTTAAGTTCAATATTCTTTATGTTTTTTTCGCTATTAGCTAATTCCTGGCGACCCAAGGCTTCTTCACCTTGTTGAGAGGTTGAGCTATTACTAAAAGCCTCAAATTCGTCAATTTGGCTCTTAATATTAGACGGAAAAGTTTTTGCGTTATTAGAACCCTCACTTTTTAACTCTCTCACTTCTAGCTTTGAAAGAGATCTAACGTCTTGTTCACCCAGGTTTGACGCGTTAAGAGACTTGGTATCGCCTAAAAGATCATCATCTGGAAAATGATTAACAAGCGCTTGAGACTGCAGCTCGTCATTAATAAATTGACCCGGACCCAATATTATCGGCCGTTTATGCTTCAGTGTGGTAACCCTAACCAGTTGATCGCTAGTATCTACTTCTCTTTTTAATGAGTTTAGTACTTTTTCATCTTGCGACCCTTCTGAAGATTCTATGCTTCCGCCTTTAGGTATGATTTGATTATATTTTTCTAGTGTCGATAATCCTTTTAAAGGATTACGCGCACCAGAGATATTTTCAAGACTCTCTCCATCTCCCATGCTTTCTTGTAGAGACAATTCTAAAGATTGAGAAATTTCTGGATCATTGTAAAAGGGGCTAAACAAAGCACTGGTCAAGCCTAAATTAGCACCGGCATTAGATTGCCATTTTTGATCCAACGGACTAGTCAATTTAGCATTTCCTTCGATTTGTTCATCAGTGGTGGCAGAATCTGGCAGATTTTTGCCGCTTTCTGCCACTTTATCTACCGGTTTTGAAGCCGGAGTAGTTTCGACGGCCTTAGCGAATAGAGAAGCAAAAGACGAGGACTCCGAAGCCTCTGATTCTGGAGAACCCTTATTTCCTGAGATGTGGCTAACTACATCTGCGATATCATATTTAGATACTGTATTCATAACTCAAAATATACTCTTAATAAATTCGACTTTACTGTCACATACTAAGAATAAGAGCAATTAGCGTACCAAATCGGCAAAAAACCCAGATTTCATATCAATTTATAGTTATATGCCTATTTCATCTCCGCAATAAAATTGTTTAAAGCCAAGGCATCTAACTCTTTATCCTCTCTTCTATTCTGACTCGAAATATCTCTTTTTCGCTGACTATCCCTAACTTTATTAAATTTTAAGAGTTCCGCTTGATGCACCGCAATTCTACTAGCGATGGCACCCAAAGCTTGATTACATTCAGCCTGAAAAGCTTCAAGATCACTTCTGGCGCTCATTAGCTGAGTAATCATGTTCATTCTGTCATTAATTTTCTTTAAGCCATATTCAACATTAGATTCTTGTTGTAATCCCGATGTATATTCAAAGACATATTTGTCAATGTCAGCAATTCGAGTCTCTAATCTCTTTTTTTCTAAGAACAAGGTTTCTTTTTTCTCACATAATTTCGCAATTATGGAGTTCTCTTTATCCACCAAAGTTTTCCAGACATCATTCTTAACCATCATGCCACCACAACCTTATTCAACTCATCAATTGACTCGACCATTGTTATAGCTTCGGAGCTATCTTGCTGTAAGAATTTGTCAATTGCTGGCTTAAGCCTTATAGCCTCATCAAGCTCAGGATCCGTATTTGGCGTATAGGCGCCGACCTGGATTAAATCTTGCTTTTGCAAATAGAGAGACCAGTACTTTCGGATTGTTTGAGCTACTCGAAAGTGATCAGCAGCCACCAATGATGACGCCACTCTAGATATCGAACCTTCCAAATCTATAGCAGGGTAATGCGCCGCATCCGCTAGAGACCTTGACAGCATTATCTGACCATCTAATGTTGCTCTGGACAAATCTACTATCGGATCACTGCGATCATCACCCTCGGCTAGAACTGTGTAAAAAGCTGATATAGAACCAACTCCTCCCAGGCCAACTCCAGCTCTCTCAATAAGCTTAGGAAGCAAACTAAAAACTGATGGCGTATAGCCTTTCGTAGTGGGAGGCTCTCCAACCGCAAGACCAATTTCACGCTGTGCGTGTGCAACACGTGTTAAGCTATCGAACAATAGAAGAACATTCTTCCCTTTCCTGCAAAAATATTCAGCTACAGAATGTGTTAATTTTGCGGCCTTTATCCGCATAACAGGAGATAGGTCTACCGGCGCTGCAATTACTACGGCTTTCTTTAAACCTTCATCGCCGAGGGTTTTCTTAACAAACTCTTGAACTTCTCTGCCCCGCTCCCCTATAAGGCCTATGACAACGACATCTGCATCAGTATTACGAGTAAGCATAGCCAATAGCACACTTTTACCTACACCGGATCCTGCTATCAGCCCCATTCTTTGACCCTTGCCGAATGTAAGGCATCCATTTATTGCTTTCACTCCAGTATCTAAAACTTCGGTGATAGCACCTCTGTCCATTGGATTTACAGCATGGCTTTCTAACGGCGTTTGAAGTTCATAATTAATATCGCCCTTACCATCTATCGGCTCACCCGAGCCATCAACAACTCTGCCCAACATAGCCTCACCGACACTACAAGTTGACTCTGATTGCACCAACCTTACGATACTCCCAGCTTTTATACCCTCTAAAAAGTGTATGGGCATTAAGACTATTTTCAGTTCATCGAAACCAATTACTTCAGCTTCAATTTCACTACTTTTACCATCAATCTGAATAGCACATTGCGCACCAATTTCTGCAGAAATTCCAGACGCTTCAATTGTCATTCCAACAACTCTGGTAACTCTGCCTAAGCGCTCCGAACTAGAGATTATAAAATCACTAGAAAGGTTATTTATTTGACTTAAAAAAGTGTCTGCAGCTCTCATTTCTTACCCTAATTCATTTTTCCTTTGCCAAATTTGATACTTGCGAATTATTTCACTTTTTACGCGACGACTTTGCCGCTTTGCCTTGATTTTCACCCAATATCTAATCAACGATATGACTTACCCTATTCTCTTTCATGTTTTCAATAACGGCATCCCCCATAACTGCTCTAGCACTGCCCGCAGCTAATCTCGGATCTGACAAAACTTTTATTAGAGAATCGTTAGGAGATTTTTGATTCTTTAATAATGAAGCATCATTTGGATTCAAAAACAATCGGATTGAATCATCCGCCTCAATCGAAATTTCTTCGAGAATAGTTGAAACAATTTTAGATATAGACTTCTTACTTTCCACTAACTCAGTTTGCATTATTGATTCGATAGCACTCACCACGAGTTCACGCAGAGGATCATAAAATTCACTTATATCTACATGCTCATTTTTTAGCGCTTCTATTAAATTATTTAACTGTTCAAGTCGATCTCCGAATTCCAGATTTTCGTTCTCTTTACAGGCATTATATCCCCGCAGGTATTCAGCCTCCCCGTGCTCCTTGTATTGGGCCGGAGTAAATTTAGGAAGTAAATTCGGGTCGATAACTTCTTCCTCTATTAAATCAACTTCGTTCGGCTCTTCAGGATTATCCGCCTCGTTTGAGACATAAGTATCACTATCTTCTCCCAAAGACGATTCTTCATTGGCTTCGTCAGCAGAAGTTACCCGTTCCCGATGCTCTCCAATACTTTGGACTTTTCCGGGTTTATTAGCCTTAGAAAAACTTGGTTGTTTATTAGGCTGGATAATCCAAGGAACAAATTCAGGTGCGCTAGACAAAATCATCTCCTCTACCTGCTAGAACTATGTCTCCAGCATCTGAAAGTCTTCGAGCTATTCGCAGAATATCTTTCTGAGCTTCTTCCACATCAGTTATTCTTATCGGACCCTTGTCTTCCATATCATCAAGGAACATAAGCCTGGCTCGTTGCGACATATTGCTCAGGAATTTTTCTTTAACAGCTTCAGTAGCACCTTTAACGGCAGTCATTAATAGGTCGTTATCAATGCTTCTCATGAGCGTCTGAACGCTTCTATTATCCAGACCATCAAAGTTTTCGAAGGTAAACATATTATCTTGGATTTTATTCGCCAGCTCCTCGTCAATATCGTTAATACCTCCCAGAATTACGCCTTCCATATCTGTTTTGGTAAAGTTCATTATCTTGGCGGCAGTTTTAATTCCTCCAAAACTTGACGCTTTTGCGGATGAGCTGGAACTAAACTGCTCTTGCATTACGGCTTCAAGCTTTTCCATTGCATTTGGGTGCACTGTCTCTAACGCCGCCACACGATGAACAACCTCAGCCCTCACCTCATCAGGTATAAAATTCAGCACATCCGCAGCAATATCGTATTCCAGGACCGACAAAATTATCGCAATAATTTGCGGATGTTCTTCCTCAACCATCTCACCAATTGATCTGGCATCCATCCACTGCAAAATATCTAAGCCCTTGCTAGAAGAGCTAGGCATAATTCGCGCAAGGACAGAGGCAGCCTTATCGTCGCCTAACGCTTTGGTGAACACATTAGTAACATAATCACTAGTTCCCAGGCCGATGTTCGTTTGCTGTTTAATCGTAGAAACGAAATCATCCAGAACAACATTCACCGCCTCTTGAGAGAGATCAGCAACAGCAACCATATGCGCTCCCAATGCTTGAACCTCCCGTGGAGACATAAAACTTATGATTTCGGCAGCCTGCTCTTCACCGAGCAGCAATAGAATTACTGCCGCACGTTCAGAAGGCAATAAAACATCAACAGCCTCTTGACCGGCGCCTTCCTGTTCTTCTGCAATTTGAGTATCTTCAGCCATTTTAGATTTACTCCTTATTAGCAACCATCTTCTTGAGGAGGCTGGCGACACGTGATGAATCTTCATCTACCAACATCCTAACAATGGCCACCTTATCGTCATAAGTGTTAGCGGTATCAAACATATCCGCTGAGACATTAGATCTACGGGGTTTAAGTCTTGCCTTGATTTCCTCAAGAGTTTCACCGGTTTCTTCTGCCGCCTTTTTGAGCTCTCGTTCACCCCGGATAGTCTTATCTCCGTCCCTATAAATCTCTCTAATAGAGCCTACTTCACCGATCTGATCTTCTGTAAGGGTATCGATTCCATCTTCTTCCGCAGCTTCTTCTTCAGATTTTGCCAACAGCTTTTGAGCTTCCGGTTTTGTCTCAAGCTTTCCATAAATTCCGAATACCATTGGGCGAATAACCATAAGTGAGAATGCGATAAAACCTAGCAGGACAAAGACCAGCGTAACATAATTTCTAATAGACTCATTTTCATACCAAGCGATCTGCGGACCAAGATCTGGCTCTCTAAATTGAGACACCAAAACCATAATTGAGTCGCCTCGAGATTCATCTATTCCAACCGCATTAGCGACAAGACTTTGAATCCCACTAACATCATAATCTTCTATGTTCTCAGCATCGCCTGCATTAAGCTCAGGTATTGCATCCCTATTTAAAACAACAGCAACACTAAGTTTTGTTATATCTCCTGTAGAGCTTTTTTGGTATTGAATTTCACGGTCAACTTCATAATTTCTAGTTGTCTGGCTACTTCTGACACTCGAAGCATCAACTTCATTCGCTACCGCATTAGCGTCGACCAGAACTGTATCTTGCGGCGCCACATTAGTGGTCTCACCTGGAACACCTTCCGCTGGTACTGCATTTGAGGTATCAACTGCAAGCATCTCCGACCGAGTACTTGGCCCTGTGCCATTTCTATCAAAAATTTCCGCGGTCGATTCAAATTCTGAAAAATCCACAGTAATATCAACATCAGACCTGAAATTATTTTCTCCGAAGACAGGAGATAATAGATTCATTATCTTGTTATGGTACTGTTCTTCTAGATTTCTTTTAAACGCGGCTTGCTCTGTAGCCTCAATTAAACCCGATTCTTCTTTGTCTGATAAAAGTGTTCCCATCTGATCAACCACGGAAACATCATCGATAGATAAATATGGAACACTGGACGCCACGAGGTTAACTATAGCTTGTACCTGAGAGGGGCTAACTACTCTCCCAGGAAAAGTCTCGAGCACAACTGATGCTTTAGCCGCCTGACGATTACGAATATAAGAGCTTTGCCTGGGCGCTGCTAAGTGAACGCGAGCTGATTCGATTGTCGAAATCCTCATGACACTTTTCGCTATTTCGCTTTCGATCGCTGCTATATATTGAGCCTGCTCCATAAACTGACTCGTAGTCATCGATGAAGCCATACTCAGTGAATCAAGGGCTTGAGTACTGCCATCGCTAGGCAACCCATTAGCCGCTAATAGCATTCTTGCTTGATAATATTCATCATTAGCGACCATCAAGGTACCTAAATTCTGATCAATAGAAACCCGTATATTGGCAGACTGCAGCTGAGCAAAAGCCTCACTTCGATCTGCTTCAGACATATTTGGGTATAAAGATCGTGTACCGACATCGGTAGACCAGAAATAAACCATTAAAAATAACAAAAGACAAAACAACCCAACCAATGCTGGTATCGTCCGCTTAACAAGAGGTTGTCCTAGAAAATTTTTTACGCCAGGTGAATTCATCCAAGAAGCCGGTAAATCTACCTGTTCTTTGCTCTCCGCCTGAACCAAATCATTATTCTCAACAGGAGAATCATCTAATGTCGCTTCATTTGATTGAAGTATCCCTTCTGGGCTCTCTAGGGCCATTGACTCAGCCATGACTAATTACCTTTTTATGTTGTAAGCTATTTATTGTTCTAAACTGGCATATTGATAATTTCTTGATATGCACTAAGCACTTTATTTCTAACTTGTATTGTGGCTTCCATTGCTAAAGACGCTTTCTGCATATTCATTACCACCTCTGTCAAAGGTATATTCCCACCCATTTGAAATTCAGTTTGAGAATCAACGGAAATATTTTGCAAAGAATTTACTTCTGTTACTGCTGCTGTAACCGCTCTGCTCAATTGACTTGAAAATGTGGGCTCGTCTGGTAAATCGTTAATAACTGATGCTGTACCAGCCGAAACTTGAGGCATTTCAGAGCCTATTTTCACGGCCTCTATTTTATTTTGGTATTCTCTAATTTGAGAAAGCAAAGATTGTGCACTCGCGTTAATTTCCATTTTATTCTCTCTATATATTATGTTCGTGCGTAAGGACTAGGAACCGGAAGACCTGCTTTTCTAAAGTCATTAAGCTTTTGTCGAAGAGTTCTCGGACTTATCCCAAGCTCTCGTGCTGCGTTATCACGCGTGGAATGCATTTTTAACGCGTTAAGTATTTCATTTAATTCTGAGTTGGATTTTAATTCTGGTAATTTTTTAACATTTGCGAAAGAAAAAATTTCTTTCTTGATGGTTTCTGGCTCTAAAGAAGTAGGAAGAATAATATCTTCTTCATGATCGGAGAGCTCATCGAAAGTAATATCTCTCTCCAAAATCTCTTCGCTTTCCGACATTATTATTGCCCTTAAAATTACGTTTTCTAGCTCTCTAACATTACCTGGCCAGGTGTGGCCCTTTAATATATTGATAGCGTTACGGCAAATTTTTGGATGCTGTCCATTAGTGTGCTTTTGTATAAATATTCTGGCTAAGGGTTCTATATCTTCTGGTCTATCGCGTAATTTCTTTATATTCAGAATAAAACCTCCGAGCCTAAAATAAAGATCCTCACGAAATTCTTTGTTTTTAATTGCGCTCTTAATATTTATATTTGTCGCTGAAATGATTCTCACGTCAACGTTAATCGCTTTAGTAGCACCAACCCTATAGATTTGTTTTTCCTGCAACACCCTAAGTAATTTCGATTGAAGATTCTTCGGCATCTCGCCTATCTCATCCAAAAATAGAGTGCCTCCTTCGGCTTCCTCAAAAAAGCCCTTGTTTATCTGATTAGCTCCGGTAAAAGCACCCTTTTCGTGACCGAATAATGTGTCCTCGACAAGGTTTTCTGGTATTGCTGCACAATTTAATGCAACGAAGGGAAAATTCGATCGAAGCGAAGATTCATGTACAACCCTTGCCAAAACCTCTTTTCCAACACCTGATGGCCCGGTAATCATTACTTGCACGTCGGATTTGGCAACCTTCGATGCCAATTCAAATAGAGCCACACTCTCTGGGTCTACAAACACAAACGGATAGTCATCTGTAATACTATTCATAATCAATCTACTAACGGTTCCGTGAGTTATTAGTTTCACTAGATGTATAGCAATTAGTAGGCCAATATTTATTATTATAATAAAATCAGAGGTTTAAATGACTAACTGTCTTAATTATGACAAATTAACTAAGCAAATTAATCTTTAGTAAATAGGGTTTGTTCGAAACCAAACACCAAAATCTGACAGGCAAATTAGATTAGCGCGATAGAAATTGGAGAAATAGAAAAGGTCTGGCTATTTAAGCCTGGAAATTAGACAAAGTAGACAATATTTGGCCCAAGGTCCTTAGGGCAAGGAGGTCAGAGGTCTCACCCCTAACACCTTGAGCCAAATTCGGTTGCTCGCGCTCTTCCGTTGACGCGCAAGACAGATAAGTATTTGGCCTAAGGTCCTTGGAGCAAGGAGGTCAGAGGTCTCACCCCTAACACCTTAGGCCAAATTCAGTTGCCGGTGCCTCTAAAAATGTGCACCAGCGAACACGACGTCTAGCTGACTACTTCTGACCTCTAACACCTACCGCGTAGCAGTCAGCTAGACTTAGTAAAAACTTCTATTCCAACAGTTGCAGCACGGTCGCCTTCACTTGATTGGCCTGGGCCAACATAGCCGTACTTGCCTGCCCAA
>JAQWTK010000014.1 GCA_029242705.1 Gammaproteobacteria bacterium | reverse complement strand
TACCTACGTATTCGATCGCGTTACCGGCGAGCCCGTATGGCCTATCGAGGAGAGGCGAGTGCCTCAAAGTACTGTTCCCGGAGAACAGCTTTCCGCGACGCAACCGTTTCCAACAAAGCCCCCTCCGTTCGAACCGCAAGGCATCAGTGATGAGACATTGATTGACTTTTCGCCAGAGCTTCGGCAGGAGGCTCTTCAAAGCATCGAAAGATTTGATTACGGCCCATTATTTACCCCCCCTAGCCTTCGAGGGGCTATTCAATTCCCCGGCTGGTTTGGTGGTGGGGAATGGCATGGGGCTGCCTTTGATCCAGAGACTAGTTACTACTATATCCCATCAGCGTCAGGGCCTATAGTTGTTCAGTTAACTGAAGCGGATCCTGATGAGTCGAATTTGATTTACAGGAGGGGCGGAGCAAGATCAGTTAGTGGTCCGCAGGACCTGCCTTTGACAAAACCACCCTATGGAAGAATAACTGCGATCAATATGAATACTGGAGACCATGCATGGATGGTCCCGCATGGAGAGGGCATTCGCCAAGAGATTATAGATAAAGGGATACTTGATCCGGGTCCCGTCGGATCTGCCCATCGCGTTGGACCTGTTTTGACTCAAACTCTGTTATTTTTTGCTCAAATTGATGGTGATCGATATTTGTTAAGAGCCTTAAACAAGGCAACAGGCGAAATAATCCATGAAATTGAGTTGCCATTGTCCCCGCAGGGAACTCCGATGACTTATATGGTTGAAGGTACACAGTATATATCAATTGCTGTCGGCGGGGGTCGGGACGCTAGGATAGTAACTTTTAGCCTTCCTTAAAAACTGTTGTTGTTAGTCAAATCCTGCATCGCTTGAGGAATACTATGATATCACTGATAATCTGAAGCCATGCGGACTTCGGTTCATGCTAAGATGTTTAATGGCATCCCTTGTCGGTCCCCGCGCAATGACACGTTATAAACCCCGCCAGGCCCGGAAGGGAGCAACGGTAGTAACTTATTCATGTGCCGTGGTGTGGCTGATGAGGGCTGCCACCCGAAACTGAATACTTCTAGCTTTAAAAAGAAGGCATCTGAAGGTATAAGCAAAAATAATATTCAGAAGATATATTTTATGAGTTATCAAGTACTTGCGAGAAAATGGAGGCCAACAAACTTTTCAGAAGTCGCGGGCCAGGCTCATGTTCTAAAATCATTAATCAACGCATTAGATAACCAGAGGCTTCATCACGCGTATTTGTTCGCGGGGACACGTGGTGTTGGAAAAACTACTCTGGCTCGTATATTGGCAAAGTGTTTAAATTGTGAGGAAGGGATAACTTCAAAACCTTGTGGTAAATGCAATGCTTGCGTCGGAATTAAAGACGGTAGATTTATCGATCTGATAGAGGTAGACGCTGCATCCCGGACCAAAGTCGAAGATACGAGAGAATTATTAGAAAACGTCCAATATTCTCCTTCCAACGGGCGGTTTAAAATTTACTTAATTGACGAAGTGCATATGCTCTCTAATCATAGCTTCAATGCATTGCTAAAAACACTAGAGGAGCCGCCTCCGCATGTTAAATTCCTTTTTGCGACCACAGACCCCCAAAAACTGCCGGTCACTATTCTCTCGCGATGTTTACAGTTTAACTTAAAGGAATTAAAGCTAGAGACTATAGTTTCATTCTTAATTTCTGTATTAGAAAAAGAATCGGTTAGATTTGAGGAAGACGGATTATGGCATATTGCTTCTGCTGCATCAGGCAGTATGCGCGACGCATTAACATTGTTGGACCAAGGTGTTTCCTATTGTCAGGAGGGTATTGATTCTCAGGGAATTGTCGAGATGTTAGGTGTGCCAGAGAAAGGCCAGGTTTTCGCAATGTTACAATATTTAGCGGAAAAGAAAATTTCTGAGATCATTGAATTAAGCAATCAAATGTCCGAGAGCACACCTGATTATGGTCATATACTTGAAAGTATACTTTCTGCTTTGCATAGAGTAACAGTTGCGCAACTGATTCCTGATTCTGTAGACAATAGTTTGGGAGATAAGGAGCAAATCTTAAATTTAGCTAGAATATTTTCTTCAGAAGATATCCAGTTATATTACCAGATAGGATCGAAAGGCCGGGAGGAGTTGCGCTTTGCCAGTGATACGAAGTCAGCTTTTGAAATGCTACTTATCAGAATGATTATTTTTTCTCCGGCATTTGATGCGGAAGGCGATGTTAGCGCAAATAGTAATTCTAAAAAAAAAAATAACGATGTAATATCGCCTATTAAAGAAGACTCCAAAGAAGATGAATCTAGTCTAAATCGCATATCTTCGATTTCAACTGAAAGTGCTATTAACGCCCCGATAAAAACAAAAGAATTAACAAGCGCGGGAATAATAACTGTACCCAAAGAGAAACATTTAGATAATCATAACGACTGGTTATCTAAATATTATCAAATTGAGTTTCACGGAATAATAAGAAATGTAATGTCGAATACAGAATTTGTGAAGTGTAATAATGATGCCTATTATTTTCTTTTAGATAATGAGGTAAGTACGATTTATAATAAAGATATGCTTCCTAAAATTTCTCTAGCATTAAGTGAATTTTTGGGAAAACCCGTCGACGTGCATATCTCTGTGGCTGCAATAGAAGAAGAAACGCCAGCAATGAAAAAAGAGCGAGAGAAGATAGAAGCTAACAAATATGTGCAGGATGAGTTTGAGCGAGATGCGAATGTCCAAGCGTTAGTAAAACATTTTTCAGGAAAGATTTCGAAAGAAAGTATTTCTTTAATTAAAGAGTAAAAATACCGTGACTGATTTAAATGAAATAATGAAGCAAGCAAAAAAAATGCAAGAGCATTTTCATGAGAGTCAAAAAGAGTTAGAAAAGGTACAAGTAATAGGTGAATCAGGCGCTGGATTGGTTAAAGTACATATGGATGGACGACATACTGTTTTTAATGTTGAATTAGACGATGCATTGGCCAAGGAAGGCAAAGAAATTACTGAGGACCTGATAGCAGCCGCTATAAATGATGCAACTCGAAAAGTGGATGATAAGAAGAAAGAAGCATTGGGTGGTATGGCAGGAAATTTCAAAATCCCGCCTGACTTTAAATTTCCCTTTTAGTGCAAGGTATGAATTCCAGTCCGTTAATCAATGATTTAATAGAAGCGTTTCGATGCTTGCCGGGGGTTGGGCCTAAATCTGCCCAAAGAATGACTTTATATTTGCTTGGGCGAAACCGCTCTGGCGGGCTTAAATTAAGTGAATCTTTGTCATCAGCCCTAGAAGAGGTCGGTAATTGCGAGCAGTGTAGGACTTTTACTGAAGAGAATATTTGTAGAATCTGCTCGAGCAACTCTCGCGATAGAAAGATTTGTTGCGTGGTGGAATCTCCTGTAGATATTTTTGCTATAGAGCAATCGGCTACTTTTAGTGGTGTGTATTACGTTTTGATGGGTCGCTTGTCTCCTATTGATGGAATAGGCCCTGAACAGTTAGGCATAGATAATTTAATGAAAAAGGTTGAGGTAGAAAATATAGAAGAATTAATTATCGCCTGTAATCCAACTGTTGAAGGAGAAGCAACAGCATATTACATAGCCGAGCAGTTTAAAAATAGCCAGGTTTCCGTTTCAAGAATAGCGCATGGAGTTCCCGTTGGGGGTGAGCTAGAATTTGTTGATGGTGGCACGTTAGGTCACGCATTCTCCGGGCGCAAAATAATAGAAAATACTCAATCGCATGAAAGCGATTAACGGAAGCCGAATTCAATTTGTTGATACTTCGGAAGAATTCGAAAAACTCTGTAGTCATTTAAATTCTGTTTCTTGGGTGGGTTTAGATACCGAATTTGTTAGGACTAATACTTTTTACGGAAGATTAGGATTACTACAAATAAGTGATTCTAATAAATGTTATTTAATAGATCCAAAAAAAATTAGTTGTTGGAAGTGTTTTGTTGGCCTTTTAAAAAACACGAGCAATTCCGTAGTAATGCATTCTTCTAGCGAGGATCTTAATATCCTTAAAACAACAATAAATGAGATTCCTGAGAACCTTTTCGACTCTCAATTAGCCGCAGCATTTCTGGGGATTGGATTCTCTCTTAGTTATCAATCTCTGGTAGGCTCTATATTAAATGTAGAGATAGAAAAAAATGAAACTCGTTCAGATTGGTTAAAAAGACCTCTATCTAAATCTCAACTGCAGTATGCAGCCAATGATGTTTGCTATTTATTGCCTCTGAAAAATCTCCTAAAAGAAAAATTGTCCGAGGTGAATAGATTGCAGTGGTTTCAAGAGGAATGTCTCAGTATGTTATCTGCGGCATCGGAATTTGATAATCCATCGGGGTGGGAAAAAAATTATAGTAGCATTAAAAATGCCTGGAAATTAGAGAAATCCAATTTGGAGCACCTTCAAAAATTATGTTACTGGAGGGAAGTTAAGGCGCGGGAGTTAAATAAACCTAAAAGCTGGATAGCCAAGGATGGCGATTTATACAAATTATCCGTAAGCGCGACGGACGTAAAGTCTTTGACGATAAGAGGATTGGCTAGTGTTGAATTTGACGAGCGAGGTTTGATAGTTGATCATGGGGAAGAGCTATTAGCCGTCCTAAGAGAATCTGACTCTTCGTTGTGTCCAGTAGAAGATGAGATATTAAATAGGCCGCTGAGTTCAGCCGGCAGGAAAACATTAAAAACGGCTCAAAAAATTGTCGGTAATACAGCTGAACGTCTTTCTATAGCTCCGGAATTGCTTGGTAGAAAGCGTTCAATGCAAAAATTAATAAGAGATTTTGAAACTTTCGGAGAACTTCGTTGGTCCGGTGAACTTTCAGGTTGGAGAAGAGAGATTTTAGAAAGCGAAATATCGACTATTTTTTGAAGGGTATTAATTTGTCTGGCTCAGCTAATCTTCGAAAAAAATTCTGGGAAATCCCTCTTAATGAATTAAATACTGATGAGTGGGAAATGCTTTGCGATGGCTGCGGAAAATGCTGTTTAAAAAAAGTCGTCGATGTTGATTCGAAAGAGCTCTATTGGACTCGGGTCGTATGTAAATATTTTGACCAAATTAAGGGTTCGTGCAAGTGCTATAGCGATAGAGTTAAGACAGTCTCGGACTGCATAGATGTAAAAGAAATGATAAATCAAATGCCAGATTGGATTCCGGAAACGTGTGCGTATCGATTAAGGGCGCAAAATAAACCTTTATTTGACTGGCATCCATTATTAGATAAAACAAATAAACTGATTCATAAATCCAATATTTCTATCATCGGAAAATGTGTGTCAGAGGATCATGTTCACCCAGATGGGTATCATGAGCATGTTGTTCGCTGGGTAGGCGTTTAGCGGAAATGACTGTTGGTTATAATTATTGGTTATTTTGGTTCTTATACATTATTGCCGGCGTTATTTTCTATGCGATGCTATGGTGGTTAACCTCTTCCCGCTCGGTTAAATGGGGTAATTATTCACTTAGAGCAATGGCTGCCGCGATTATTTTTACCCCTTGGTACGCTAATACTCAAGGGACTGCATTAGCTCCGGCGTTAATGGTATTCGTGTTAGATTTTATAACCATCGATAGTGCTGCTTCGTGGCGAGCAGCGACACCTTTGTTTGTCGCAATTATTCTAACGCAACTAATATCTATATTTTTATATCTGTCTAGAAGACGACGTTTTAAAAAGCAAAGTTAACTTCAAGATGGTTATTATTTTACTAGAATTTCGGGTAGAGGTTTTGAGATGTTGAATAATGAAATTCTTCATTATTGGCTTAAGTTTACTTCTTGGAAAACTAACATACTTTTAGTATTAATAATAACACCTTACTCTCAGGTATATGCAAGTCCATATTTGAATCTAAAGACTTCTTCGGGTGATTTTTCAATAGAGTTGTTTGAGGAAACTGCCCCTATTACTGTTAATAACTTTTTAACTTACGTTGAATCGAAACGCTATGATGGTACTGTAATTCATAGATCTCTACCAAATTTTGTAGTGCAGGGTGGTTGGCTTGGTTATGATGAAAGTCAAAATTCTCTGAACGAGATAGTGTTAGAGGAGACAATTCGGAATGAATATAACATATCGAATATTAGAGGGACCATAGCAATGGCAAAGTTGGCCGGGGATCCCAATAGCGCTTCAAGTCAATGGTTTATAAATTTAGACGATAATAGCGCTAATTTAAATGCACAAAACGGTGGTTTTACAGTATTCGGTAGGGTGGTTGGAGATGGAATGAATATAGTGGACAAGATTGCTGCACTTAATACATATGTATTGAACACAAATACATTAGGCAGGCTTTCAGATTTTCCTCTCGCCAACTTTTCTGGAAATATAAGCTCGGACAACTTCGTAACAATCTCAAGTGTAAGTAAAATAAAAGAGATTACGGAGCCTAATTATTATCATGAAAAAAGCAAAGAATTAAGGATACAGGTCAACGCTGGCGGGTCGGATGTATATTCTTTAGCTTTTTCGATAGAAAAATCTGTGCCTGATGTGGTATTTAAGCTTGAGTTAAGCAGCATGCACGTTTTAGAGAAAAAACTGGAAAAGGCAGCAGTATTTACAAGCTCGAGTGGCTTGCTTTTAATACCAGAATTATACGTAAGAGGAATTGTTGCTTTTAGAAATCTCGAATTAAGTTTAATTGATCCAGTTCGATTTCTATTTAAACTGGAATCATTCGAGAGATTATAAAAATAATTCTAATTAATATGATCCCTCGAAGTAAAAAATCACATTTTTCCGCTGTATTAAACTCGAATTGACGATTAAAATAGCAGCCTTTTATTAGCTGTGGAAGAAATTAATGAATTTTACTGGTACTGAAGAATACGTTGCTACGGAGGAATTGCAAATGGCCGTAAATGCGGCTATCAGGCTGCAAAAACCGTTGTTAATTAAAGGAGAGCCTGGAACGGGTAAAACCATGCTCGCTGAGCAAATTTCAAAGGCGCTTAATATGCCACTGATTCAATGGCACATTAAGTCAACAACAAAAGCACAACAAGGTTTGTATGAGTATGACGCCGTTTCCAGATTAAGGGATTCTCAGCTTGGCGACGAGAAAGTTCACGATATAGCGAATTATATAATCCAAGGAAAAGTTTGGCAGGCATTTCAGTCTGAGGCCCAAACGGTCTTATTGATTGACGAAATAGATAAAGCAGATATTGAATTTCCCAATGACCTGTTGCTTGAATTAGATAAAATGGAATTTTTTGTTTATGAGACAAAGGAACTTATAAAAGCTAAAACTAGGCCTGTAATTGTGATCACCAGTAATAATGAGAAAGAACTACCGGATGCATTCCTGCGCCGGTGCTTTTTTCATTATATAGAATTTCCAGATACCGTTACTATGGAGAAGATAGTTAATGTGCATTATCCGGATATTAAGAAAAAACTAATTAGTCAGGCAATGGATGTGTTTTTTGATGTTAGAAAAATACCTGGTTTAAAAAAGAAACCATCAACTTCAGAGCTAATTGACTGGCTTAAGTTGCTAATGGCTGATGACCTTCCTGAAGATATTTTAAAAAACCGTGATGCTAAAAATGCTATTCCTCCATTATATGGAGCTCTTTTAAAAAACGAACAAGACGTCCACCTTTTAGAAAAATTAGCATTTATGCACAGGGCTAAGAGTTAATGCTCATTAACTTTTTTATGACTCTTAAACATGAAAGGATACCTGTTTCGTTCACAGAGTTATTTGCGTTGCTAGAATGCTTAAAACAAAATGTTATTTTTGGAAATGTTGATGAATTTTATTTCTTATCTCGGCTATGTTTAGTAAAAGACGAAAAAAACTTTGATAAATTTGATATTGCCTTCGCAAAATATTTTGAGAATTTTGAGATATTTGATGACCTCTCGATTGCAAAAATTCCAGACGAATGGCTTAGAAAGCAATTAGAATCGATGCTTAGTGATGAGGAAAAGAAGAAAATTGCAGCGCTGGGTGGTTTAGAAAAATTAATGGAAGAATTTAAAAAACGTATGGAAGAGCAGAAAAAGCGGCATCAAGGTGGAAATAAGTGGATAGGTACGGGAGGAACATCACCCTTTGGCGCTTATGGTTATAACCCGGAAGGGATCCGAATAGGGCAGGAGTCTGGTAGAAATCAAAGAGCGATTAAGGTATGGGATAAGCGTAACTATCGAGATTTAGACGATAGTGTAGAGATTGGCACTCGAAATTTAAAATTGGCTTTAAGGCGACTTAGAAAATTCGCCAGAACTGGTTCTGACGAAGAGCTAGACATGGATGATACTATTTCATCAACCGCCAAAAATGCTGGCTTGCTCGATATAAAAATGGTTCCCGAGCGTCATAATTCAGTAAAAGTTTTACTTTTTTTCGATGTTGGTGGCTCTATGGATCCTCACGTTAAACTATGTGAAGAGCTATTTTCAGCAGCTCGGAGTGAGTTTAAACATTTAAAATATTATTACTTTCATAATTTCTTGTATGAATCTGTCTGGACTAAGAGCCACAGAAGGCATGCAGAAGCGACTTCGACTTTTGAAATACTCAATAAGTATTCTAAGGATTATAAGGTGATCTTTGTGGGTGATGCGACTATGGCCCCTTATGAAATAACACACGCTGGTGGCAGTATAGAGCATTATAATGAGGAGGCTGGATCCGTTTGGCTTAGAAGGATTGAAGAGGCATTTAATCATTTGGTCTGGATCAATCCTACACCTAAAGATTTTTGGGAGCACAGCTACTCGATAGAAATCGTTAAAGAAT
Source organism: Gammaproteobacteria bacterium (assembly GCA_029242705.1). GTDB lineage: Bacteria > Pseudomonadota > Gammaproteobacteria > Pseudomonadales > Pseudohongiellaceae > UBA9145. Next base: position 120 of record JAQWTK010000014.1, on the reverse strand, counting down.
TAATGGAGGAACGCATGTTTCCTCTTACCGTTAAGGGGCTTGAAAATGCGATGTCCCTTTTAACAAAGTAATATTCAATGATAGAAAAATTAATGGAAGAATTTAAAAAACGTATGGAAG
>JAQWTK010000010.1 GCA_029242705.1 Gammaproteobacteria bacterium | reverse complement strand
TACATTAATTGGCAATTTTAGTTCAGCTATACAACCCATGGTGGCAATGACGCTAGCGGCGCCACACATGTCAAATTTCATCTCATCCATTCCACCGCCCGGCTTAAGACTAATTCCACCTGTATCAAATGTTATCCCTTTACCCACAATTGCATAAGGCTTGCTATCTGACTTTGCTCCCTTGTAATGCATAACGATAAGTTGTGCTTCTTCTGCAGATCCTGCAGAGACTGATAATAAAGACCCCATACCTAGTCGGGCCATTTGTTTTTCGCTAAGAGTCTGGGTTTTTAGCGAACGATTTCGTTCGGCTAATGTTTTAGCTTGCCCCGCTAGATAGGTTGGTGTGCATATATTTCCCGGTAAGTTGCCGAGCTCCCTCGCGTGATTTACCGCTTTTCCAATCGCCTGTCCTCGCTTAATCGCCGACTCCAGATTTTTGCGTTGAATTCCGATTTCGGTGGATAAAGAGATGGACTTCGTTGCCCAGGGTTTAGTTTTGCTGCTTTTGGTTGTGTCGTATTTGTAGCCCACGATTTCAGCTTCTTGGGATAATCTGGCTGCGACCCATTTTTTGTCCCGATCACTTGGCTCGCAACTGCCTATTGAAAAATGTAGCGATTTTGCACTGAGTTTACGGCTAATTTTTAGTGAGGTTGTTAGTAACTTTGAAATAGATGCGCCATTTAGTTTCTTTTTATCGCCCGCCCCTACAATTAGAATTCTTTTGGCCTTAATCCCAGGAGGATTGTGGATAAGTCGTGTTTCTCCTAGATTGCCCGTGATGTCACCAGAGCGGACAAGTTTGCTGACTAGTTTGTTGCATGCAAGATCCAAAATTTTTGCTTCATTCGATAATCTGCCTTTGTCCCAGACGGCAACAACAATACAGTCTGACTCGATTTTGTCGGGAGAACCCCCTTTTATTAGATACCTCATAAATTGTCTTTAATGTCCTCTGGATTGAAATAATTTAATCTATCGATCATCCTAAAGTTATTGAGTCTCTTAAGCAATAGTGGCTAAATTTTGATCAGTCAGATACCGCAAGTATCGCTTGCCTTGGTGAGGTTTAGAGCAACTCTAAAGGACTTATCCAATTGAACCAAATTTAATAGCCGTTGTCATAGTATGACAATATAACTCTAAGATTTTTTGCTTTTGGATTAAATATGTCGCGAATAAAAATTTCTGCTCCTGAGAAAAATTTGTTCCGTATGGAGCGTAAGGTTGGCCTGAGCGACATTAACTATGCTAAGCATCTCGATAGTTTGTCCATGGTAAGTATCCTGCATGAGGCCCGATTGCAATTTTTAGCAAGTCTTGGGTTCACAGAATCAAATATTTATGGCCTAGGACTTGTAGTTACTGATCTGATTGTTGATTATCAATCGGAATCTTTCGCTAATGATCTCTTGGTTATTAATGTTGGTGTTTCAAAATTTAATCGTTATGGATTCGATATTGGATTTCAGGTTTCAAACGGAGCTCTGGATTCTGTGGTCTGCACGGCCAAGTTAGGTGTTGTATTTTTTGATTTCGATAAGCACAAAATTACTGAAGTCCCTAGGGCATTTAAAAATCTATTGGGTTATTCTGACTCAAAGAACTCACTCCCCGTTCAGGTAGCTTAAGACGCTTATTTTTTTTGCACAGTAACTAACTGACTTTTATTTCTTTATTCAAGTAAACTGCATATGAATTCACGATTAAACGGTTAATTGGTTTGATATTATTTCGCTATCTTTGTTCTCAGATTATGCAAGTTATGGCCGGTGTTTCATTAATCTTGCTAGTTGTCGGCCTAACTAGTCGTTTCATTCAATATCTTAGCCAAGCAGTTGCTGGAGAATTAGCTGCAGATGTGCTCTTGCTCCTAATGCTCTATCGTTTGCCAGATTTCTTCTTAGTTATTGTGCCTCTTTCTTTCTTCCTAGGAATAATTTTAGTTTACGGAAGAATGTATGATGAAAACGAAATGGTTGTGCTATTAGGGTCTGGTTTAAGTGAACGACGATTATTAGGCTTAACTTTTTTAACTTCTATAATCGTGGTTTTCCTTATGGGATTATTCAGTCTGACTATTGCCCCGTGGGGAGCTAGAAATACCGAAGAGATTAAGCAAAGTCAGGAGCAACTAACGGAGATTGACTTAATTGTAGAGGGTCAGTTTCAAGCGTTCGATGGTGGTAGCAGAGTTACATATGTAGATAGAACAATTACCGGAACGGATTCGGGAAAAGAATTGGAAAATTTATTTGTTGCTATGAGCAGAAATGCAAGATCTAGCAATGAGCAACCGGAATCTAACGATGAACAGGTTCGCATTCTTTTGGCTGAGGTCGCACGACCGATAATTGATGAATCTACGGGTGCTCGACTGATGCAAATGGAGAATGTTTATCAGTATGATGGTTCTCCAGGGATGGTAAATTTTTCGATAGCGCAGTTCGATATGCAGTCAATTTTACTTCCCCCACCTAGTGAATTTGAAGAGACTTTCGAGGAAGAATCTTTGCGAACGATGGATTTGATTGGTTCTAATTCATTAACGCATCAAGCCGAATTGCAGTGGAGGTTGTCTCTTATTTTTTTGGTGCCGATAATCACGTTAATTGCTGTTCCTTTGAGTAAAGTTGGCCCTCGTCAAGGTCGCTATGGAAAGCTCGTCCCGGCCGCTTTAATTTATGCGGTTTATTTCTTTGTTCTGCAGTTTGCCCGGGGCCTAGTGTCGGAAGGGAGTCTAACTAGCGTCATTGGCTTATGGTGGGTGCACATTCTTTTTGGCATTATTGGTATTACTTTATACCGTTACCCCGATTTAGGCCGGTTTTTGTCGATTGGTCGTTCAGCATGAGGCAACTTGACCACTATATTCGCAACTCTGTATTGCTTGCAATGGCAGTAATTATAGGAGTGTTAGTGATGTTAGATTTGGTCTTTAGTTTGCTAGATCAGATGGCAGATACCGACGAAAGCTATACTATACCTAATGTTATCTCTTTCGTATTACTTACTACTCCCACTGTTATATATGAAATGATACCTTTTGCCGCACTTGGTGGCGCTTTGGTTGGCCTAGGCGTACTTGCTTCCCATAGCGAACTAGTGATAATCCAATCAGCGGGTGTTTCCGTTTCTCGGATCACTTTTTCGGTGCTGAAACCCACTTTGCTTGTAATGTTAGTTGGTTTGTTGCTTGGTGAATATGTGTCACCTCCCTTGGAGCAGTTAGCGCATAGTAATAAGGCAATTCAGCAAAGCGGTACGACCTCGATTAACCCCGAACAGGGTACCTGGCGTAAAATAAACGACGAATTTATTCATATCAATGCTATTGCGCCAGGTGGGCGTGAATTATTTGGTGTAAGTCGCTATAAAATAAACGAAGAGCGACAAATGCTTTTAGCAAGTTTCGCTGAATCCGCAACTTATATAGAAGAATCATCTGAGTCTTACTGGGAATTAAATAATATTAGAGAGAGTCTCTTTGAAAATAGAGTCGTTACGTCGAAAACATACTCTCAGATAGATTGGCGAGTTGATTTATCTCCAGAATTATTAAGTGTGTTATTAATAGACCCAGATGAGCAGTCTATTTCTGGTCTTTATCAATTTGCGAATTATTTTAAAGATCAAGGGTTAGATAGTGGGCCGTATTACATGGCATTTTGGAAAAAGTTATTGCAACCTCTTTCTACCATGGTGCTGGTGATTCTTGCTATTTCTTTTGTATTTGGACCGCTTAGAGAAGCAACCATGGGTGCGCGTGTTTTCTTTGCCTTAGGTGTTGGCTTAATCTTCACAATATTACAACGCCTGATGGAGCCTGCGAGCCTGTTGTACGGGTTTAGCCCTCTCTTGGCAGTTTTAACGCCCATATTTTTATGTGCTGCCGTTGGGTTATATTTTTTGCGAAAAGTGCATTGATTCACCGACTAGGCCGGCCAAATTCTATTCTTCTGCCTTAACGTTATCAAATGATGGTTTTATGAGGCGACCTAGAACGAATCTTTACTATAGTAGTTTCGAGCCTAGTGCCTAAAAAGGGCGTTCGGATTTTGGTATTACCACAACTTTGCTGCGGGAGGCCTTGTCATGAAATGCATCACCCTTATTGTCTATATAGATCCAAAAATACCCCACCCCAAAAATAAAGAAAGCTGGCCAGGCTGTACACCAGCGAATAAGAACTTGTTTGAAGCTAATTAATGTTCCGCTTGTGGATTCTACGCGAAGTCCCCATGCAAGCATCCCAAGAGTTTGGCCACTCTTCATCCAGAACCAACCATAAAAAAAGATGCAACTTGATATCATTAATAACAAAAGAAGATTATCAATAAAAGGGTCCGTTTCTATTTGGCTATTTATGACTTGATTATTTTCCGTGCCCAAAAAAAATTGAACTAGATACCCAAGGAGAAACCAAATAGCCACCACTAAAAAGATATCGTATAGCAATGCAGCCATACGCCGTAATAATCCAGCTCGCGGAAAATCTTTCTCTTCTAGTGCTGGTTTAGCGGTTTCGTTCAACGGCTAAGACAACTCTTTAACTGCCTGAATCAAATCGCTGGCAGCTTTCTGCCCATCTCCAAACAACATTTTGGTATTGTCCGAAAAGAACAACGGGTTTTCGACGCCAGAAAATCCAGCGCCGCGACCTCGCTTTATGACAATCACGTTGTCCGAGTCCATTGCATCTAAAATTGGCATTCCGAAAAGAGGACTGCTTGTATCTGTTTTGGCCGATGGATTTACAACATCATTGGCACCAATTACAAGTGCTACAGTGGTGTTTTTAAAATCTGCGTTGATGTCCTCCATATCGTAGATCATGTCATAAGACACCCCTGCTTCAGCAAGTAACACATTCATGTGTCCGGGCATTCTTCCTGCAACCGGATGGATCGCAAACTTCACAGAAACACCTTTTTCATTCAGCAATTGTGTTAGTTCCCAGATCTTATGTTGGGCCTGAGCTACAGCCATTCCATACCCTGGAATGACGATGACCTGACTTGCAAAGGCCATCAAGATGCCTGCATCTTGAGCTTGAATCTCCTTCATTTCTCCTTGTGCTGCTTCACTCGCTACGCCAGTGTCAGTTCCGACACCCGCAAAAAATACGTTACTGACAGAGCGATTCATAGCTACCGCCATTAGATGAGTTAGTAACGAGCCGGCAGAACCGACTACTATACCTGCAATAATCATGGCTGCGTTTCCGAGAACGTAGCCCTCAAATCCAACTGCTAGGCCCGTCAAAGCATTAAACAAAGAAATAATGACTGGCATATCAGCGCCACCAACTGGGATGGTGATAAAAATACCAAGTACTAATGCTAGACCAAAGAAAATGACTATTGGTGTCAGGTCTGAGCTGAAATAAATTGAGATTGCAAAGCCAATAGTTGCTATGGCAATCATCGCGTTTACCAAGTGTTGTGCTGGGAGTAATTTGCTTCGATGCAAGCGGCCGTCAAGTTTTGCCCACGCAATTATGCTTCCGCTAAACGAGATTGTTCCTATAATTGCTCCAAGTATCCCTAGAACGGCAACGTCTGCTCCTAGGACGTCAGCGATGGTCACAGATTCGCTACCAATTTGATTTAGATGAGATGCTTCCGTAGTTGCCTTAAGCAGTTCAACTGCTGCAATAGCGGCTGCAGCTCCGCCGCCCATACCATTGTACATGGCTATCATTTGAGGCATGTCTGTCATTGCGACTTTTCGGCCGCCCCACCAGGCATAACCTCCGCCAATAGTGATAGCAATCATGATGAGAGAGATATTAGTTAAAGTTTCATCGCTATCTATTATTTCGGGCGCTAAAAATGTTACTAAGGTCGCCAAAACCATGGCTGCACCGGCCCATAAAATTCCGCGTCGGGCCGTTACCGGCGAGCTCATCTGTTTTAGGCCGATTATAAAAATTGCGGCCACGATGAAATAAGAAGCTTGGATAAGTGATTCCATCATTTAACCGTCACTCCTTTCTTTGCTACTGGACTTAAACATTTCTAGCATACGTTCTGTGACGACGTATCCGCCGACCGCGTTTCCGGCACCAAGTAATACAGCTACAAAACCTATAATTTGTTCTGCTGTGGTTTCTGCAATACCTAAAGCGATCATTGCGCCTACTAAAACAATACCGTGAACAAAGTTCGAGCCGGACATTAGAGGTGTATGTAAAATCACGGGTACTCGGCTAATAATTTCATAGCCAGTAAAACCCGCAAGCATAAATATGTATAAGGCAGCGAGACCTTCAATCATGACGAGGCTCCTTCTATTTTTTCTTTTATTTTGGGATGATGAATAACGCCACCATGGGTAACTAAACTTTCATTTATGATTTCATCCTCAAGATCAATTTTGATCTGTCCTTCTTGCACTAGAAGATCAAGAAAACTTTGAAGATTTTTGGAATAAAGCTCGCTAGCATGATTCCCAACCATACTAGGCACATTAGCAGGGCCGTATATTTTCACGCCTTTATAAAGAACTGTTTCACCAAGTTTGGTTAGCTCGCAATTGCCACCACCTTCTGCTGCTAAGTCAATGATAACTGAGCCGCCACGCATTCCTTCGACCATTGATTTGTTAATAATCCTAGGCGATGCTCTGCCTGGAATTGCTGCGGTACTAACTATTAGATCAGCAGAAGCAACGTGTTTAGCTAAAATTTCTTGTTGTTGTTGTTTTTCTTCTTCATTGAGTTCGCGGGCATACCCGCCACTGCCTTCAGCTTTTATCTCAATATCTACAAACTTTGCTCCAAGAGATTCTACCTGCTCTTTTGTATCAGCACGTACATCATACCCTTCAACTATTGCGCCTAATCGCTTCGCTGTGGCGATTGCCTGCAAGCCAGCGACACCAGCACCGATGACCAGGCATTTCGAGGGTCGGATTGTGCCGGCAGCAGTTGTTAGCATCGGAAGAAATTTCCCAAGAATGTTACTGCCTAGCAAGACCGCTTTATACCCAGCTATGGATGCTTGGGATGACAATGCATCCATAGCTTGTGCGCGGGAAATTCTAGGGACCATTTCAATCGAGAAAGCACTAATACTTCTTGCATTCAATTGCCTAAATCTCTCGAATTCCGAATGAGGATTTAGGTAGCCTACAAATACTGAACCCTCTTTTAGTTGGGAGATTTGTTCCTCGCTTGGAGGGTTTACCATCAGGGTAATGTCTGCTTTGCCTAATAACTCACTACCGCTATCCAAGATATTGGCGCCTTTGTATTGGCTATCGCTGTATCCTACTAGCTCGCCAGCCCCGGTTTGTATATTAATATCGAGTCCACTTTCCGTTAGTTTTTTGACAATGTCAGGCACGAGCGCTACGCGTTGTTCGTCTTTGCGAACTTCCTTTGGTACACATATTTGTATTGCCATACTTTTCCTCAGTATTTCAAATCTCCCATGGACCGCGCAGTATATAACGATCAATATTGAGGTCAATGTAAAGAAACATAGAAATTTCGGCTTCTTGGGAGCCTTGGTTTTTGTTAGAATCCCGATCCCTCTTGCTCAAAAGGCCATAAGAATTGGTCCGCTCAGGAAAAAGCAATGGACAATTTGGAAACTAACCGCCACATAGCCTTGATGGATACCACCCTGCGTGATGGTGAGCAAACTCAAGGAGTTTCCTTTTCTGCAATAGAAAAGGTGAATATTGCGCGCGCGCTGCTTCAGTCACTAAAAGTAGACCGTATAGAGGTTGCCTCTGCGTGTGTATCTGAAGGGGAGCAAAGGGCGGTTGCAGAAATTTGCAATTGGGCGGCTGACGAAGGTCTTGTAGACCGCGTTGAAATTCTTGGTTTTGTTGATTACAAGCGCAGTGTAGATTGGATTACCAAAGCGGGCGGGCGTGTTGTTAACTTGCTCGCCAAAGGTAGCGAAAAGCATTGTCGCGAGCAACTCGGGAAAAATCTCCAAAGTCATATTGATGATATTTCTCGCACTGTCGAGTATGCGAAAGAAAACGGTCTTATAGTCAATATGTATTTAGAAGACTGGTCTAGTGGTTACCGTGATAGCAATGACTATGTCGATGGTTTAATTGTTGGTACTCAGCATCTGGGTATTAGTCATTACTTATTACCAGACACTTTGGGTTTGTTTTCTCCTAAAGAAGTATCCGAAGCGTTAATTGATATGCAGGGTAAATTTCCGAAAGAAGTTTTTGATTTTCACCCACATAATGACTATGGCTTGGCGACAGCAAATGTCGTTGCTGCGGTAGAGGCGGGCATTGATAATATTCATTGTACAATGAATTGTTTGGGTGAGCGCGCGGGGAACGCTTCTCTGGCCGAGGTTGCCGTTGTAATTAGAGATAAACTTGGTTTTGATCTCTCGATAGATGAGACCCAAATAACTTTGTTAAGCCGTATGGTAGAGAATTTTTCCGGCAAATGGCTTGCCGCAAATACACCTGTGGTTGGGGCTGACGTTTTTACACAGACTGCTGGTATACATGCAGATGGTGACCTAAAAGGCAACCTCTACGTCTCCAAACTTAGCCCAGAAAGATTTGATCGGAAGCGTAAATATGCTCTTGGTAAAATGAGTGGTAAAGCTTCCATCGTAAATAATTTAGAAGAACTTGGAATTTCGTTATCGGCTAAAGATCAGGCTAAAGTATTAGAGCGTGTCGTAGCTCTTGGTGATTCTAAGAATGTAATCACGGCGGAAGATCTCCCTTTTATAATTGCAGATGTTATGGAAAGCAGAGAGTACCAACATGTAGAGCTATTAAATTGCGATATTAATACGGGTCTCGATTCTGGAAGTGGCGTCTCTTTGACGGTAGCAATAGATGGTGAGAAATATCAGGGTTCGGGTGCTGGTAATGGTGGTTTTGACGCATTTATGGATGCTATTACAAAGATTTTACTAAAAAACGAGTTTGATATGCCCATGTTAAAAGATTATGAAGTGCATATACCTCGCGGCGGTAAAACAGATGCCTTGACAGAGTGTATTATCACCTGGCAGACAGATGATCAGGATTTCAAAACTCGCGGAGTAGATTCAAATCAAGTGATGGCCGCAGTAAAAGCCACGTTGCGCATGATCAATATCAAATTACATGCCGAGTCTGCTAGCAGTTAAATTGCAGATTCTTATTGAGTAACTATTATGCCTTTTTAAGTTCACTTACTACTAGATCACCAAAGCCTTCGGTACTGATCAAATTTAAATCGGAGTCCGGACTCGAAAGGTCTGGGGTAGAGTAGCCCTGAGCAAAAACGCTTTGCATCGCATGCCAAACATTCTTTGCTTCTTCTTCCATGCCAAAGCTCATCTCTAACATCATTGCAACGGAACCGATCATTGAATAAGGATTCGCTATGCCTTTTCCTGCTATGTCGGGTGCTGATCCGTGAGATGGCTCATAGTAGGCTTTTTTCGGACCTATGCACGCCGAAGGCATCAAGCCTAATGATCCTAGGATTCCTCCCCCTTGGTCTGAAAGGATATCTCCAAACATATTGTCCATAACCATCACATCGAATTGCGCTGGATTTAGGCAGAGGTATGTGGCCGCCGCATCCACTAGGATGTTCACAACTTCTATTTCTGGATAATCTGATCCGACTTCTGTGATGACCTCATTCCACAGCACGCTGGACTTTAAAACATTACTCTTGTGGATGTTATGAAGTACCTTTTTCCTCTTGCGCGCTGTATCAAAAGCGACTCGAGCAATTCTTTTAATTTGATCTTCGTCGTATTCCAAGCTTTCGCTTACATAGCGCTTGCCGTCTTCATTTATACCGGTTTCTTTTGCGCCGAAATAAAGCCCGCCTACTAATTCTCTTATAATAATGAGATCAATTCCTTCTCCAATAATTTCAGGTTTTAATGGAGAGAAATGTGCTAATCCTTTAGGTAAAAAAACTGGTCGGAAATTTGCAAAAGTGTTGTAGCGTCGACGTAAAGGTAGAAGAGCGCCGCGCTCAGGCTGCATGTCGATTGGTATTTTTTTCGAATCTTCATGATTTAATCCAATGGGCCCTTTTAAGATGGCGTCAGCCTCATCGCAGATTTTCTTAGTCTCGTCCGGGAACGAGTGCCCATGGGAGAAGTAAGCCGAGGCGCCAAATGGCGCATAAATTAAATCAAAGTTAATGTCATTTCGTTCTGCAACGAGATTTAAAATTTTCACAGCCTCGGTCATAATTTCTGGACCAATACCATCACCTTCCAGAAGGGCTATTTTATGGGCACTCATAAGATATTCCTTAAAACTTGTACTGAAAAATAGAGGCGCGTAATCTACCATGCGTAGCGAAGTGAGAACAGCGACTGAGTGAATTTATGTAAACTGAATTAAAACAACTTATATTTTTTTGTGATACGGTAATATTTAGTAAAGACACTATTTTTAATTCTGGCACCCTTGGTATGCCTGCATTCATACGTTTTTTGATTCTGATATTTTTTGTTGATTGGGAGGGCTTGCAGAGAATTAATGCCCAATCCCCTTCATCCGGCCTGGATTCATCCTTTTATATAACCCAGCCTCCGGTTGGTTATGCTTTAAACCTTAACAATATTGGAGCCTATAATGCTTCTGAAGGTAAGATATTCACGTGTCTTAAAGCTTATACCAATGGTGTCTTGTCTCCAATAAACGGGAATTCACAATTTGCTATCGCTTTTAGTATTGTTTCAGGTACTGAAGGAATAATTGGTGTATCCGATTCAAATGTATTTAACCCTGAAAACCCTTTAGGAAGCGACGGATTAATACTTTCTTGCAGTGGCAGCTATGAAACAACTACTGGAGTGTATTCGGATACTATCTTGGTTGGCTCTAGCCTGCTAAAAGTTAGTTTCAATTTATTAGATGCTTCACTGCTCACATTCAAATTGTCTTCTTCAGAAACATTACAGAAACCGCAGGGCCCGACCCCAGTTAAATTTGAGCCCCAAAAAAACGCGAGGATTATGCCGGTAGAAAGCAATATCATTGTCACTTTTGATAAGCCTATTTATAGAGGCGAAGGTAAAATTGAGTTAGTTGACTCGGAATCACAGGGGGTTGAGATTTTTAACGTTAAAGACTCAACACAATTAAATATAGAGGGATATAAGTTAGTACTGGATCCGAAGGGCGTCTTAGATTCTGACCAAAATTACAAAATAAAAATTCCGGCCGGCGCAGTAGTAGATAAGGATGGGAGTGAGTATCTGGGCTTAGATGATTATAATTTTAAGACTCAAATCGACATCGCGTTTCTGCTAACAGGCTATGATGGAAATACACTTTATGAAACTGCAGACAGCTTCAATCAAAATGCTAAGAAAATTATTTCGTTTTTAGGGTCTCTTAGCGCCGGGGAGATTGAGTCTCATCGTACGCGTTTGCTAACTAATCTCGATATCAGTGGAGAACGAGCTCAATCGCTGGGAGATCTAGAGGCGGTTAATGCAGCTCTAGAAAATTGGGGAGTCGATGAACTTTCAAATTATTTTCGGGATAAAATTGGCAATCCAGACGCGCTGCAACAGCCAACTCTCCAACAAATTGAAGTACTCCAAGACTTAAAACAATGGCTTTTGGATAATCGCAAAGGCGCACAGGAATGGGCTAATACCCCACTAGGCAAAGAACATTACTCTGACTGGGTCCTTACCAAGGTTCTTAGGTTTTCTAGGCCAATTTATTTTCTCTTGGAGCGCCTATCTTTACCTGTCGATTTTGTGCCTCAGGAATACAAAGTTATCTCGTTCATCTTGTCCAGTAGCGGCACGACTAACTTTAGTGCTGCGGCGAGCAATTTTAATGCGCTAGGGGGAGGTCAGTGGGCCATAAAAAATGCTGATGGCGTCAAGCTTACCCATGATCAGGAATTCTTCTATAATGATCACAGCGACAGTTTTGGTGATACTCCTGCGGAAGTTTTTTTGTACGACAATACCCGTGTTGATGTTCATGAAGTAATTCACACATGGGGACAGTTGGGGCATGACCAGGATCCTCTTCGGGTCGGGTACTCAACTATGTCGCAGGCAGGCGGTGATGCGGATTTGCAATTTCGCAGGGATCCACCAACCTATCCTATTTACAATAGAGTGTATTTGATGGGATGGTTGCCGGAGTCAGTTATCACCACTGATGCAAATCTGATAAAAGATTCGGCTGACCCTATCTTGCTAGGACAAAAATATCTATTAAAAGTAGGCCCTTTTAAATATCAAGAACTCTATGATGATCAGTGGTTTCAGTATTCTGTGCCAAGTTTGTTATCTCAACTTAATACATGTAAAACAGTCAATATAGTAACAGCGCCTACTGCGATAAACCCTAACTGGGATGCGGGAAATCTTTGTAAGCCAATCTTGAAAGACAAAAACTGCGGCACTAAGATGGAGATTTTTGGATTGCCGGAGGCGATGTGGGATTTTAGAAATTGTCAATTTATTGATGTAGACGCTGAAATATCTCGAGATATTTTCAAGAGTTATTTGAATGATTTTGACGGAGCGTATAGCGGCGCAATAAATTTTGATGCCTTAACTATGGAAGTTGCTGATTCCTCTTTGAGGAATGTTGTAAATTAAATTCATAGTAAAACTAATAACTATAAAAATTTGGCTTTGAAAGATAAATTTAAGGGAGAAGATATAATCATGACAGATTTAAACTCATTTGATGAAAAAAAAGTTAACTGGCAAGAGCTTCCAGGTGTCGATCATACTTGGCTTTCGATTTTAAATGTCGACGATAATGCAAAAGTTGTAGATGTGCTCTTTAAGTTCTCCGCAAACGAGCAGATTGTTTTACATAGGCATACGGCGAATTTTAATACCTTCGTTGTTAAGGGAGAACACCGTATATATAACCCTGAAGGAGAACTTAAAGAAATTAGACCTATCGGGACATATAAGGCTAGCCTACCTGATATCGAGCCACATCGTGAAGGTGGCGGGGACGAGGATGTTATTATTCTCTTTAGTCTACGGCCCTATAATAATACTGATCCGATTTATGAAATTCTCGATGGAAATCATGAGGTCGAGTCTACTATGACCTTTGATGATTTGAAGGAAATGTATGAAGCCGCTGCTTAGATTATTTGTAAATGGTGATATAAGGAATTGAATAGAATGCAGGAATTTAAAACCAGCTCATTACAAGCTAACGGTATTGATATTAGTTATGTGGAAAAAGGGGCTGGCCCTTTGGTTCTGTTCTGCCATGGTTTTCCTGAGTCATGGTACTCGTGGCGCCACCAGATTTCAGCGTTGGCTTCCGCTGGCTATAGGGCAGTTGCGCTCGATATGCGCGGCTATGGCAACACCAGCAGTCCTTCTAATGTCGAAGCTTATAGCATCACTAATCTGGTGGGCGACGCTGTACAAGCGGTCTTTGCTTTGGGTGAGAAGAATGCCGTCATAGTGGGCCATGATTGGGGTGCGCCAGTAGCTTGGTATTCGGCCTTAATTCGACCCGATGTTTTTAGAGCAGTGATTTCATTAAGTGTTCCTTACACCCCGCCAACGGTTTTACCCGACGGCTTGGATCTCAACGAAGTGATGAAAATGAGTGCTGGTGATAAAGAGTACTACCGTCTTTATTTTCAAGAGCCTGGGGTGGCAGAGGCAGACCTTGAGGCAGATGTTCGAAAGTCCGTATTGGGATTCTTGTACACTATTTCGGGAGATATTGTCCGAGATGGTCTTCACTCGCATGGGTGGGCAGGATATTTTCCAAAGGGCGAAACTGTTACAGACCAATTGATTGTACCGGAAGCATTACCTTCTTGGTTGTCGCAAGATGACTTGCAGTTTTATATTGATCAATTCAAGAAAACTGGCTTCCGAGGCGGTCTTAACTGGTATAGGAATATTAAGCGGATAACTTCCGCGCTGGCACCTTATGTCGGTAAAGACTTGGATCAACCCTCTCTTTATCTCTATGGAGAGCACGACATGATTGCGGGTAACACTGCAGAGGCAATAGAGGCGTTACCAGCCAATTTGAAAAATCTTAAGGGGTTGCACAAGTTTTCCGGAGCAGGCCATTGGCTTCAGCAGGAGCGAGCCGAAGAAGTTAGCGAAAAAATTATTGAGTTTTTAGATCAGTTGTAGAAATCATGAGTTTGGATTTTGGCAATTAAGGTAATAAAAATGAAGAAGTTAGCGATAATATTTTTGGCCCTATTCTTTTCCAATATCTCAGTAGCTCAGGATAATGGAATCCATGAAAAGGCGATCATTGAAGCCATGGCAGCACTTGATGCCTTTATGTTGGCATTTAATGCTCGAGACCCGGAAGCCTGGGCTGAAAGTTTGAATTATCCTCATGTGCGGTTTGCCAGTGGCAGTGTTACGGTTTGGGGCTCGGCCGAAGAGTTTGCTGAAAATGCCCGTAGCCGCTCCTTTGTGGCACTGCCAAGGTCTGGATGGGATCATTCTCACTGGCTCACCAGAGAGGTAACACTCGCTTCAGAGAATAAAGTTCATCTTTCTACAACGTTTCAACGATTTAATAGTGCTAATGAAATAATAGGGACTTATTCATCGCTTTATATAGTGACGAATATAGACGGCCACTGGGGTACTCAAGCACGTTCTAGTCTTGCGCCTTAAAAGCTATTAAGCTGTCTGGAGATTTTTACGATATTTCAATAATAGGTTTCCGAATGCTAAGACCATTAATCTCTGATTTAAAAAATAACTTAAGTTTACGCCCTCATTGGATGAACACTGTGATGTTCTTCTGTTTCTATATGACTTTTATTTATTTGCCTTGGGATATTTTTGTTAAGCCTTTAGCTGATGACCAAGAAGTTTGGTTTGGAATTCTTTTTTATGGTTGGTTGGCTAAACTGGGTGGGGCGTTGCATTGGATTGTTTATGGATTATTTGCATTCGGCCTCTGGGGCATGAGGTCCTGGCTTCACCCGTGGATAGAAATCTATATACTCCAGGTGGCATTAAGTATGTTGCTTTGGGGAGCATTCGAAAATGGTGGTTCGATGAGTTGGAGCGCTCTGGTGCCAGGAGGATTTTTTATATTGCTAGCATTTTGCTTCTATAAAAATCGGACTTTATTGAAATTTTAGTTGTCCGAATTTAATTTCGGCACTCTAGTTAAGAACGAGTTTCGATATGTCTAATACAAAAAAAATTGAACGAGTAAGCGCTGTAATTTCTAAGCTATGTAATCTGTATATTATACTGATACCGCTATTATTAATCTGGATTTGGATAGATCTCGATCGAATTTATGGGAGCCTAGAAAATCTTAATGATGCGATTCTCCCAGAAGTACTCGCTTTGCCAAATCGAGTTTTAGGCTTTATTTTTAGTATGATTCCTGTTGCTTTGATGATTTGGGGCCTTTCTTACCTTAAGGCGTTATTGAAACTTTTTCAGAGAGGGATATTTTTTAGTAAAAGAAATGCCCAGCTTTTAAAAAACTTCGCCAAAATGTTGTTTTTAAGCACTCTAGCCATACCAATTTCAGGCGCTTTGGTGAGTGTCGCGGTGACCATAAATAATCCTCCAGGGCAACGCTCAGTGATTTTTAATTTAGGCACTGATGAATTGGGTAGTTTCTTTGCTGCAGCTATTTTCCTTGTGCTGGCTTGGGTAATTCGAGAAGCAAGCGTTATGAGTAAAGACTCTGATCAGCTGATTTAATCTAATGCTCAAGAAATATTCCCTAGTGTATCGTATTGGGATTTTGGCCCCCAGAAAGAAATAGAGGAGCTCCTGAGGGCCGATTATGAAGAGCTAGCTGTTGGTTTTGAAAATTGGGTAACTGATAATTAAGACAACTTCAGGTGTGTTTTTGAATATTTACTCTGATTAATAGTGTACTATTTGTCACGTAAAGTTAAAAAATCCAGAGGTATTGAAATGTTTTCTAGAATATTTGCTATCAGCACGGCCTTGACCATGCTAGGTGCTCTCATTCCCCTAACGGCCTCGGCCCAATCGCATGACGGTCATGGTGGTCATGGTGGTCATGGCGGTGATGGACACGCTCATATGGGTGCTACCGTAAGTTGTGAAAATATGGCTACGCCTCCCTGGGCAGGCCTGTCTCAGAGCGATCAGCAACGATTCTCTAAATTACGAAGTGATCTTAACTCAATAGATACCCCGGAAAGTGCAAAGGCTGCTGGTTACTTCCCCGCGCTCGGTGATATCCCAGGAATGGGTGTTCATTATGTGAACATGGCTATGGGGTTAGGAACTGATTTTGATGTTGATGTGCCAAATCAGCTGATGTTCTCTGAGGTAGACGGTGAAGATAAGCTGGTTGGTGCGGCGTATGCTTTTGTCGATGTGACCGATACTCAGGTTGCCTTGCCATTTGAGAGTGAATACGCTTCATGGCACGACCATCCTCAGTTTGCCAAAGATGGAGAGACGCTTCACATGCTGCATGTTTGGTTTGTCGAGTCTTCCAATGGACCATTTGCTGGACTGAATTTCTGGCTTCCCTATGAAACTGCTGGTATTCAGATCCCAAATCCTTGCTGGATGGCTGGAGAGACTACTGCGGATAAAATCAGGAAGGTGTCTTTTGCGCTAACACAGATGAACATGGCCAAAGAAGCGGGTATTGAAGCCCAAGCTAATGGTCAGTCAGATGCGCCTACGGCTGCGGACATAGAGAACTTTTCCGATACTACGGGCCTTGATGAAGAAGTTGTTGAGGCAATAGTTTCAGAGACCGATGGAACCTCTGGAGCCTCTTGGAATAGGCCAGAGCCGCTAAGCGCTGAAAGAATTGAGATGATTGCCGCACTGAATGTAGCGGCGCTTGATGATAATGAGGGTGCTTGGAATACCGCGGCAGATACGATTTTGGCAGATCTGAGCCAAGACGAAATGAATGTGGTTCTTGGAACACTTGGTATACTGGGCGAAAACCAGATGTCTTCGGCTGAAAGAGACGCTGCTGGTATCGTGCAGCCTGGAAGTTCTCGGGGGCGTTAAAAATATTTGAGATCGATTCGAGTCGGAGAGTTTTCTCTGGCTCGGGTTCGATACTTATGTAAAATATTTCGGTTAGCCTTATAGCATGGTTAACTGATACTGGAAGTCTTTAACCTTGTAACGCGATCGATTGGTTTAAACATGTCTTAGGGTTTTGTTTATAGAGAACAAACAAAGACAGGGAACAACTAATTATGCGAGTACTGCTATCTTTCCTAATAGTCTTGGTTTTGGTGTCCTGTAAATCGTTGACAGAACCTAATTTCTACCGAATGAGTGATTCGGAGCTCCAAGACTATAACTCAACTGTCTCCATATCAGATCACGTAAACTGTGTACAGTTTCAAGTTGAGTTCGATCAAAAACAGGAGACCATTTGTGGGACCTTGGAAGAAATTCAAGGATATATTCAGCCAGCTACACCCGGAGCTAAACTTAATTCCGCTCGGTTCTTCCCCTTGGGTCTCCCCGAAAAGTCTAGGAGCACCAACCCTTCATTATCTCCTACCGATCAGCGAAGGCCGCTTTAAAAAAAACTTGTAAATTCGCGCATACCTTGAGGTAAACATGTCTGAATTTTTTACAACAGCGCAGCGACGAATGCAGGACGAGTTTGAAACTACAAGTCTTGCTAACCGAATTGAAGAAGCTGTGGTAACGGAAGGGCTATCTGACCATCAAGCCGAATTCATTAGTAGCCGGAATATGTTCTTCTTGTCTACTATTGACGAGTTAGGCTACCCGTCTTGCTCCTATAAGGGAGGCGATTTAGGCTTTACCAGAGTACTTGACCCCAAGACAATTGTTTTTCCGAACTATGATGGAAATGGGATGTTTATGTCGATGGGTAATATAGAGGAAAGAATAAAAATTGGCATGCTTTTCGTTGACTTTGAAACTCCGCAGCGTTTGAGATTGAGAGGAGAGGCCAGATGTTTGCGAGAAGGTTCGTTGCTTGATAGTTATCCAGGTGCCAATTTAGTCGTAGAGGTTTCCTTAAGTCATGTTTGGGTGAATTGTCCGAGATATGTTCACCGTATGCGGTCAATAGAAAAGTCGCCTTACTTACCAGGGGAAGATGGAAAAGCTTTACTCGCGCTATGGAAGCGCGTAGATCTTGTTCAGGATGTTTTGGGAGACGAAGACCGTTCAGAGGCTGAATCTTTGGGGTTGATAACAATTGAAGAATACGAAGCGTGTGTAGCGAGCGGCAAACTCCTGTAAACTTGCAGTCAGGTTAAGCTTGAGAAGGAATGCGATCACGTGTTTACTAATAATAAGCAATAATGGAATGATGATTTGAAGCATATCGACTACTATCTCTCGCTGGCATCGCCATGGTCATATTTAGGACATGAGCGCTTATTGAATATTGCTGAAAAGCATCAAGCTAGCATTTCAATTTATCCCGTAGATTTATCTATAGTTCTGCCTGCAACCGGGGGAATTCCTTTACCCAAGCGCTCGCCGCAACGCAAAGATTATCGGATGCAGGAGCTAACACGGTGGCGCGAGTTTTTAGAAGTGCCATTGACCCTCCAACCCAAATATTTTCCTGTAAGTGACCAGATAGCTGCAGCCATGGTTTTAGCTATCAGGGAAAAAGATGCAAATCAGGCTATACAGTTTGCGGGGTGCTGCCTTAGAGCCATATGGGCAGAAGAGCGAGATATTAGTGATCGCTCAACTTTGGTGTCGATAGCTAAAGAAAATAACGTGGACGGGGAGGCCTTGATGGAGCAAGAAGAAATGATGCTATCGTCGAGACGAGCGGATAGCGAGGCTGCTATCGAAAGAGGGGTCTATGGTGCTCCTACCTATATCGTTGAAGACGAAGTATTTTGGGGGCAGGACAGGCTCGATTTCGTTGATCGCAAACTTGCTTCTTTACCATAGACCTTAATTGCAATTTTAATTTAACTACGCCTTGGGTTTGCATCTTTTCTTAAATCATTTTGGGTTGTAAGTTATCCTATTCAATGGGTTAAACAGTACTCTCAAGCTAATCGAATATCGCTATTTTTTAAAAATGAAAAATACCTACTATAACCGGGGATAGTTATGTCCGATTCATCAGAAAAATTTGAGGATCTCAAATTCGACGAATTAAAAGAAAGCGAAATGGAAGCGCGTGCTGAATCATTCTTGATCCGTATGTCGACACGCAGAACTGTCAGAGATTTCTCTGATCGGCCCGTGTCAAAAGACATTATCCAAAAAGTCTTGTCCACAGCGGGAAGTGCTCCCAGTGGTGCGAATCGTCAACCTTGGCATTTTTCTGTGGTGGGAAGCCCAGTTATCAAGCGGGAGATTAGATTAGGGGCCGAGGAAGAAGAGCATGAATTTTATAATGGACGGGCCCCTCAAGAGTGGCTTGATGCTCTTGCCCCTTTTGGTACAGATGCAAACAAGCCGTTTCTTGAAACTGCTCCTTGGTTGATTGCTGTTTTTGCTAGAAAATTTGATATAGATGCAGAAGGGCAGAAGCACAAAAATTATTACGTGACTGAATCGGTTGGCATAGCCACGGGGTTACTACTTGCAGCTCTTCATAATGCGGGATTGGCTACTCTGACACATACACCAAGCCCTATGAAATTTCTAAACAAGATTTTGGATCGTCCCCGCACAGAAAAACCGCTTATGTTGATAGTAGTCGGATACCCGACTGAAGACGCCAAGGTGCCGGCGATCACGCGTAAAAGTTTAGATCAAATCGCTAGCTTTCATTAGTATTACGCAGCGTTGTAAGAATGGTGTGTAAAGATTCGAGCCTGTTACCTTAGGCCAAACCACGGTAAACTTTCTTATGCTCTACATATCAATAAAACACTCTGACCTACTGCCGTCGAACGCGCTCTTTTACGTATTTAACTTAGTCATATTACTCTCGTTGTCTTCGGCTTGGGCTGCCGAGGAAAATTATATTCCTGTCGAGTCTGATGTCAGCTTTGAAAGTGTACTCGATCTGCCTTTCCGAGAAAGTGATTACCAGATCAGCTACGGTAATGATCCTTTTCAATTCGGACGGTTATGGCTGCCGGTTGGGGGTAGACTTGGCACGTTGGTATTTATACATGGAGGCTGTTGGCTCAATGAATATAATATCGATCATGCGCAGGGATTGAGTACGGCGCTCGCCTCAGCCGGCTATGCTGTCTGGTCGCTTGAATATCGTCGAACTGGTGATGAGGGTGGTGGATGGCCGGGTACATTTGACGATATCATTGCCGGCATTAATAAAACTCTGGACCTGGCGCCTTATGGAGTAGGTGTGCAAGATCTTGCTCTTGTTGGACACTCTGCCGGTGGTCATCTCGCCGTGTTAGCAGGAGCCCATTCAGACCGTCTTACGGTCGAACCGGATCTTGTGGTTGGTCTTGCAGCCATCACTAATGTGACTAGTTATTCTCTCGGTGAAAACAGTTGTCAACAGGCGACCCCACGTTTTATGGGAGGTGTTGCAGAAGAGCGTGAGGAGGCATTTTACGATGCTAATCCGAGTAATCACGGGATTCATTCACCTACATTTTTATTACAAGGCGACATTGATCAAATAGTTCCGCCTGAACAGGCGTTGTTGCCTGATGCTACTACCGTTATGACCTCAGGGGCGGGGCATTTTGATTGGGTGCATCCTGGTACAGCTGCATATAGAAACCTCTTAGGCATCCTGTCGGCGGAGTTGTAAGTGAGTTTGGATAAGGCTACTAAACTAGATAGTAACGATGGACTTTTTGCCAAGCGTGAATTGTTTAGCCTGCCAGAAGGTATCATATACTTGAACGGCAACTCCCTTGGGCCGCTTCCAATTAATGTTCGTCACCGTCTGGACTCGGTGTTAAACGAACAATGGGGAAAAGATCTCATCGGAAGTTGGAATAAGCATGAGTGGATTGATTTACCAAGAAAGGTTGGTGAAAAGATTGCTCCCATTATAGGGGCAACAAGTGGACAGGTGCTGTGTTGTGATTCAGTCTCACTAAATCTTTTTAAATTACTGGCTTCTTGTTTGCAGCTCAGACCAAACCGCAAGCGTATTTTATCGCAAGAAGATAATTTTCCGACTGACTTGTATGCCGCGCAGGGACTGCAGCAATTGTTAGGTAGCTCAAACTGTCAGTTAGAGGTGGTGAATTCTAGAGAGTTGGTTAGTGCCGTAGATGATGAGGTCGCCGTCCTAATGCTTAGTCACGTCAATTTTCGTGATGGAGCGGCGCACGATATAGAGTATCTCACTAGACTAGCGCATGAGCGGGGTGCGCTAGTGATATGGGATCTTGCTCACAGTGCCGGGATACTGCCATTGAGTTTGGATGAGTGGAATGTGGATTTCGCGGTAGGGTGTGGTTATAAGTATCTCAATGGAGGGCCAGGCGCACCTTCTTTTTTATATATCAATAATAGGCATCATGATCAATTCGTTCAGCCCCTTCAAGCCTGGATGGGACACAAGGCTCCTTTTAATTTTGATCAAGAATTCGTTCCTGCAGAAGGTGCAGGCCAGTTTATGACTGGAACGCCGCCAATCTTATCGCTGGCAGCTCTGGATGAGGCGCTCGACGTATTCGCCGATGTGGATATTCAGCTGTTGCAAGAAAAGCATATGCTGTTGAGTGAATATTTCTTGGGCATGATGGAGGAGTATCCGGAGCTCAAAGACTTGGAGTTAATCTCTCCCAAGAATGTTAATAAGCGCGGGGCTCAGCTTTCGTTTTCTCATCCTGAGGCCTATGCTATCTGTCGGGCTTGGGCAGAAGCAGGCGTAATAGCTGATTTTAGAAGCCCCAACTTGCTTCGCGTCGGTTTTTCTCCTCTGGTTTTGCGCTTTAAGGAGTTAGAGATGGGGGTTAAGGCGCTAGTTGAGATAATGGATGGCGAGTTATTTGCTGAACCAAGGTTTCAACAGCGCCTAAAGGTTACTTAGAATAATCTAAAACATGTGCCAGAAAATTAGCACAACAATCGTAAATGAACGTTCTCTGGTTCATTAGCTAAAAGGGCTTGGTAACGCTTTATTCGTGTTTGGGATAATGGATCCGAGAGATGTTTGTGCAAATGATGCGTTCCCGATCGATATGCAGATAATAAAAAATACTAGCTCACAAAGTATTGTTTTAGTTTTTACAAAATTCACTAGATGGCCTTCGATCATATTTCTGGTTAAGGGCATAAAGAATCGCCGCAGTTTCGTTATCTACAAGTCCGCTATAATTTGAAGGGCGGAAATGAAGTTGAAAGGCTCTAAAAGCAAACTTACTCTGAATGTCTTGCTCTCCTGTTACCTCAATCGGGTAGCCATAGCTGGAAAGTGCGCACTGTATCTCAGAAATCGATACCGGTCGATTTTTAAATTGGTGTAAATATGTAGTCGCAGTATCAGAATCATACCAGGCGCCTATTCCTCTTTTGTAAAGCTCTTCCCACGGGAATTGAGGGCCGGGATCTGATTTTCTGCTTGGTGCTATATCTGCGTGACCTACTATGTCGATTGGGTCAATTTCCGGATATCTCTGCAGAATTTCATTTAAGAGTACGGTAATTATCTCTACTTGAGGTTTGGGATAAATAGGAAAGTCACAATCTAACTCTATTGACTGATCTACTGATAAATCTTTTACTATTAAATCCCGGCACTTAAATTCGTTTACTACCTCAATACCAATAGAGCGATCGTTTAATGAGGTCTCTTCTGCCCATTGGCTTATTCCCGCGTGCCAGGCTCTTCTCCCTTCGGGTACCAATCGGTGAATTTGGATATTATCTAATGTATACGTTGGATCGCCAGCATAGGGAACTAGATAATGCGAACTGACTGGGTTAGGGGTTGGCGTGCTCAACAGTCGCAGTGATTCTGCAAAGTCGCCGGAAGTGGCATGGATAACTACGTAGTTGATTCGACTATTTTGATTAGTAGACGTAACATCGACGTAGCGTAGTCCAGTGCAGCCCATCAGAATTAGATGAATCAGAAGCAGGAAAAAGAATCGCTGTATAGGCATCGTTTTATAATAGTCTTTTTCTTTAATTGTACACGATTAGGAAAAAGTTTAGGGAACGATGGTTATGGATGACGCTTATTTAAGGACTTGAATTTATTAAAATCTAGGCAGTTCGGTTGACCCAGTTGCCCTATGGTCGGTAAATCAGGTTCCAGCATCACGTGAATTCTAATTTCTATGATTTGGAGAAGTTGTAAGAGCCATGAAGGGGAAAGTACTCGCTTTAATCACTATTGTTTTTCTTTACGGGTCTAACAATTTATACCCGGCTGCTGAAGATATCATCAAACTTACTTTTTTGGGCACTGGAGCGCCACGACCTTCATTGACTCGTTATGGTCCATCCATTCTAGTCGAGGCAGGTAGCCAAAGGCTTCTGGTTGATGCCGGCCCCGGGATGCGAGAAAGGTTGTTTCAAGCAGGTGGGTTCGAGTTGCTTACCGATATCAATCTAATCATCCTTACCCATTTACATTTTGACCACACAATTAGCGTGCCAGGCTTATGGTTAACTGGCTGGTTATTTGGACGTAAAAGCCCAATGACGGTATATGGACCTGAAGGGACCGCCAGTATGATGAGTAATTTTGAGTCTGCTTATGCTTGGGATATTCGCTATAGGGAGGTGGTGGGTGTTCATGAGCAGGGTTCGGATTTAATTGCGTATGACATCGAACCTGGAGTCTTTTACGAGCAGGATGGCTTAAAGATTACCGCGATTAATGTGGAGCATATGCCCATAAATGTGGATACGGGAGAGCTGCTCGGTCTGGAGGGTTCTACTTTAGGATTTCGTATCGACTACAAGGGTCGCAGTGTGGTTTTCTCTGGAGACACGCGATCAACGTCCTCCTCTAGTATCGTAGAACATAGCATGGATATCGACGTACTTATTCACGAAGTGCAAGTGCCTGCAGCCGGAAATTCGCCCGAGGCGCAGCTGGCGAATGTTAGTTTGTCGGTTCACTCGACTCCGGAGCAAGTTGCCGCGATATTTAGAGAAACTCGTCCGCGTCTTGGCGTGTATTCTCATATTATTCCGCCAGAGCTGACCTCTGACCAAATCTTGGACGCTACGGATTACAATGGCCCTATGCTGGTTGCAGAAGATTTGATGACACTAACCATAGGTGATGAAATTACATTAGGTGTCGCAAGCGGCTCTGGTACAAATATTTTTACTGAAGCTGATGTGGTTGATCAATAGAAATAATGATTAACCTCTTTGACCTTTTAATCATTACTAATAAATTGAAAAGAGTTTTATAGACTTCATAATGGCGGAATCGGACACGATGGGTAAAGTTTCTAAGCGTAATGATGCTGAATTCATTCAGCAGATTAATTCTAATCATCAGGCTGCGAGCTTGCGAGCCGAAAGCGGCATAGATGCGGATAATGCATTTTATGACACAGTTGAATTTTCATGGAGGCAATTTTGGGAATCTTTTATGTACGAGAATTTCCCTCCCGGGCTCATGTCTCCGCTTGTAGCTCTTGTTATAGAGCGCTCATTTTCGCGAGCGTGGTACGTTTGCCAAAACAGGGGAATTTTCCCGCTCTCAACTAAATATAATTCATTAGGATTCATAATTATTTGCTGGTTGTTCTTTTTCCCCGGTTCATGGTTACTGACTACTGCACTAATACTCAGCTTATTTACAGACACGGGCTCTATATCCGAGATTGATACATTTTTGGTAATAGTGGCATACGTATGTTTATTCATGAGGCGGCTTATTATATCTGTTAAATATGGATATTTTAGGAAGGAGACCTATGAGAAATTGTCT
Organism: Gammaproteobacteria bacterium; assembly: GCA_029242705.1. Taxonomy (GTDB): domain Bacteria; phylum Pseudomonadota; class Gammaproteobacteria; order Pseudomonadales; family Pseudohongiellaceae; genus UBA9145. The sequence goes on along the minus strand of JAQWTK010000010.1, from coordinate 3,673 downwards.
ATGCCCGCTCCTGAATGGGATGGTGATAAGACGCGAAGGCAGTTAGTTACCTGGGGTTGGTCAAAGCCTAGGGACTATCCTGGGCTGATCGAAGATGAGCTTGCTATCGCAATGGACGAGAATGATGTCTTATTGCAGGGTATACCATTTTCACTTGACCAGAAGTCTGCCGAATTTTTTGAAAAAAAGGGCAAGGGGTCCCGATACAGTCCAAAAACGAAATTAAACAATGAAAGTGAGATATCGGCTGCTTTTTTAGTCACAGAAATTCTCAAGTCGGCTTATGAAAATAATCCGGGTTTAAAAAAAATAGAATCTGTAATGAATATTATCACAGCAACTTTTGCTCTATCTCTACCAGCACTTGCGTTACTGATTTCCAATTCTTATGCTGTGGATTTCTTTGGATCATCTCTTGGAACTGTTGTTGTCGGTATTGGAACACTAATAGGTCTTTTTCTATGCCATCAATTACTTTTATTTGGTTTGCTGTGTAGGTTTGATTTTGGCAGACGTAGGTCTTGTATAGAAATGCTTGGTGATCTGATTGAATATCCAGGAATTAATTTAAGAAGGCTCTATCCGAGTGATCCCGAGATTAATAAACAAGATAGGTTTGTGCTAATTGACTTGGAGCAAAGGTCGAATGTTTTCGCGTGGACATTGACGCGCAGAGTTTTAAAATCATTCGGCAGTGCGTTTTACGATAGGATTCAGGGTTATACGTCCATATTGTTTTTATTCTCGCTAATATGCGTGGCGATGCTCAATGTAATATTCTGGGCACCTTTCGGACACCATGTCTCCACCGTTTCAATTCTTATTGTAATTATTTCGGTCATAGCTTTTGCTAGCCTAGGTGCTATCTTTTCTGCTATTAGTTTGCAAAGATTGAGTGAAATTCATCGGGACCGTTTGCGTAAGAAGATATTTATTCTGGAAGAAAAAATTGCGAACTTTAAAGTAAATAAAAATACTGATGGTGAAGAGAGTTTGACTCTTGTGCGGGCTTTATTGCAGCAAGCGGATGAGTCAATAAGCTTCAACGAGCTTAGTTACAAGCCGACAGTTCTTCTTGGTTATCCAGCTAGTCGAAGTTTGATTGGCTCATTCCTAGGTATTTTATTTACTGGTCTTGTGATTGGTTTAGAGGGGTTTTCGGCATCCGGAATATTTTACGATATTTCCGGTTGGTTTATAGCTCCATGATGTTAAATATTTTTACTAGTTAGAAAATGGAGGTTATTGGTGATGACAAAAGTAGTAGTGAAAGCTGAAGTAGAAGATGTAGAGCGTTGGAAGCGCGGTTTTGTGACTCATTCCGATTTATTTCTTACACAAGCAGTAACAGTAGCCTACTGGGGTGCAGGTGAAGGCAATAAGGTTGCGGGTTGCTTTGAAACTACTGACTTAGACGCGTTTATGGCGGTTATGGAGTCTCCTGATACTGCAGAAGCTATGTCTAGCGATGGAATTATAGAAGGGACCGTTGAGATATTTGTGTTGGACTCCGTCTTAGATCCGAGCGCATAAATAAATATCTATTCCGGTACTCGCTCTAAATCCTTGGATAATGTGCGTGATGCGATATAGAAGTGGATACTTGACCACACCATGACCGTTGGCAGTAGAGCAACCATCGCGTAGCGTAATGATTCAGAGCCCAAAGATGGCGTTAGGAAATCACTTAAATATCCTACTGCGAATGGGCCTAAGCCGAGGCCGATAATGTTGAGGATTAGAAATAAGATGGCGGAAGCAGTAGCACGCCATCTTAATCCTACTAAGCTGTGCGTAGTAGCTATGGAGTTGCCCAGATAAACGTTTTGCAATAGCCCTGGAATGAACGCAAGAATCAGCGCCGCGTATTGGCTGCCAATAAGAAGAGTGGCGAGCATGAAAGGTGCAACTAGAACGGTTGCTATCCCTGGTATCCAAAGGTACCAGCGCTTATCTTTTTTACTGAGTTTGTCAGCAAGAATTCCTCCGAGTAGGACACCGATAGCACCGAATAGGCCAGTAGAGAACGCTAGCCAGGTGCCTAGCTCGCCAGTTGTCATTTCATGACTTCGAATAAAAAAGGAGGCGAGCCAATTTGCTGTGCCGTACCCTGCAAATGCATTAAGGCCGCTAGCAAATGCCAGGTGCCGGAACGTTTTGCGCTGCCAAAGCACAGTTAACACTTCCTTGAACGGTACTTGCTCTTTAGAGGCTGTCTTGTTTTCTATGAGTCCTCGAACTGGTTCGTGGACAGTAGCTCTTACGATTAATGCGAGAACAATCCCCGGTATGCCTACCACCATAAAAGCGATGCGCCACCCGAAAAATTCATTTAACCACCCGCCGAAGAGAAAGCCGAATAAAATCCCAAGGTTTACACCAGTAGAATAGAAAGAAAGCGCACTCGCTCGTCTTTCGGGAGGGAAGATATCCGAAACAATTGAGTGTGACGGAGGGCTGCCACCAGCCTCGCCAACACCTACTCCGACTCGAGCCGCGAGCAGCTGCGCATAGTTCTGAACGAAACCACTTATAGCCGTCATGAAACTCCATAGACCTATGGAGGTCGCAACAATATTTCTGCGATTACTTCGATCGGCAAAGCGCGCTATAGGTACTCCAGCGCTCACATAGAACAGCGCGAATGCAAAGCCTGTTAACAATCCCAGCTGACTGTCCGACAAGAGTAGTTCGACCTTGATTGATTCTTGTAAGATGGACAGTAATTGCCTGTCGATAAAGTTGAACGTATAAACTAGGGTGAGTAATACAAGAACATAGTTCCTTGTTCCTGTGCTAGAGTACGGATTGTTGAGCGGGTCCACGGGTGGAGTATTTGCAGATGTTTTGTGATCCGTCACGGCAGATCCTTATTGTGGTCGTTCACGGATTTTGACGGCTAAATCCTTGCCGACATTTCATGTCCTCCGGATGCTACAGAATAGATAGTCATCAAACAAGCTCTTTAGCTGCTGGATGCTATTTGTATCTAATTAGACTTAGATGCGGTAAGGAGATATCTTCTTAGCATCTAATCTTGCATGACTGTGGTTATGATTATTTAAGATGAAATTGATAATGGATATAAAACTATTTTTCGCGATCTTTTTGAGCTTCATTACTCTTAATAATAGTGCTGTGGCTCATCATAGTTTTGCTGCAGAATTTTCCTATGAACTTTTCGGATCCAGAGAAGGGGAGGTTGTTGAAGTCCACTTTGTTAATCCTCACGCTCATATATTCTTTGCGGTAAAAAATGAAGATGGCAGAGAAGAAATTTGGGATGCGCAATCTTCAACGCCCCAAAATTTAATACGTCGAGGCTGGAGTCCGGAAACTATAGAAGTAGGGGATAAAATAGTTATAGAAGGTAATCTGGGGTTAGAAAATAGCAATAAGCTGTGGATTATCACAATAACGATGGAAGGCGGAGAGGTTATCTATGCTAGCGGCGGAGATAATTAAGTATTTTAGTAGGGTTAATGTATTTAGATTCGGCTTTTACAAGTAATCAAGCTCGTCCTAGCACTTCAATTACGCGATCAATATCATTCATGTCATTAAAAAAAGAAGGCGATATACGAAATCTATCGGCATAAGTTGAGATAGTTACGTTAGCTTGAGCTAGCCGATCCCTCAAGGATTCCGAGTTTTTATTTATAAAGCTAACAAT
>JAQWTK010000007.1 GCA_029242705.1 Gammaproteobacteria bacterium | reverse complement strand
CTCCTCAATGGTGTAGGTTTCTAGCGAATAACCCCCGTCTCTTGGACGAGCTTCAACGACAAGCGAATTCCCTTCAAAATTTCCTTCGGACCAATCTAAACCGCCATCTTCATAAAAATCATTCGCCGTTGTGCGACGACGACGTCCATCCGTGTGAAAAACTCGAAGGTAACTTTCTTCATAGGTAAATCTAAATTCCGGCTCTGAGAACTCTATTATCAAAAAATCATCGTACGAAATACGGTCATAAAGTTCGTGTTCTGGGGGGCCACCACGATAAAAATCTTCCTGACGGTTGAAAAAACCACGACCCCCATCACCCCCAGATGCTTCAATAGCTTTTTCTACCTGATCATCCGTATCATCACTTAAATCATCATTAATTGTCCATTCGCCAACTATTCCTTCTTGAATAGATTGTTGAGCACCGGAAATAAAAAAAACAGAGCCGAAGCCTATTAAAAAAAGGACTCCAGAAGCCGTATAACAAATTTTTATTAAGGAACGTACGATAGTCATAAAAATTTTAGCTATTAATTTTACTTCTCCATTCTGCAATTGCTTTTCCTATTTCGTGCGGAGAGTCTTCTTGCAAGAAATGATTCCCTGGGACGGTAACTTCTTCCTGGTTTGGCCATGAACGACAAAATTCGCGCTGAGATCCCGTTAGGATTGCGCCTGGTTCGGCATTGACAAACAATTTAGGGATGTCCGACTGAGACAGCCAATCCGCATAGCTTTGCACTAGTTCAACAACTTCCGCTGGCTCTCCCTCAATAGGAATTTGACGAGGCCAAGTTAATGTAGGGCGTCTGCTTTCCCCAGGCTCAGAGAAAGGCGCTCTATAAATGTTCATCTCCTCCTCAGTTAGATCTCTAATAATAGAGCCAGGTAAAACTTTTTCAACGAATACATTTTTTTCTAACGCCATTTCTTCGCCTGCGGGTGATCTGAAGCCTTGAAAAACGCCTCTAGCGGCTTCCGGCCATTCATCCCAGGTAACAGGTTTTACTATGGCTTCCATGTAGGCTATACCCATCACCGAGTCTCGGTGACGATTCGCCCAATCAAATCCTAGTGCCGAACCCCAATCATGGATTACAAAGGTTACATTATCTGTTATACCTAGCGTTTCTAGCGCAGCATCCCAATATTCACGGTGCTCTAATAGGGTATAGCTCTCCGGTCCAGAATTTTCTAACTTGTTAGAATTACCCATACCTATTAAATCGATCGCAATGCATCGACCCTGATCGGCCAGATGAGGCATGATATTTCGCCATAAATAAGATGACGTTGGGTTACCATGCTGAAACACGATAGGATCGCCTTCCCCCATCTCCACATAGCTCATAATCTCCCCGTTACATGCTACCCACTTTTTCATTTGTTCCTCAGCACTAATCATTTTATTCCTCACCAAACCAATCAAATGAAACAAAGAATAAACCGCTGACGCGAGAGTGTCTACCATCACTCAGCAAAAGTGCTTAAAGCTTTATTTTCGCGCGCTAAGAACTTGATTTGATCATTCCCCCACTTATCCGATATGCTCCTCTTCCTCTCTTATATGAGACTACACAGAATCACGGGAGAAAAATAAAATGACAATGCAAAATACACCTCTATTAATGTCGCGCATTCTAGGCCGTGGCTCATTTCTGGACCCAGAGGTCGAGGTGGTCACCCAACAAGTCGATAAAACACATAGACAAACGCTAAGACAAACGTGGGACCGAGCAAACCAACTCGCGAATGCTCTAAGTTCCCGCGGGATTAAAGTAGGCGATAGAATCGGCAGCTTTATGTGGAATAATTATTACCACCTAGAACTTTATCAAGGTGTGCCTTCCATGGGATCTGTGCTCCATACGCTAAATATTCGACTTTCAAGTGCAGACCTGGAATATATTATCAACCACGCCGGCGACAAAGTAATCTTTGCAGATGAAGATTTACTGCCATTACTTGAACCTCTTTGGGGAAAAATCCCTTGTGTAAAGTTATTGGTCATATGCCGCCACGGCGAAAACGTGGCAAGCTCTTTCGAGAATCAAATTGATTATGACGACTTTATTAAGGGGCAGCCAACAACCTATAACTGGCCAGACATAGATGAAACCTCACCCATGGGTCTTTGCTATACCTCTGGCACTACGGGAAAACCAAAGGGCGTTATGTATACAAATCGCTCGACATATTTGCATACCTTAACGGAATCGCTTCCTGATGCTCTTGGCCTTTCGAGCCTAGATTCTTTGTTGGGTATAGTGCCAATGTTTCATGCAATGGGGTGGGGTCTCCCTTTTGCAGCCTCCATGCTTGGTTGCAAGCAGGTCATGCCACACAGGTTCATGGTACCCGATGTGATCCTAAAACTAATGGAGGATGAGGAAGTTACAATTTCAGCAGGTGTTCCGACAATTTGGCAAGGAGTAAGAGCTACTCTCGAGGCGAATTCAGGCAAATTTGACCTAAGCAAACTTGGGCGATTGACCTGTGGTGGGTCAGCGCCACCTCAAGAAATGATGCGGTGGTACTGGGACAGTTACGAAGTCGAAATGATTCAGGGGTGGGGAATGACAGAAACTAACCCACTTGGCACGGTTTCACGAAAAATTGCAAAGCGTTCCCATCTAGGGAGTTCTGAGGATCAACAATTTGAGAACATCGCCAAAGCTGGATTGGCAATGCCAAGTCTAGACATTGAAATTTTTGACGAAAATTGGAATGCTCTGCCTCATGACGGGGAAGCCGTTGGAGAGCTTTGCATTAAAGGCCCATGGATTGCTTCGGAGTATTATAACGATCCTCAACCCGACAAATTCCATGATGGTTGGCTTGTAACTGGGGATGTCGCGAAGATAGATTCAGAACAGTACGTCATGATTGCAGACAGATCAAAAGATTTAATTAAATCGGGAGGTGAATGGATTTCTTCTGTTGATTTGGAGAATCATATTGTCGCCATGCCTGGAGTTGCCCAGGCCGCGGTAGTTGCGAGACCACATCCAAAATGGGATGAGCGTCCAGTGGCCCTAGTTGTCATGAATGAAGGCAGCGAACTTAATTCACCTGCCGTCATAGAACATTGCAGCTCCATTTTTGCAAAGTGGCAACTGCCCGATGAAGTTATTGAAACAGATAACATACCGTTAACCTCAACCGGCAAGATTGATAAGAAAACGATTCGAGCAAAATTAGATAACGAAGGCTATTTGTTGCCAGATCTTAGAAATTAATCGCTATGCTTTAACTAAGTTCCAATTATTTTGCTAAAGCTATTTATCCTGTTGAATTCGGCGCAGCGTTTACAGCATTGCCCCCTGGCCTCTGCCGCTGAATTATTATTTGGTTCTGAAAAAATTACTACATTCACAGTTTGCGGATAAAATTGATCTTTTTGAAGAAAGTTAAATTTAAATCTCTCGAGCAATTAACAATTTCATTATTTCATTACTACCACCGTAGATTTTTTGTACGCGGCTATCTGCATACATTTTTGCTATTGGATACTCCATCATGTATCCATAACCACCAAAAAATTGTAGACATTCATCTACAATTTCACATTGTTTTTGAGTAGTCCACCACTTTGCCATAGCAGCAGTTGCGCCGTCCAATTTCCCTTCCGCCAATTGCATTGCACATTGATCTACAAAGGTACGTGCTAATTTTGCCTCGGTAAATCTCTCCGCCAACCGAAATTGAGTATTTTGAAAGTCAAGAATTCTCTTACCGAATGCTTTTCGCTCTTTTACATATTCTGAAGTGATTCTTAGTGCAGTCTCTATAGCCGCGCAAGCACCGGCAGCAATGATTAAACGCTCTTGAGGTAATTGCTCCATTAATTGGATGAATCCCTTCCCTTCGTTACCTCCTAAGAGATTGCCCAGTGGGATCTCGACATCATCAAAAAATAACTCAGCTGTATCTTGGGCCTTCATACCAAGTTTTTCCAAGTTACGCCCGCGTTTAAAACCACCTGCCTCTTCAACGTCTTCCGTCTCAACCATTATTAACGAAATGCCTTTAGCCGCCTCATCGGGGTCAGTTTTAGTAACGACGCAAATTAAATTAGCTGTCATACCATTGGTAATAAATGTTTTTTGCCCATTAAGTCTGTAGTGATCTCCATTTTTTATTGCTGTGGTCGCGATAGACTGCAAATCGGAACCAGTGCCAGGCTCCGACATGGCTATAGCAGATACGATTTCACCACTAGCCATTTTTGGTAACCATCTGGCTTTTTGCTCTTCGGAACCATAAGAATTTATATAGTGGGCGACTATTCCCGAGTGAACTCCATTACCAAAACCGGTTATTTGAGCATAGGATAATTCTTCCACAAGAATCATCTCATGTTTAAAATTACCGCCACCCCCTCCCCATTTTTCCGGAATTGACGCACACAACAGACCTGATTCGCCTGCCTTAAGCCAAGCACTTCGATCTATAAAACCTTGCTTTTCCCATTTTTTTGCATCAGGAGAAAATTCTTTCTCAATAAACTTACGCACAGCATCTCGCATAATGGAAAGCTCTTCATCCATCCAAGGAGATTTATCATTATTCAATAACATAATTTTCTCTGTAGTTGCTAAGCTAAAACACTATCCATACGCTCAATTATCATCGCATTTGCGGTTCCGCCACCTTCACAAATAGCGATAAGCCCATAGCGCGCTGACCTTCTTTCCAATTCGTTTACTAGAGTAGTCATTAGCTTTGCGCCAGTCCCACCTAATGGGTGTCCTAATGCTTGAGCCCCACCATTAACATTAAGTTTTTCTTGGTCTGCATCTAAAGCTTTTGCCCAAGCTAAAGGAACGGAGCCGAATGCTTCATTAACCTCATATAGATCTATATCCTCAATACTTAACCCGGCCTTCTCTAAGACTTTTTCACTGGCAGGAATCGGTCCTTCTAACATGATCACCGGATCAGAGCCGACAACCGCCAGAGAATGAATTTTGGCTCGGACTGGAAGATTATATTTTGATACCGCGTCCTTGCTTGCAACCATTATTGCCGCTGCTCCATCACTTATCTGGCTTGCTGTACCTGCGGTAATCGCGCCTCCCTCTCGAAGGGGATTAAGTCCCTGCATATTTTCCAAGGACGCATCGAAACGGATTCCTTCATCGATTTCATGAATATCCGCAGTACCGTCTTCGAGTTTAATATTGAGCGGCACAACTTCGTTTTTAAAAAAGCCCTTTTCCGTCGCTTGGCTTGCTCGTTGATGACTTAGGAGGCCAAAAGCATCCAATTCCTCTCTACTAATTCCATATTTTTCCGCTAACAATTCTGCGCCATCAAATTGGGAAAATTGAATTCCTGGATACTGAAGCTCAAGTCTTTCTCCTTTAGGCGTGCCACGACCATGTTCTAGCCCGTCACGAATATTGGAACCAATTGCTACAGTGCTCATAGCCTCTACACCACCGCAGATAATTACGTCTTGTGTTCCTGACATAACTGCTTGCGCACCGAACTGAATAGCCTGTAAAGAAGAACCACATTGCCTATCAACTGTTGTACCAGGAACCTCTAAATCCAGCTTAGAAGACATGGCAACGTTACGACCCAAATTTCCGGCTTGTGATCCAATTTGACTCACTACTCCAAAAATTACATCGTCAACCCCGCCTGTTGGTACTCCTGTCTGGTCCACTAATTCATCGATAACTATCGCACCCATATCTACTGGATGAATTTGACTTAACCTCCCTTTCTTTTTACCAGTAGCAGTCCTAACTGCTCCTACAATATATGCATCTGCCATTTCAATTATCCTCTTTCTATTTCAATTTTTTCGAATTCTTTGGAAGCCAGTCTCACCTATATTGCTGGCATCCTTATACCGGCATCTAATCGGATTACTTCTCCATTTAAATAACTGCATCTTACTATGTGAGCAACTTCTTCACCGAATTCTTCCGGATTTCCAAGTCGTTTAGGAAATTGAGTAATCGCAATTAATGGCTCTTTAACTTCATCAGGTGCACTGGCAAGCAATGGTGTTTCAAAAACACCTGGCGCTACGGTCATCACTCTCACTCCGCGTTTTGCCAAATCTCTTGCTATTGGAAGCGTCATTGCCACTATGCCACCTTTACTGGCCGCATAACCTGCCTGACCTATCTGCCCGTCAAATGCAGCGATTGAAGCAACATTGACAATGACCCCCCGTTCTTGATCCTCAGTCTGAGGCTCATTTGTCTGCATTACTTCCGCACAGAGACGAAGCACGTTAAAGGTTCCTATCAAATTAACTCGTACAATATGTTCAAACTTCTCTAAGGGCATTGGCCCATTTCGACCAACAGTTCTAGAGGCACCTCCTATACCAGCGGAATTAACATTGATATGGATGGCGCCGAAGGCTTGCAATGCCTTCTCAATTGCTTCCTTCACCGCCACCTCGTCAGCAACATCTCCAGCATGCCACTTAACGTTTCCTCCCAATTCTGCTACCGCTAATTCCAGCGCCTCAGAATTTAAGTCATATAGAAAGACGTTGGCACCAGCGGCAACGAAATTTCTTGCCGTTGCTAATCCAAGCCCGGATGCTCCCCCGGTAATAAAAGCAGTTTTATCTGAGATTTCCATTATTTAAGTCCCGCCCCAAGACAATTTTCGGACGCAAAAGCATAATCTATCCATCATAAAAAGTGAAACTCGCCATGAATATCCATCGACATTAGTCGGCGGACCTCATTAAGTCAGTACTTCTTATATATTTTCAAAACTCTATCACCTATTATTTGCGGCTTACGGTAATAAATTTAAGGTAAAAATATGGGACCTCTAGCTGGGATTAAAATCGTTGAAATGGCGGCAATCGGGCCGGTCCCATTTTGCGCCATGATGCTGTCCGACATGGGAGCAGAAGTTATTCGTATCGATCGACTAAATCAGAAAGGCACTGGTCATCACGCTAACGTACTGTTTCGGGGGAGGAAATCAATCGCGATTGACCTAAAAAATCCAATGGGTGTTGAAACAACACTTACATTGATCGACGAAGCCGACGTTGTAATCGAAGGATTTCGCCCTGGAGTTATGGAGCGGCTAGGTCTTGGTCCTCAAGTTTGTATTAATCGAAACCAAAAAATTATTTATGGCAGAATGACCGGCTGGGGACAGGAAGGACCCCTATCGCAGGCCGCAGGCCACGACATTAATTACATATCAATAGCTGGCGCGCTAGGTTCGATGGGATACCCAGATCGACCTCCAACACCCCCGTTAAATCTAATTGGAGATTTTGGCGGTGGCGCTATGTATCTTCTTAGCGGTGTCTTAGCAGCGTTAGTAGAGAGAAATACATCAGGAATAGGTCAAATTATCGACGCCGCAATGACTGACGGAACAGCCAGCTTACTAAGTGGTTTCTTCGGCATGATGGAAATGGATATGTGGACAGCTAATCGCTATAAAAATCGATTAGATGGAGGCGCATTCTATTATGGGAGTTACGAGTGCAAGGATGGAAAACACATTTCAATCGGTTCACTAGAACCTCAATTCTATTCTCTATTACTCAAAAAATGCGAAATAACAGATCCATCATTCGATGAACAACTAGATCAACAATCCTGGCCAGAAAAAAGAGAGAAAATGGAAGCTGTGTTTAAAACTAAGACCAGAGATGAATGGAGTGAAATAATGGAAGGCACCGACGTTTGTTTTGCTCCTATCCTTAATCTTGAGGAAGCGCCAGATCATCCACATAACAAAAGCCGCAAAACCTATGTAGATTTTGAAGGGGTAACTCAACCTGCACCAGCCCCAAGATTTAGTCGCACACAGGGTGCCATACAGTCCTCTGCCGCATTAATAGGAGAAAACACGAATGAAATTCTCAATTCTTGGGGTTTTAGTGATGATAAGGTCGACAATCTTAAAAAAGAAGGAGTAATATAATTTTTTAAATAAACACTCTATCACCATAAATACTTGAAATTTATGTTTTTCATTATGTGTAACAAAAACTGATCTATAGATGTTTTTAAATCACAATAGCGTATAATAAAGACTCAAATTGGGAGCAGTTCTAAAAAATGATAATGGTTCAAAGCACATTTCAGCTGGATCCAGAAAATAAAGGATCTGTCATTCGCCTGATGAAAAAGATGGTTCAATTGTGTCGGCAAGAGCACGGGTGTTTAAGCTATGAATACTACGAAGGAATGACTGATTCCTGTCAAATTATCCTGCTACAAGAATGGGAGAATGCTGATTGTTTACAAGATCATTACCAAACCGACCATATGGCCGATTTTCTTAATAAATTAAGCAAATACCTAGAAAGCCCCGTTACTACTCGATCCTATGTATCTCAAGAAGCCCAGGCATCTGCATCTACTAATCCTACTAACGAAGATCTGCCAAAACCAGAGCAAACGATACATTAGAAATTGAGTGATTATTTTAAAGCAAACTGTCTAATATAAGATTCGTAGAATCGACAATCCTCTCATCTCTCTGCCTCAAATCAGGCTTAAAAGACTCTCCGGTTATATACTGTAAACCCTGTATATAACGTACAGCTATTTCATTAGCTTCTTCATCGGTAAACTTTTGTTGTTCTTCCTTTATCATCCCTCTCGCAAATTCCTTGGAAAAGGATATTGGCTTACCATTACGTATCAATAAACTTCCAGACTCATCGATTTTCCAAAAACGAGAAGAATCCATAGTATAAAGCTCATCAGCAGAAACTATTGCACCTAATGAGTTAACCCCATGCTCAGTCTTAGTATCAACCAAAACCATTCCCTTCGATAATAAATATTGAGAGACTATACCGAAAGCCATTAAAGATTTATTTCGAATTTCGGCATATTGTTCAAAACTACATAAATGGTTATCTATTAAGTACTGCGGATCAATAGTTTGATCTATTTTATCCTTAGTGCTGGGGGTGTCCATTATGTATGGCAACAATCCATTTGGCTCCAATTGCTTTACAAAAATCTTATGGCCCGCATATTCTAGCAACTCTCTTCCTTCTTCTTTTGCCGCAACCCAATGTTGATATAAAGAAGTTGACGTGGAACTCTCTGCCATATAGAGACGCAATACATTTTCAATCATGATCAGATTCAAGTTTTCAGCAGGAATTACCGTAGAATTCGGCTCTAGCCCATCGATCGAAAATTGTGAAGTCCCTAGAACGCGCTTAACTAACTGCAGCATGTGATCATGATTTAGGGCTAAGACTTGATCTTTAAAAGGAATAGAACCACGATTAACATCATGAGTCGAAATTCGATTATTGCGAAACATTAAACGAATCGGCACTCCACTATCTGTGAACAGCGCATCAGAGAAAACTGAATCCGAAACTTTTCCTTCTAAAACTTTACAATTTTTTAAGCGTGGAATATCACCATCTGACAGAATTTGTTTTATTGTCCTACCCCGATTTACTATCGGAGCATTTATAGCCACCAAGTCACGAATTTGTTGTTCGTCCAACATAAAAATGTTTCTTTTTAATAAATTATAATCACAGAAAAATAGAATAATAGAATCGAGAATTGACTACAAGTTCTCGATTCTATCTAAATTAAGGCTCTCTACAAAGACTTCAAACCGGGAGGTTGTGAAGAATATTCTTACTCTGCCTATTCGCCAATCTATAATGAAAAATTTAAAATGCCAGAATACTCCTAAGGTTCTTGCAATATTACTTTAGCTTTCAATAAGTCATCTAACTTATTTTGATCATAACCAAGAGATTGAAGAATTTCGATGCTGTGTTGTCCTAACTTAGGCGCTGCCTTTCTTATTTCACTTTTCGTTAAATCAAACCTAGCCGCCGGTCTAGCCTGCCGGACTTCTCCAAACCCCTCAAAATCTATTTTTTCAACAGTGTTGCTTGCAATAATTTGCGGATGATCCATCAACTCTGTTCGATCCACTAATGGGGCACAAGGGACATCATTTTTATCAAGCTCCCGCAAAAGTTCCTCACTGGCCCAGGCTTTAACCAATTCCCCAATCACCACCCTTCTTTCTTCAGAGTTTCGCCTTCTAGCCAACGATGTTACAAACCGCTCATCAGTTATCAGTTCTTCGCAACTTAAAGCGGTGCATATACCTTTCCATTCTTTATCAGAAATTACGCTAATTGTTAAATATCCATCCCGAGTTTCGTAAATGAGATCTATCGACGAAAAAGTTTTGCGTACGTCTGCTTCTTTTTCAGCAAAAGTTAATCCTTGCATACCTTCAGGCCAAAGGAATGCTACAGTGGCATCCAGCATAGAAAGCTTTATATGTTGGCCTTCACCTGTTCTTTCACGATGAAAGAGCGCACTGCATATAGCCTGAGCAGCGGTGAGAGCAGAAACTTTGTCTGCCAAGATAATACGAAACATGTTCGGACGATCCGTATTTCGATCTGCTTGAATATCTGTCGCACCTGATAATCCCTGAATAATCGGATCATATACACGTTTATGAGAATATGGCCCTTTTTCACCAAACCCACTAATTGATACATAGATTATCCTGGGGTTATGCTCTCTCACCTTGGGCTCGGAAAACCCCATACGCTCCATTGCACCCGGTCTAAAATTCTGCAAAAGTATGTCTGCTGATGCAATTAAATCCCAAAGTATCTTCTTTCCAGGTTCACTTTTTAAATCTACTGCCAAAGATTTTTTGTTACGGTTACAAGAGAAAAATGTTGCAGGAATACTATTATGGGGCTCTCCCAAATGACGCAATTGTTCGCCA
>JAQWTK010000102.1 GCA_029242705.1 Gammaproteobacteria bacterium | reverse complement strand
ACGGAATCGATAATGAGATCACGATTTTGGCGGCGTAGTTCAAATTCTTCCCACTCCGCCGCTTGCTCTGGCGTAAGTGTTTCGAGATGTTCTAATTCTCTTGGTCTATTCAGTGGTGTGATGGTCCTGAATGTGTAAGTGCCTTGTAAGTCAGGGTGGCCATACTCAGTTTTCGGAGAACTGTCTGACTGCCCTATTACTAGAGGCGCAGCTAAAATACTCACTAACACCAAGGACAGTTTGGTTAGGGCTCTATTTTTCATTGGTATCTCCAATTTTGCTCTAATATTAATATCGAAAGGAACATATCCTAATATGCTGAAATTACGCAGAAATGGGCAATTTTTCAAGAAGAAATTAGTCACCAATTGTTTCAAAAATACCGATATACCTTACAGGTAGGTCATATTTCGATCCAATAATAACGATAAAGGTTTATCTAAATTGAATTGCTTTTTGACCTGGTTTATTCTTCGAGGCCATCCTAATTCATGGGCCTTAGGCAGCGGCGGACAATATGGCTTCAAAAGCCAAAACTAGGAATATTAAGGAAAGAAGCTCGGCTTTACCTGCTGCAACCACTGGTGTCAGTCCCAATCCCCTAGTTTCGCTGGGTAATTTTAAACTTCCATTCGCTTTGACTTTTGGTTTAGGTATTCTTGCGCTAACCCCCCGAATTCAAAGTAATGAGACGCTTGCTTGGTCATTTATCGCTGCTGTATTGTTCCTAGGCATCTGGTGCGGTTATTTACTTATGCAGAGTAATCGAGAAGGTGAAAAACATACTTTTGATCTTTCTCTAAGGCCACAACACTATATTCAAGCACTCGTTCAGTTGAGTGTTTACGTATATTGGGGTTACTACTGGGAACCTTCGCCTGGTTGGCGTCCCGTATACGATCATACTTTACTGATTCTGGGTCAAATAATTTTCGCCTATGTTTTTAGTATATTGCTTTCATGGTCTAGGCATCAGAATTACACATTAGGTTTTGGGCCTATCCCTATAATTTTCAGCGTTAATCTCTTTCTTTGGTTTAGGGACGATTGGTTTTATATACAATTTCTGATGATTGCATTGGGTTTTATGGGTAAAGAATACTTTCGTTGGCAGCGCGAAGGGAGGAGCGTACACATTTTTAACCCATCGGCTTTTGCTCTTGGGTTGTTTTCGCTAGTCCTTATTCTAACAAATACAACACATTTGACCTGGGGGCAAGAAATTGCATCCACGCTTACACTAGCTCCAAACATTTATGTCTTTTTATTTCTAATCGGCCTGGTCGTAATGTATTTTTTCGCTATTACGCTTGTAGCTGGAATGGCAGCTATATCGTTATTTGGGCTAAGCGCACTCTATAGTAGTTTTTCAGGAGTACCCTATTTCCTTGATTCTGAAATTCCGGCTGCGGTATTTTTGGGGCTACATTTATTGGTAACTGATCCGTCAACTTCGCCTCGTACCCCTCTTGGTAAAACGTTTTTTGGAGTGCTTTATGGGTTTGGGGTCTTTTTATTTTATAATTTACTTGGTGTCCTTGGGGCGCCTACTTTTTACGACAAACTTTTGTGTGTTCCTTTATTAAACCTAAGCGTTATTGCAATCGATAAGGCCGTTAGGTCAATAGACTTTCGGAACTTACTTAATGTATGGAAAGACAATTGGCTCAGTGGTCGTGCAAATCTGGCACATATGTTTGTTTGGGTTATTGTATTTGGTTCGATGTCTTTTCTGGGGAAAACTGATGGTAAACATACAGGTGATAGTTTGCCGTTTTGGCAGCAAGCCTGCGACGATAGCTTGCCTAATGCTTGTGAGCGTCTAGTACAATTAGAAAATACCTATTGCACGGACAATGCTGCGTGGGCTTGCAATGAGCTAGGACTGCTATACCGTCAAGGTTCAGTAGTCCCACGAGATGATGCTTTGGCGACTAGTTATTTTGAACAGTCCTGCGAATTAAAGTTTAAAGCAGCTTGTATAAATCTTCTTAATTCGAATTCAATTGCTCGCGATGATCCCCATGAATTAGATCTTAGGCTCTTGCTTCGCGAGGGAGGCTTAAACTTAATGGATGTCCCTTTAGGCGATCTTTATGTGAAAGCCTGTGGGCATAATTGGGACTTCGCTTGTCAAAAAATACAGGTTTCATTGTGAGTCACGAGGACTCAATATTTTCGTCCAATAATAAAAATCAGGAAGTGCAGGGTCGCACAGTTGGTTTTACTATAATGATAATGATTATTGTAGTTGTTGCGGCATGGATGGGAATTCAAGGAAATAATTCTGGTATTGCCGGTAATTCTCAGTTGTATGCAGAGGATTTAAAGGGTTTTAATAGAGATGCATGGTATCTCTCGGATGATGTGTTATGGGGGTTTGTAGAAGTGCCGTCCGGTGAATTTATAATGGGTAGTAACCCCGCCTTTGATAGGTCTGCCTACGAAAATGAGCGTTGGTCTGATCTCGAAAGGCAAGGGAAGGTTTTTTTACCTACGTATTATATAAGCCGGTTTGAAACTACGATTGCTCAGTTTAGTATTTTTGCGCATGAGTCGGGGCTGGACTTGGAACAAATTGGTTTAGGGGGCGCGCCACGATTCCCTGTTTACAATATTACGTGGCCAGATGCTTTGGCTTACGGCCGGTGGTTAGAATCTAAACTCAGGAATTCTCCAAATACTCCAAGCGCTATCAAGTCTTTTTTAAATGAGGGGGGCAGGGTCACAATACCTTCGGAAGCTGAATGGGAAAAAGCCGCGCGAGGTGATGATGGGCGAGTCTTTCCTTGGGGCTCACAGCCAACTTCCGCCTTTGCAAATTTTAACTCGGATGAGGTCCGCGCGGTGGGGGCGGAGCTTTGTAGCATTTGCGCCTATGGGCTTTCCGATATGGCCGGCAATTTGTGGGAGTTAACTCGTAGCCCGCTGCAGGATTACCCCTATAATCCTTCTGATGATGGGGAAAACCTATCTGAAGATGCCCTCTGGGTTATGCGCGGCGGCTCTTATACCGATAGCCTAAACAATGTTCGGACCGCTGTGCGAGGGGCGGTAGATCCTGGCGTTCGTAATAGTACGATTGGTTTTCGAGTTGTAATTACGTCGCGCTAGCGAGCTAGAAATCCTTTAACCACATTTTTATTATTACCAGTCAGGCAGCGCAAAAGTTAAAATAAGGTCTCCACCGCGTCGACCACGAGATCCACCTCCGGATGCAACTGTAATAAATTCTTCGCCGTCAATTGAGAAAACGGATGGTGATGCAAAAACACCAGAGCCGGTATTAAAGCGCCACAATTCTTCTCCAGTTTCTGCGTCAAAGGCATAAAAGTAACCAGCTGTGTTGCTTCCAGCGCCAACAAAAACTAAACCGCCTGCCGTAACGACGGGACCAGCTTGCCCGTACCCTTCAAATATTTGTCTCCAAATTAGCTCGCCAGTTGTAGGATCATAAGCTGAGAAATAACCTTTCGGGTCTCGACCTGAATTAAAAGGTTGGTCGATCGCATTGACATATAGGTAGCCTGTGTCTTTGCCGTAAGCTAAGGGCCCATAGTTTGATCCTCCACCAAAACCTGGTGCGAAAATCTGATTTGGCCCGATTGGTGTAAATTGCTCCACTAACTGATTTTGTTCCATGTGCTGTGCCGGTATATCTGTAGGAAAAACAGGAGAAACCGGTTCCATGCGCTCACCGTTTTTCTTATGAGGTATTGGTTGTGTAGGCCAAGGTTCTTCTCCCTCTATTTCCGTCTCTGTCGAAACAGGTGTTTCAATGATGGGGTGCACAGGCTCACCAGTTTCTCTATTCAGAATGTATAACCAACTATTTTTACTTGCTTGGGCAAGTGCTTTAACGGGCTCCCCATCAACTTCCATATCAAATAATACTGGTTGATTGCCCGAGTCATAATCCCAAACATCGTGATGAACTTGCTGGTAATACCAAGCTAGCTCACCCTCATCTAGCGTCAGTGCGATTAAAGAATCTGTAAAGAGATTCATTCCATCCCTCTTGGTACTGTCACCAAATGGGTTTCCCACCGCGAAATAAACCATACCTAACTCAGGGTCGATGGACGGGGTCTCCCAGATGCCACCACCATTGCGCTCCCCTCCGACCCAGGTGGGGCCGGCAATCTCCCAGCCTTGGTCGCTCTCATCTTGCGGGACTGTATTAAAATGCCAAAGTATTTCACCTGTTTTATCGTCGATTGCGAGAACATAACCGCCAGCAATATGACTTTCACTTCGCGTGGTACCAATATAGATGACGTCGTTATATATCTGAGGAGCAGTGGTAAACCAGTATCCCACCGAGATTGCTGTTTCGATGGAAGGGTCCTTTTGTTGTAATACGTCCAGAATTACTGATGCTTGCCCGCCTTCTCCAAAGCTTTCAATTGGCTCTCCAGTTTTTGCATCTAGCGCAAACATAAATGACCCAGCGGCGGTATATACGACACCATCATCATAGGCTACGCCACGATGACGAAATATATATCCTTCTCGACGTCCGCCTCCTAAGAGCCGAGTGACATCATAGGTCCATATAAGGTGACCGTTACGTGCATCGACTGCATAAACACTGCCCCTTGAATCTGTTATGTACATGATTTTATCAACAATCACAGGTGTTGTTTGATTGCTAACACCATCTATAACACCATGCTGAAATAACCAGCGTGGTGTTAAGGTGCTTACATTGTCTTTGGTAATCTGATCAGTGGGCGAAAATCGAGATCCATAAAGATCAAAATTATGTAAAGGCCATTCCAAATCCCTGGCTGAAGAGAGTTTCTCTATGGCTCCACCTGTAGTTTCGCTGCTAGTCGCGACGGTTATAGAAGTAGTATTTCCAGGTTCCTGAGAACATGTAGATAAGAAAATCAGAAATCCTGCTAGAAGCAGACGGGTTCTTTTTTGACAATGACCCAAATATCTAAATATTAGTTGCATCAGTGAACTCCTTGTTTCTATTTGCGTTTTGTTAGTTTCACTTACTTTCATCAAGCATATATTCAACGATTATTTTTAACTCGTTATCACTACAATCAACACATAACCCGCGCGGGGGCATCATGCCATTTAAGCCGTTAATAGTATTTTGCACTAGGATATCTATACCTTTTTCAAGCCTAATTTCCCACTCTATAACATCGCCAACTACAGGTGCGTGTGCTTGTCCCGTGCCGTGACAGGCAAAGCAAGTCGATTGATATTTTGATGCCGCGTCAAAATTCTCAGGTTCTTGAGCCCATAACATCGAGAAAAAACATGAACATATGGTGATCATGCTAACTCGGAATATGCGAAACATTTTTATATTTCCCTTAATAGTTCTTTCGGACAATATTAAAAAAATCTATAAATTTTTCCATATGCTCACTGTTTTGCGAGATTACTAAGGAGTGATCTCCTCCCGGTATCTCAGCGTAGACATGCTGCATGCCAATATCTTGCATCTTGCTAACCCACCTTCGTGTAAGTGTTACCAGGCCGTCTTCATCACCCTGGAGAACAAAGGTTGGAATGTGTTTGATACGATTTAGAGTTTTATCAATATCTAGATCTCGCAGAGGTGCTGGGGCTGCAACTCCTAGAGCTGCAAACATCTCAGGATTTTTCGCGGCAATATGGTAGGTTCCAGCTCCACCCATTGAGTGGCCCCAAAGATAAATCCGATTAGAGTCAATAGCATATTCATTTATGATGAGATCTATAACTGCCATCACATCTTGTTCGCTATATTTTGCATCGATAGGATCTTCGGTTGGTCGCGATCCATACCAGCCGCGCCGAATATAACCGAGCGGAGTTACAACTATGTAACCATTTGCCTCGGCTTCGTCAAGAAAGCCGTGATAGCCCATTAGCCAATCGTAAGATCTTCCAAGACCATGTAACGAAATAATTAAAGGCGCCTCATCAACTTCGTTATAAGTAGAAGGCACAAAAAGCGCGTATGGTATCGATTCTCCAGTTGGTGGGAATAAATAACTTAGATGTTGTATGCGAGGATCATTAATATGACTCTCATCATCGGTTACGAGACGCTCTGCGAATACACTGCAGCTCAGAAATAATAGGATCGTAAAGCTAATACTGGTTTTAATATTTATTTTAGTCATTAATTTTTCCCACACATGTTTGGTGCTAGAAGCGAACAGAATAAACAATTAAAGAGATAGACGCAAAAACATCATTTGCCTGAATTTAAGATATCAAACACAAGGGTATCAATTAATTGGTCATCGGGAGATATTTCTTTTCAGCCATTATTCGAATCATAGATATTGCTTCTACGTCTAGTTGTAAATAGGCGCTCTTTAAATACTCCGTAATATCTAATTTTTGAGAATTCTCAATCTCCCTGTTATATTGAAACCGAACAAATAAAGAGCCTGCCGCAGGTTCTTCTATGGATGTATTGCTTTCTGCATAGAGTTGATTAATTTCTTCAATGGTAAAAGTCTTAATTTTTTCTTTAGGATACAAAATAACTTTTTCATAGAAAATTGTGTTACCCACTTCGATATTACGAATAAATTCGTTCCCCTTTTGTTCAAGAGAACGGCACTTCAAATTAGGGTTGAATTTTTCTGGAGACCTCGCTCGCAATACCAAGCCTTGCCATAGCTGATGCCGTGTAATGTCTTTTTTTTCAGATTTTTTATGGTCGTTCACTTGCACTATATGCTCAAAATTCAACAATTTAATTTCCTGCTTCGTTACATACTTTGCGAAGCTTAACCAAATTATCTGTAGTTCGACAACACTAGCTTCAGTGCATAGAATATAGTCAAGAATATGATACAAGCATATTCTGCCATTAACAGAAGGTTTCAATGAATAAGAAATTAAGTATCGTTATCTCTTTACTCGCTGTATCAGGTCTAATAGGCCTTTGGTTTCTGGCGCTACCAAAGGTTTCTTTTTCGGGATTGGAAGCCATTTCTAATTCTTCTGAAGCAATTGAGAGAGGTGAATACCTTGCAGTAGCAGGGGGTTGTATCAGCTGTCATCGTGGACAAACCGAAGAAACTAATGAAACTTATGCGGGAG
Source organism: Gammaproteobacteria bacterium (assembly GCA_029242705.1). Taxonomy (GTDB): domain Bacteria; phylum Pseudomonadota; class Gammaproteobacteria; order Pseudomonadales; family Pseudohongiellaceae; genus UBA9145. The sequence continues at coordinate 32,817 of JAQWTK010000102.1, read as the reverse complement.
GTCTAGCGATTGAAACTGATTTCGGAACATTTTATGCTCCCAACATTACGCCAGACATAACCACCGGAATTGGGGATTGGGGACCCAAAGATTTTCTGCTTGCATTGAAACATGGTCGAACGCCTAGTGGCAGTTTTTATTATCCTGCATTCCCTTATCGAGCTTATTCAGGGATTAAGGATCAAGATGTGCTTGATATGGCTGCGTACCTTATGTCTTTAGAACCTATTTATTCTGAAACACCAGACCCCGATGTTCCTCCTTGGCTTTATCGAAGTCTGATGGCGGTTTGGAATAAAGTCGCTGATTTTAATGCGCCTTCATTTGAAGAGTTTGACGATGGCTTAGTTAATCGCGGGGCTTATTTAGCTCGAAGTTTGGGCCACTGTGGGGAATGTCACACTCCTAGAAATGCTATAGGAGTTCCGGATTACGCTCGGGAATTCGCGGGCGCAGAGATTGGCGACGAAATTATTGAACCGATAAATGCGGAGGCTTTGGAAGAATGGACAACAAATAACTTTGATATCTTTCTCCTGTTAGGGCTAAAGCCAGAAGGTGAATTTGTGGGTGGTGATATGAACGAGGTCATCGAGCACAATACGAGTAAACTAACGGAGAATGATCGAGACGCAATGGCTGCTTTTTTTACACGGCACAAGTTGCAGGATGGGTGACGAGCCCAGTTATTTAATTAATGTCTTGTGTATCTCCTCATCAAGATGAAAAGAAGGCGGGTAAAACCGCCTTCTTTTCATCTAATAATGGATCTAATCGTTATCGACCCGGTAAGTATCGTGGCAGTTTCCACAAGAACCACCTAAGGCTCTGAATGCCCCCAAAGTAGCGCCCATGTCTCCTGTTGCGGCAGCATCTGCAAATGAGTTTGCATTAGTAATTAGCGCTTGAGCCAACTCAGCTATATCGCCTTGATTATTCCAGATACTGTCCAATGCGGTTGTTTCTATATTGTCGAAATTACTGGTATCTACCGCTAGCATTTCTGGGATCATGGTCGCCATTACAGCGATTCTGCGTGCATTCCTTTCAGCAACTTCAGCATCAAAAGGAGCGCCTTGTGCCATAGCACCTATTGGTCCGATGTTGTATCGAATGGTTTGAAATAGAGCTTTGCGCTGTGCTACAGCAGCAGCGGCTTGTTCCTCTGGGCTCATGTCTTGCGCTGTTGACGTAAACATTATACTAGCTATGGCCATTGTTATCGCAAAGAGTACTACTATCTTGTTCATTATTATTTCTCCCGGTTTCTGTCTATTATTTTTATAGGTTTGGATTTTTTTTGTTATTCGCCCCTTTATCGACTGACTTTGCGCGGACTATATTACGACGTATTAAAATAGTTTGCTCCAGACACGGTAAGGCATTCAATTATTTTATGATTAATTTTTTAAAAATAGTCCTTAGGTAAATTCGATATCTTTGTAGATGCTAGCGATTGTCGCCGTACCCAGGCCCATAGATAATTCTTCCTGGACGTTCACCCGTGTGTTTTCCTTCCTTTACCACTAATGTGCCATTAACTAAGACATATTTCATACCCACAGCGTATTGGTGTGGGTCTTCAAAAGTTGCCTTATCGATAATTTCATTAGCATCGAAAATTGCGATATCTGCATAGTAACCCTCTGTAATTAAGCCGCGATCATGTATACCAAGACGACGTGCTGTTTGACTGCTCATTTTACGAATTGCTTCTTCCAGTGTCAGGATCTGTCTTTCTCTTACATAAAGACCCAACACCCTAGCGAATGTGCCATATTGACGCGGATGTGGGGCTCCTTCACCGAACACTCCAACTGGGCCATCTGAGCCAATTGCTGTGCTGGGGTGCTGCATAATTCGATCTACGTCTTCAGGACCAATCGCGTGGTAGACGGCTGTAGCTCCCCCGCCACGTATAATATCGAAAACAGTATCAGCAGCATTTTCTGCCGTTGGGTCTAATCCCTTTTCAACAGTTAACTGCGCTAGATTTTTCCCCGCCATATTGGGGTCCCACGAGTTTCGAGAGATGAAAACATTTTTTGGATCACCTCCGCCTCGATCATAAAGTATCTTAAAGACTACTTCGTTTTTTATGGCCTGTCTTGTCTCATTACTATTTATTCTCGCTAGCATTTGTTCGCGACCCCCTTCTTGGGCCCACTGCGGAATTAATGCATTAATAGTTGTTTGCGACGCGGTATACGGGTATTGGTCAATAGTAATATCAATACCTCGTGCACGCGCGTTATCTACTAAGCGGAGGCTATCAATCGAGGAGCCCCAATTATCAACTCCAATAACCTTATGGTGAGTCATTTGTACTGGGATATTTGCTTCTTCTCCAATTTGGATAGTTTCGCGAACTGAATCAAGTAACTGAGCAGCTTCTTCTCTCATATGAGAAATATAAATACCATTATATTCTGCAGCTACCTCAGCGAGTTCTATTATTTCTTCTGTTGAAGTAAAGCTTCCTGGCACATAGAACAAACCGGTTGAAATACCTAGAGCTCCCTCCTCCATAGCTCGTCGTATCATATTTTTCATTCGTATCATTTCTTCGTCATTGGGTTCGCGCTCTTCTGAGCCAATGACGGCGGAACGAATCGTTCCTTGCCCAACAAAAACACCCCAATTAGGACTAATTTTTTTTTCTAAAATATCTTGAAAATGATCGCCGATCGGGAATGGGGAGCTACCATCATTGCCTTCAGTTAAGGTTGTAACCCCCTGAAGCAATGCGCTTTCTGCATTTGGGACATCAAATATCCCACGTAAAGCATGTGTGTGAGGATCGATGAAGCCAGGTGAGACAATTAATCCGGAGGCATCGATTACTAAGTTAGCTTTAGCTTCTGAAAGGTCAGCAATTTTTGTAATACGATCGTTTAGTATACCGATGTCCGCCCCATACCAAGGGTTTCCTGAGCCATCGATAAGCCTACCGTTGCGAATAATGATGTCGTACTCTTGTCCATTAATTAGCCCAGAAGAAGTTAAAAATAACATTAACGCTAAAAATTGCTTAAAAGGATTCATGATATTTTTCCGTATTGTTTTTAAATTCTTACCAAATCCGTACGCGTTCTTCTGGTGGTAAGTAAAGTTCGTCGCCTACCTGCACATCAAATGCTTCATACCATTCATCAAAATTTCTTACGACACCATTTACCCGAAATTCCGATGGCGAGTGAGGGTCACTAGTAAGCATATGGATTAAAGCATCTTCACGATATTTCCGCTGCCATACTTGTGCCCATGATAGAAAAAATCTTTGATCTCCAGTTAAACCCTCTATTATTGGTGCTTCATTTCCGTTAAGCGACATTTTATAAGCGCGGTAAGCAAGAGAAAGACCACCGACGTCGCCTATATTTTCCCCTAAAGTAAAATTACCATCTATAAAATTACCTGATACCGGTTCAAACTTGTCATATTGAGAGGCTAACGCGCTGGTTAATGTTTCAAAGTTTTCCCTATCTTCGTCTGTCCACCAATTTCGCTGAATCCCGGCATAGTCTGATTTGGAACCCTGATCATCAAAGCCGTGGCCCATTTCATGGCCGATAACTGCCCCTATCCCCCCATAGTTAACCGCGGCATCAGCTAACGGATCAAAAAATGGTGGCTGTAAAATTCCTGCTGGGAAAACTATTTCATTGAAAGAAGAATTATAATAAGCATTTACAGTTTGAGGGGTCATTCCCCACTCTTCTCTATTTGTAGGTTTTCCCAGTCGGTTTATTTCATCAGCATAGTTGAACTCACGAATATTCTGAGCATTTCTAAAAAGATCATTACGGCTGATTTCTATAGATGAAAGATCTTTCCATTCGTCCGGATAGGCAATTTTAGGTCTAAAAGATTGTAATTTTCTTTGAGCTTCATCTTTAGTGGATTGGCTCATCCAGGTTATTTCTTCAATGCTTTGAGATACTGAGGCTCTTAGGTTTTCGACTAATTCTTCCATCTGTACTTTGGCAGATCCTGGAAAATAGCGTTCCACATATACTTGCCCTATTGCCTCGCCCAAGCTATACAGAGAACCAACGCGAGAGACTCCTCGCTCCCAGCGTTCTCTTTGTTCTGGAACACCATTGAGTACCGTTGAATAAAAACGAAAACGCTCATTATCTATTTTTTCAGACAGTGTACTAGCGCTATCAACTATATAACGATATTTCATATGGCTAACCCAGTCGTCGACAGGTATTAAATTTATTAAGTTAATAATAGGAGACATGGCGCTTGGATAAGAAACATTGAGATCTTCTAATTCTATAATTCCTGCGGCTTCAAAATAGCTATCCCAATCAAAACCTGGGAAATCATTTTTAAATGTCTCGAATGTCATAGGATTGTAGGTTAAATCACGGTTACGGCGCTGGTCTCTCGGCCATAAATATTCTGCGATTTGTGTTTCTAGCTTTAGTATCGATTTTGCTTTTTCTTGACTATCTTCGATAGCGGCAAAATCTAAAATACGAGCTATGTGTTCGATGTACGCATTACGCACCTCTATAAACTGGTCACTATCAACTAAGTAGTAGTCACGATCTGGAAGAGAGATTCCTCCAACGGATAAACTTAATTGGTGTCGGTCTGGATCGCTTCGATCTGCACCTACATAAAAACTAAACGGTGTAGCAGTATTGTCCACGAGGGCACGACCAAATCCGCGGATGAGCTTTTCAAGACTGTCTATTTCGTCCAGTAGAGCAAGACCATCTTGTAAAGGTGTTATCCCGAGTTCATTAAGTATTTCGGTATTCATATAACTTAAATAATAGTCGCTAATCTTCTGCTCAATTGAAGCTTGGTTTGGCTCCATCTGTGTAAGGTCATCGATAATGTTACGAACTCGCTGATCGGAGCGGTCACTTAAAACAGTAAAAGAACCATAGTTGCTCCTGGAAGGAGGCAGTTCAAACGTATCTAACCATTTGCCATTGGCATATCTGAAGAAGTCGTCTCCAGGCTTCGTATTCGGGTCTTGGTGGCTTATATCTATGCCGAAAGAGCCAAGTTCTGGCCCCGTAGCTGATTGCTCCACATTTATATCTGTATTTGACGTAACAGCGAGCGTATTGATCGAGCTATTCGTTGGTTCTTCTGAGTTACAACTTATCAATAACATGCTCAAAGAAAGGCCCAAAAAGCTACCAAATATACTTGAAGACAGTGACATGTGTTCCTCCAAATTGCTGGGTGTTTAAAACATACTTAAGTATACCTGAATTATATTTATGGATAACATGGAAGAATTGATAACTAGTAATAGTCATCAAACTAATTCTCGTTCCGTATTTACTTTGGGCTCTAGTCAAATGAAAGAATTTTCAACTTTTGTTACGCACCTTGAATGCAGCTATACCGGTGAATTTTATTCTGCCGACGAGCTTCACGGCCTTTCTAAAGAGGGTAAGCCATTGCTTGTTCGTTATGATTTAGATGCATTATCGAAAGCTGTGACTAAACAAGATCTTGTGAATAGGTTGCCAGAATTTTGGAGGTATAGGGAGTTCTTGCCTATTAGACACTCGAAAAATGTTGTCCGATTAGGAGAAGTAATGACACCTTTATTGCCAGCGCCAAAAATCCGAGAGGAAATGAAGTGTGGTGAAATATTAATAAAAGATGAAGGGAGATTGCCTACTGGGTCATTTAAGGCTAGAGGCTTGGCAATGGCGGTTGCGATGGCTAAAGAGTTAGGTGTTGAGAGAATGGCTATGCCTACAAATGGCAATGCTGGTGCCGCATTAGCAGCTTATTGCTCTCGTGCTGGAATCGAAACATTTGTTTTTTGTCCAGAAGACACTCCTAAAGTAAATGTGGAAGAGATTGCGTTTCAGGGAGCCAAAACGTTTCTTGCTAATGGATATATAACTGATTGCGGGCGACTCGTTGGAGAAGGCAAAGAGGTAATGAATTGGTTTGATACGTCTACACTAAAAGAGCCTTATCGGATTGAAGGTAAAAAGACCATGGGCCTTGAACTAGCGGAACAGCTAAACTGGGAGATGCCAGATGTAATTCTTTATCCAACTGGCGGTGGAACAGGGTTAATTGGTATGTGGAAAGCTTTTGATGAATTAGAAGCTATAGGATGGATAGGGTCAAAACGTCCAAGGATGGTAGCTGTTCAGGCGGAGGGTTGTGCGCCAATCGTTAAAGCATTTGATGAAGGAGAACGCCACGCTAAGCCTTGGAAAGACGCTAAAACTATTGCTGCAGGCATTCGGGTCCCCGCTGCAGTGGGCGATTTCCTCATCCTCGATGCCGTTAGAGATAGCAAAGGGTTTGCCGTAGCGGTGAGTGATAAGGAAATCAATATGGCGCATAAAGAGTGTGCCATAAAAGAAGGACTGCTCCTGTGCCCTGAAGGCGCAGCTACGTTAGCTGCTTTAAAGAAAGAGCTTAAGTCAGGCCGTATAAAGCCAGAAGAGCGGGTCGTGCTTTTCAATTGTGCCACAGGTCTTAAGTATCCGATGGAGACCGAACACAAGTCTATCGATCTGCGAAAAATTATCGATTACGATTTTATTAGAAACGTTTCATAATTTTATAGGCGCTGAAAAATTCTTGTGCAGTATTCCATTTGGGTAAAATTAGTGACTAATTTTATATGCCCGCGACAACGCAATGAGGAAATAATCGAATGGGAACTGAAAACGAAAAAGGAATAGATCTTTATACCTGGGCAACTCCAAATGGACGAAAAGTGTCAATTATGTTGGAAGAGTTGGAATTATCTTATCGTGTTTTCCCGATAGATATTACAGCGGGGGACCAGCACCAGCCAGAATTTGTTTCGTTTAGCCCCAACAATAAAATTCCTGCAATTGTTGACCACGACACTGGAACGAAGATGATGGAATCCTGCGCAATACTGATGTATTTGGCTAATAAATTCGGAAGATTTGTAAGTCCTATCGGCGAAAAATATTGGGAAGAAATGCAATGGCTTATGTTCCAGGCCGGCCACGTTGGCCCTATGCTGGGGCAGACGCATCATTTTGTTAAATTTAATCCAGGTAAGGCTCCTTATGCAGAAGAGCGGTACAGGAAAGAAAATGCAAGGCTTTATACGGTGCTGGAAAATCGATTAAAAGGGCGCGAATTTATTTGTGACACATATTCAATAGTTGATATAGCTACCTGGCCCTGGATTTCGCGCTATGAGTTCCAGCAAATGAATTTAAATGACTTCCCTAGACTAAAGGATTGGTATTTGAGGATATCGGAAAGACCCGCTGTACAAAAAGGCTATGCAGTCCCCCAAGAGCTAACTATTCCAGTTCCGGGTTAGGTGGTTGATGGATGATTATTTTGCCCCTTTGTGGTGCGACGGCGTTAACTATCTAACTAAGCGCACTCTTTTATGGCTGGGTTTATATTAAATTTTCCCTTATTTCCTCTAAAATTCGCTAAAGGCGTCACCTATATGATCTTGGCAAGGTCCTTGCTACTAACCTATATAAGAAACAGTTTTATTTTCGGTAGTAGGCGTAAATAGGCCTAGTCTGATATGACACAAATAAATAATGGGAGGAATGAATGAAGAAATTAACTCATATAATTATGGTAGTGCTTTTAGCTTCTAGCGGATTAATGGCAACTTCAGTATATGCAGATGTTTCCTATAATATTGGATACGCGTCCGAATATTATTTCAGAGGAGTTTTACAAAAAAGCTCTTCTGCATCAGCTGGAGCTGATTGGGAGGACAGCGGATTCTATGTTGGCACTTGGGCGGCAGATGTCGGCGATGGTTTAGAAGTAGACGGCTACTTTGGATATGGTATCGAAACAGAAGAGGGGTTTGCTGCCAGCGTTGGGTTCACTGGGTATTACTACACTGGTGAATTTGATGACACTTACGAGGAAGTCAATTTAAACCTCGGTTATGGCATTTTCAGTCTAGAATATTCTGTAGGTGAATGGGATGGATTCGGTAACGAAGCAGATTATGATTTTCTTGCATTAACATTAGACTTAGGCCGTGGGTTTTATGGAACATACGGAACTTGGGGAGATGAATTCGATGGTGACTATCTAGAAATTGGTTGGGGAACAACGATTGCTGATTTTGATGTCGGCATAGCTGGAATTTTTAACAGTGATGAGCTGTCAGATGAGGTTTCCTCCTCAGGCTCAGCTAGTGAAGGTGAGGCCGTTGTTTTTACGCTAGGGAAATCTTTCTAGATAATTAAATTTTTGTCTCATGAATAATTGATTTTATAATCACTCCATTTTATGGATTCATTCATTTTGGTACTCGTAAAGCAGCCTCTGAGGAGGCTGCAATCTTCCTTTCACTCGATCTGTTGATGCTCTACTCTCCTTTTTCAAATTAGATCTTCACGGCTTTAGCCTTTGGGAAATATAGGCTGATCTTTTAGTCTACTGACTAGCAAAGTATTACACGTAAACTCGCCGTTATGATGTTTGCCGATACGGTAATAAATTAATATACTGTATATATATACAGTATATTAATCATATGACAATGGGTGAAATTTCTCTGCAGGAAACCGGCATTGCCTCAGACCAAGTCTTGGCGCCAGCTAAATTATCGGCCTACGCTGAGCTTTATTGTATCTCCAATTTTACTTTCTTACGCGGAGCTTCTTTCCCGGAAGAGTTGGTAGAGCGTGCTCATAGTTTGGGTTATAGCGCGCTAGCGATTACAGACGAATGTTCCTTGTCTGGAGTGGTTCGCGCGCATATGGCGGCGAAGGAGAGAGAGATTGCGCTGATTATTGGCAGCGAATTCCACTTAGAAGAGGGGTGTCATCTTGTATTGCTGGCCTGTAATCGTCGGGGCTATGGAAACCTTAGTCATTTAATTAGTTGCGCTAGGCGTGAAAGTGATAAGGGAAGCTATCGTATTAACTATGCAATGGTTGAGAAGTATTTACCGACAGATTGTATAGCGCTTTGGCTGCCTGATCTGAAACAGACTCCAGAAAAATTAGCGTATCAAGCGCTTTGGCTAAAACGTATTTTTACCAATCATCTTTGGATTGCGGTTGAGTTGTTATTGCGAGGTGATGATCGTATGAGGTTGCAGCAGTTGGAGCGAGTGAGTACGCAATACGGTGTGCCTCAGTGTGCAGTTGGTGGCGTTTATATGCATGCGTCTAGCCTGAGGATTTTACAGGATACGTTGACAGCCATTCGTTTAAGGCGACCTATCGATAAATTGGGTCTAGATGGTGAACCTAATGGACAACGTCATCTGCGTTCGAGAGAACAGTTAAGTAAATTATTTGTACCACAGTTATTAGCCGCTACGGTACATATTGCTGAGCGTTGTAATTTTTCCCTTGATGAGTTGCAGTATGAGTATCCCCGAGAGCTAGTGCCTAAGGATTATACTGCTCACGGATGGTTAAGGGAGTTAACCGAAGCCGGTATTCGTCAGCGATGGCCAGAGGGTGCGACACCAAGGGTCCGCAATATTATTGAGCATGAATTGATGCTTATTAAAGAACTGAACTACGAGCATTACTTTCTTACTGTCCATGACTTAGTAGCATTTGCGCGCAGTAAGAAGATTTTGTGTCAAGGGCGTGGTTCGGCAGCTAATTCGGCAGTATGTTATTGCCTAGGTATTACCGAGGTGGATCCAGCGCGTATAGAGGTATTGTTTGAGCGGTTCATTTCCAGGGAGCGTAATGAGCCTCCGGACATCGATGTGGACTTTGAAAATATTCGTCGTGAAGAAGTTATACAGTATATTTATAACAAATACGGACGTGAACGAGCGGCACTAGCGGCAACAGTAATTACCTACAAGTCTCGTAGTGCAATTCGAGATGTTGGTAAAGTGTTGGGTTTAGATGAGGGTCTTTTAGACCAAATTGCTAAGTCTATCTATTTGTGGGATACAAAGCTGAAAGAGCAGTTAAGTGATTCAGGTATTGACTATAAGGATAAGAAAATAGCGATGCTAATTAAATTAGCAGAAGCTCTTATTGGTTTCCCGCGGCATCTCTCTCAACATGTGGGCGGCTTTATTATTAGTCAGGATCTTCTTACCCATTTAGTACCTATCGAGAATGCCGCAATGGCGGATCGTACAGTGATTCAGTGGGAGAAGGATGATTTGGAAGCCTTGGGTCTATTGAAGGTCGACGTATTGGCTCTGGGCATGCTTACTGCAATACAGAAATGCCTCCAAATGGTGAGTGATTACAGTAAAGCGCCACTGACCATGCAGAAGATTCCGGCCGAAGATTCCGAAGTTTATGACATGATGACTGAGGCAGATACCATTGGTGTTTTTCAGATCGAATCTCGAGCACAGATGAGTATGCTGCCGCGCCTTCGGCCCAGCAACTATTACGATCTTGTAATTCAAATTGCAATTGTTCGACCTGGCCCTATTCAAGGTGAAATGGTGCATCCTTATCTGAATCGTAGAAATGGTAGAGAGGCAGTGAGTTATCCGAGTAAGGCCGTGAAAGACGTATTAGAACGAACTCTTGGTGTGCCTATTTTTCAGGAACAAGTAATGCAACTGGCTATTGTTGCGGCAGGATTCACTGGAGGCGAAGCAGATCAGCTACGCCGAGACATGGCAGCGTGGAAACGTAAAGGTAGATTGGAGCTTTATCGTGAGAAATTAGTTGCTGGGATGTTGAGCCGTGGTTATGAAAAAGAGTTTGCAGAAAAACTTTTTCATCAGATAAAAGGCTTTGGTGACTATGGGTTTCCTGAATCCCACTCCGCTAGCTTTGCTCTAATTGCTTATGTATCGTCTTGGTTCAAGCGTTACCATCCAGCAGCGTTTTGTTGTGCCTTGTTGAATAGCCAACCTATGGGCTTTTATGCGCCGGCTCAATTAATCAGAGATGTAAAAAAACATGGCGTTATTATTAATACTATAGATGTGAATGAAAGTTTTTATGACAATACATTGGAGTTTGTTGAACACTATGTAAAACCGGACTCGCCTTGCCATCATAATACTGAAGCACAATTGCGCCTTGGTCTGCGTTCAGTAAAAGGTTTGTCTCAAATTGGAGCCAAGTCTGTTGTGGCCGCAAGACAAGCAGGCCATTTTACTACAGTGCAGGACCTGGTATTCCGAAGCGGAATTAATCAAAAAGATCTCGAAGCTTTGGCGGCGGCTGATGTTCTAAAAAAAATAAGCGGTGATCGTCACCGTGCATTTTGGCAGGCTAGCGGCATTAAAACTATGGGATTGGGCAAGCAAGCCATAAATACAGGTGATCAAGCATTATTCTTTTCTGATCAGGAATTTGATAGCGATTTTGGTGTTGATGTTCTATTGCCCGTGGTCAGTGAAGAACAAAATATTGTTGAAGACTACAATACCACGGGGTTTACTTTGAGGCGCCACCCTGTAGCACTCTTCCGGACTCATTTGAATAACTTCAATGTTTCTAGAGCCGATGAATTGGTTTGCCTCGCCGATGAAGATACAGCTAAAGTTGCCGGGTTAGTTACTTGCCGGCAGCGCCCCATGACAGCGTCAGGCGTGACCTTTCTTACCCTCGAAGACGAAGCGGGTTATGTGAATGTAGTGGTTTGGCCTGCACTTGGAGAACAGCAACGTTTTGTTATGCGTCAAGCGAGCTTAATGGGCGTAGTTGGTCATGTGCAGAAAAGCAATGGTGTAGTTCACCTTATTGCAAGAGAATTGGCGGATCTGAGTCATTGGTTAAGCGAGATGGAATTCTTTTCTCGGGATTTTAAGTAATCCAGTTATTTTCCTTCCTGTTGCTGTTTTCTAATTGTGTTTCTAATAAATTGATAAGGCTTGATTGCTAGATTTTGACTGCTACCAAACCAGGTTATTCTTTTTGATGATCTTCTATGTCATGATAATGAATCTATAGTAGTTTCTTTCTAAGCAAAATAACCGTGTAAATACCAGTTACGTTTGCCTCCGCATTCGCGAAATATCCACAATCTACTGCCACTGACTTTTCTTGCGATATAATAGTTGCGCTGTATTTCCTGGCCTGACCACCAGTAAGTTTCTACACGCTCTGGACCACTAATTAGTGTAATAACTTGATCGTGGTATAGCTTCCCATTGCGTAGGATGAGTTGGACCGGATTTTCTAATAACCAGAATGGACGACGATTAGTCACCACTGGAGTTGTTGAGGTTAATATTCTACTTTCTTCATAGTTTAGTTGTCGGACTGCATACTCCGGACCATGTTCGGCTATCGCGCTGACGCTTTTCAGTGAATCAAAGCCTAAGCGTGCTTGTAACTGTTCTATTAGATGATTTAGAGTGTTGTTAGCAGAATTACTATTGGATCTACCAACTATAAGATTTCCCATTAGCAGCTGATTGCTTTCTCCTATAAAAGCATCGAATTTTTTGACTGATATTTTCAGTCCTATAACTGGTGCGGGAATATTAAGATTGCCAAAGTGAGTTTCTATCAATAGGAGTAAATGGTTACGACAACGACTGCCCTGCCGCAAATTCAAGTCGAGCTCGGTATGATTGCGTTTTTCATGTAACAAGAAGAGCTTTAAGTGATCGGTATTTAAATCTCTCTTTTTTAAAAATTCGCAAAGCTGTATTAGCATTTCATCGACAATAGGCAATAAACGATTAAGATTTTCTATTTCATAAGGCAAGTCATAAGAAGTCGTAAAGGCTGGAGGTGGCACATAGTTATGTGTAGGCTCGTGCGTAATACCTAAAGCTTTATTCAGTAAGTTAACAAAATCACTTCCAAATCTTTTGCGTAATTCGTCGGGTGGTAAACGCCAGATATCCCTTATTTTTCGTATGCCCATATTATAGAGTCGACGGTTTTGTTCTTTATCAAGAAGCATTACGCTAGTGGGAAGTTGGCCCAAGGCAGAACGCAAATTTTCTTTACGATAAACCAATGTATTTTGGCCCGACCTAGCAAGTAATAAGCTACCGCTCACTGTTGGGCTAGCTGCATATAGGAAATAGTTCGCTGATTTATGCTCTTGTAATTTTGGTATAACTAGGGCTTTCAGCTTATCGTGAATGTTATTAATGCCACCAAAATATCTAAGACTGCTGCGTATTTCGCAGATTAACGATTGAGGGTGGAAGCTTACTACGGAACTGACACTTACAACGAGGTCAGCGATTTCATGAAGGATATGAGTTTGTTTATTATTACAGAGCCCAGCTAGTTGAGGAAAATAAAGGGCGTACCAGAGGGTTTGTCGCCTCGGTTTGGTGTTAGGCTTGGTAATGCCACGATTATTCTTGTTTCTTGTAGTTAATGGTAGTTTCACTACTTGTGTAACGGCTTTTTTCATAGTTGGCAGAGGCAACGGTGACGTTGTGTCTAAGTCTTTCATAGTGAGATTTGCTACTATTTTTGAGAATAGAGATCGAGTTGAGTTGTGAGAGGTCTAAAATTTCCACGTGCCTTAATGACAGTTATTTCGGCTGCTGAAAATTGGTGATTTTTGGAGTCAGAATCCTTTATTTGAAGACGCAAGGGCAATTGAGAATATTTACTGCCTTTACGCTTGAAAAATATCCCTAGAGTCTCTCCGGTTTCAGCAGCTAATTGTAATCGGCGCAACACTTTGCCTGGTAACCAGTTCTGCCAAGTTAAAACCATACCACAATCTTTAGCTTTTAAGGCCTTCTCCATACTCCAGAGAGCATCTTTACAAGAGGTATCTTGTTTTATTACTAAGACCTGGTGAATATCGATGCCGGCCTGGATTAAGGCAGGAGCATATGGGACATAAGGTGGCGCAATCCAGAGAATCCATTGGCCTTGCTCAGAGATTGAACGCATCAGCGGAATTAATAATTGCAGTTCTCCCATGCCCCAGTGTCGAGAAATGATTTCCACTAATCCACTCTGAGGCCAGCCCTGTCCGGGTAGTATGTCGTCCAATTCTGGAAAGCCTGTGCTGAGTCCTTGGAAACCTTGATCTGTAATATTACAGCCGCGCCATAGATTGGGATTTCTTTGTAGTAGTTGGTCAATTTGTGTGCATGTTGTGTCTTCGGTTTTTTTCGTCGAACTCATGTCATGCTGGTTAAAAGCCTTACCAATATTGGGCTCTGTACTGGCAGAAGCGCTTCTAATAATAGTCATTTTAAAATCCATACTAATTATACTGTATTTATATACAGTATATAAAAATGGAATTTTGAAATCAATATTTTAAATATGCATTAACTATTGCTAGTAGATTATTGTTTTTAATCGAAAATAATTCTCAAGCTTTAAAATATCAGGCCGTTAAGGCATTTGTAAAATGACTCTACATTGGAGAGTGAAATGATGGGGAAACCAGATATGGTAACGGTGGTAGTCACCTTGTTCTTGTTCAGTGCTCTTGCAAGCAGTGTTGCCCAGAGCGCATTAATGTAAATAGTGTTTATAGAATCTAATATTTTAAGTTCCAATAAAACAACATAGGAGAGATACGCCACGGATAGGTAGCGCGCAGTACTAGTAAGCCTCCCTATGCAGTACCGGGGCGGTATATTTTCCTTGGAGTTATGATCGCTTCTAATCTTAAATCCCAACCTAACGCTGGGATTTTCTCTATACGCTGGCATTCATATGCCAAACCAACTAGCAAAGGGTTACTATTATATTTCAGTGACTTGAAGCTAAAAGTGCGATCATAAAACCCTTTCCCCATTCCGAGTCGAAAACAGCTTTCATCGAAACCGACTAAAGGGACGAAAACAAGATCAAAACTAGATGCTGATAGCGGTATTTGGGGTAACGATGGCTCGCTAATGCCCCATTTGTTGGTAAAAAGCTTAGTATTTTGGCGAAAGGGAGCGAAGCACATCTTCCCCAAATTTTCGTCTGATATGACAGGTAAATAGCAGGACTTACCTTGTTCTAACGCTTTTTGTATAAGGGGCATTGGGTTGATCTCGTCATCAAAACTTACATAGAAAGCGATTTTAGCTGCCTCAATGAAAAATTCTTGTTTGATAACTATATCGTAAAGGTCTTTTGCGGCTTTGGCTTGCTTCTCTGGCGTGATTTTATGCCGAGTTTGCCGAAGAGAGTTTCGTAATGTTCTGCGCGATTCTTTATCCATTAAATTAAGCAGGAGGTAAATGATGCGCAGTCTAAAGCGCGTAAAATAAAGTCAAGTTCCCCGGAACACCGCTATCAAATTTGCCCTGAACCCAAAGGTTCAGGTGGTGGCTCCCGCGATGCATAAGGCTTTCCGTCGAGCGGACTTGCACACCAACATCTGTCGAGTTGCCTCCGGTTATTACGATATCGGCTCAAGAACATTTCTGATTGGCAAATGTTCTAGGGAACTCTGTCAGTGATTATATATGCTGTAGTTGGGCTAAGGAAGGAGATGAAAATGGGAATAATACTTATTTAAAAATAGGGAATAATAGATTTGTAATATTCAATTTAATCGCATGAGCTTTTCGGAAGCTATATTTCTAGCTGACGGGAATTGGCTATTGCTATATCTATCTTTTCCTCTAATCCTTTTACTTCTTGTGCGGTCGCATGGCGGGTTTCATTAATGAGACGGTTTTTACGCAACATATCATGAGTAATATTCAATGCTGCCATCACGGCTATTTTTTCAGCGCCATGTATGTTTCCTCGATCTTTGATCTTTCGCATACTTTCGTCGAGATAACGGGCTGATTTCATAAGAGCTTCTTGATCGGAAGGAGGACAATTAACCTGATATTCTTTATCTAGGATTTTGACTTCTACGGCAGATAATTGATTATTCATAGCTGGACCCGGGAAAATATTAAGAATAATTAATCGCTTTTAGTCTCACTAAAATCGATTCTAATTTTGTCTTGGTTTCTTTGTTTTTCTCCAATAATTGTTTGCGATCTGCTTGCAAACTATTTTCACTAGCCTTAAGTGCTTGGTTTTCACGCTTCATTTGTGTACACAACTGTATCAAATCGTCCACTTTCTCATTTAAAGTATCAAATTTTTCTTCGCTCATCTCTACCATTTTTATATTCTTCGTTATTGCCTAAAATCTAATAGCTGCAATAGACTATTAAGATAAGTTTAGGGTTTACATTAAAAAGTGATGTAACTATAGAGCGGTGTTCAAAATCGGTCAATAATGGAGTATAAGAAATTGGAGATTTGTTTCTCACTTGAGTTACTAATGTTTTATACCATTGATTTTAAAGCCCGTAAAAGCAAAGACTTACACTATATATAGGAATAAGGGTAAGAAAATAGGAAAAACGCATTATGAGTATCACTAATCGGGAATTTAGTAAGCGTCGGAAAGATTTAATGTCGCAAATGGAATCGAATAGCATTGCTTTGCTAGCATCTGCTTCGCCAAGTGTTCGAAATAATGACGCAGAGTACCAATATCGACAGAGCAGCGATTTTTATTATTTGACTGGATTCGCCGAGCCAAGATCACTTCTAGCGTTAATTCCAGGAAGGCGTCAAGGCGAGGTGGTTTTATTCTGTCAGGAAAAAGATAAGGAGAAAGAATTATGGTCAGGATTTATTCTAGGGCCTGATGCTGCGATTAGCGAATTAGGAATTGATGATGCTTATCCAATCGAAGATATTGATGACATTATTTTAGGGCTAATAGAGGGGCGTGATCGAATTTATTACTCTATGGGTAAGGACGATGATTTTGATGACCGGGTCATGGAGTGGGTAAAGGTTATAAGGACTCAAGCAAAAATTGGCCCTCACCCTCCTAGTGAATTTCAAGTTTTAGACCATTTGCTTCATGAATTACGACTAATAAAGAGTACAGCTGAAATTAAGCTAATGAAAAAAGCAGCTGAAATTTCCGCAGAAGGTCATAAAGCAGCGATGGCGATATGTGAGCCTGGAATTAGGGAATATGAGTTAGAAGCTGAATTACTTTATTCGTTTACTCGCAATGGGAGTAGATCTCCAGCTTATTTGTCGATTGTCGGCGCTGGTGATAACGCTTGTACTCTGCATTACGACTCTAACGATGCAGAAGTAAAGGAAGGTGATTTGGTTCTTATCGACGCAGGCTGCGAGTATGAATATTATGCATCCGATATTACCCGCACTTTCCCTGCAAATGGTAAATTTACTCCAGAACAAAAAGCGATCTATGAAATTGTTTTAAAAGCTCAGGAAGCTGCTATAAAAGCCGTAATACCAGGAGCTACTTGGGATGCACCGCATAACGCCTCGGTTAAGGTGATCACAAAGGGCCTAGTTAAATTAGGATTGATCCAAGGAACTCCTTCTCAACTGATTAAGGATTTGGCGTATAGAGATTTTTATATGCACCGTGTTGGCCATTGGCTTGGCATGGATGTGCATGATGTTGGAGATTATAAAATTGATAACCACTGGAGGTTATTAGAACCTGGAATGGTTACTACGATTGAGCCAGGCATCTATATCTCTCCCACCAATACTAAAGTGTCGAAAAAATGGCGAGGTATTGGTGTGCGTATTGAAGATGATGTCTTGGTTACAAAAACTGGTAATAGAATTCTAAGCACCGGAATTCCTAAAACTGTTCAAGAAATTGAATCTTATATGTCTGAATTGAGTAGCTAAATAAACCAATATGAAAAATATTTCACTCGATACTAAGTACGAAATCGTCGTTGTGGGTGGAGGCATGGTTGGTGCAACTTTTGCGATAGCATTAATTAAGGCATTGGGAGAGGATTGCCCCAAAATTTTGGTGGTCGAGGCGGCAGAAACGTTAACTCAAAAAAAATATGCCCCTAGTTTTGATGCGCGTTCAACTGCTTTATCGTTTGGCTCTAGGAAGATACTAGAAGAAACTGGAATTTGGAGCGACCTCAACAAAATAGTTACTCCTATTGATAAAATACATATATCTGATAAGGGGCGTTTTGGAACAACACTACTATCTTCTGAAGAACAAAATTTGGATGCGCTTGGATACGTCGTTGAGAATACAGATTTGGGCTCTATTCTAAATTATCAATTAGAATCCGCATTAGCGATTGATTTCCTTTCGCCAGCTAAGATTAAAGAGGTCCGCCCGAAGAAAAATTGTATGAATTTGAGCATAGCCTACAAAGACGAAAGCTACTCTATAGAAGCTAGCTTGGTAGTTTTAGCTGACGGGGGACGTTCGCCTATCTGCCAACAGCTAGGTATCCCGCAATTTCAAAAATATTATAAACAACATGCGATTATCGCGAATGTTTCTTTAGAAAGACCCCATAAGAATATAGCGTTCGAACGTTTTACAGAAAACGGGCCGTTTGCGATGTTACCCCTAGAAAATTTTCGCGATCAAAATCGGTGTGCAATGGTTTGTGTAGTGGACGACCATGAGACTAAAGAAATTATGCGGATGACTGAGGAGCCCTTACTCCTTAACCTGCAGGAACGATTTGGAGATCGGCTGGGAAAGATGATCCATATTGGAGAGAGGTATGACTTTCCGTTAACTCTATCAATAGCTAAAGAACAGATTAGGCCTGGTTTAGTTCTGCTAGGAAATGTTGCACACACGTTGCACCCTGTCGCGGGTCAGGGCATGAATTTGGCACTTCGAGATATAAGGGTATTAGTAGACTGTCTATCCCAAGGAATAAAAAGACAGATTAACCCGGGAGATATGACGTTGTTGCAAGAATTTGTTGACCAACAGTTCTCTGATCACCGGAAAGTTATTGGATTTACAGATAATTTAGTGGAACTATTTTCGAGCAATAAAGTCCCTAATGTGATTTTGCGAAAACTTGGATTGCTTTCCTTAGAGCTCTTTCCGGCATTGAGAAAGTCATTTGCGAAAGAAGCAATAGGTTTGGCAACTGTCGAGAATTAAAACTACTTAAGCTTAACTAGTTCTCTTATTTTCTCAATACGTTTTCTGTTAACTCCAAAATCACTATAACCAAGACGGGAAGCGGAACGCACATGAGTGATATGTGTGGCTTTGTCGTAAAGAAATTCAACGTCATCAATATATCGCATAATACGGCTCGTAAATTCTACATGAAGATAATTATCAGATGCGTTAACTATATTGGCTGCATTAAGTCCGATTATGACTTGCGTTATTCTATCTAGGTCTGCATAAATTGGCTTTATTTTGTGTATATCGTCTGTCTCAAAGCTCGACACACAATTCGGTGATTCTGGACACGGAGAAAGTTTGTTTTCTCGAACTCCAATATTATTGGAGGGCTCTCCAGCACAAGCTGACACTAAAGGAATAATCGAGAGGAAAAATTTCTTCATAAATCAATATTTTTTTGTCTTAAGTAAATTTATACTTCACGTTCTCTCAACTGAAATAAATTTAGCTAACTACAGTCATTCCAAGCCATTCTGCAATAAGCGCAGGTTTTTCTTCACTCTCTATTTCGACCGTGACGTTATGTTTCAATAAGTAGTGTTTTGGTTTTTTCTCCTCCGCACTTACTAACTCAAAACGGGCTCTTACCTTACTGTTTACTTTTACGGGATTGATGAAGCGTACTTTATCTAAGCCGTAGTTAATTCCCATAACAGCATTTTTTAACTTAATGCCTCCTCCCATAGAGCTTAGCTTGCTCAAAAGAGATAGGGTTAGGAAGCCGTGCGCTATAGTTGTGCCAAAAGGCGTCTCTGCGGCGCGAGATTCGTCAATATGAATATATTGAAAATCGCCGGTTGCCTCTGCAAAATTGTTAATACGGTCCTGGCTGATTTCAAGCCAATCTGTAAGCCCGACTTCTCTTCCTATATGCTCACCTAGCTGGTCAGTATTTATTGCGCTACTCATCTGTCCACCTCTTTCGATCAAATGTAAAAATTAATGTCGCAGTTTATCAATAAATTCCCGCCCACGGAACAATTCAGCCATGGAGAGATAAAGCGTTACATCTTATAATGCTTTGTATGAAAGGGCTTTTAAATAAAGATTATGACATTGCTATTGTGGGTGCAGGTATGGTGGGGCTTACGATTGCTAACTTATTTAGGAATACTTCACTTCATATAGCTTTAATAGATCGAAATGAATCTCTGCTGACGTTACCTGCCATAAAGGAAAAATCTCCGCGTTTTGATCCTAGAGTAAGCGCTCTCAGTATGGCTTCCAGAAATATTCTAGAGGAGCTTGGTGTATGGAGTAATATTATGGATGAGCGTCTTTGCGGTTACCTTAATATGCGAGTTTGGGACGCCGATGGAACGGGTGAAATTAATTTCTCTGCCAGTGATTTAAATCAGGTGGAGCTAGGGACTATTGTTGAAAACTCAGTACTTATAAAAGCCTTAACTAACGCATTAATTGGAGGGAGCAATATAGATTTTTTATTTCCACATTCTGTCGTTGAGCTTATTGAAACAAACGACAATGTGGAATTGAAAATGGCTACTGATATTTGTATAAAAGCGAAACTCGTTATTGCTGCAGATGGGTCTAATTCTAAAATTCGAGAGCTAGCAGGTTTTTCTGTAAAAGAATGGGATTATGATCATCATGCCATTGTAACCACTGTTGAAACTCGAGAGGCACATCAGAAAATCGCCCTACAAAGATTTATAGAGACCGGCCCATTAGCCTTCCTCCCTTTGCTGACTGATGCTGAAGATAAAGAACAGAATTATTGTAGTATTGTTTGGTCAGTCATTCCAGAACGGGCTGAAGAATTAATGGAGTTAGATGATAAAGAATTTTGCGAGGAATTAAATAGTAGCATCGAGTTCAGTAGGGGGAATATTCAGGATTGTGAAAAGCGATATTGTTTTCCATTAAAGCAAAGGCATGCTCTTGAATACGTAAAAGGGAAAATTGTTCTTGCAGGCGATGCGGCACATAGTATTCATCCGCTCGCTGGGCAAGGGGTAAACTTAGGGCTTCTAGATGCTCGAGCGCTAGCTAGCGAAATTAATTTAGGGCTAGGAGCCGGAAGAAAAATTTCAGACCCCATAGTATTAAATCGTTACCAACGTAAACGTAAAGGGCACAATCTAAGCATGATGTGGTTAATGGAAGGATTCAAGCATCTTTTTGCAGAACAATCGTTACCTGTTCGCTGGCTTCGAAATATAGGTATGAATGGAGTAGATAATTTTCCTATCGCTAAGAACTATTTGGCTAGGAGAGCTATGGGGCTGGATGCCTAAATTTCTTTGGTAAGTTGATTACGAGTAATAATTTATCTATTACTAAAAATCCTTCGAATACGACTTTGTGTTAAAAGTTATTTTTGTCTGACTATATTTTTTTGCAAATAGACTGCTTTCTCGAGCTGCATTCAAAGGGCCTCTGCCTCTACTTTTTATTAACTGCCAGCTTGCCCTCAATATCAACAATTAAGCCACTATCAAGACGAAAAGAAATAAAAACTCCTTATTTAAGAATTTCTTATGAAGTTTTCTTAAAGTCAGTCGATACTAGTTGTTGCGTAGCTTTTAACCCCTTTTTATTTAGGATATAGACCAGCAAGGAGCGATATTCGGCATGGCTAAGGAGAGAAAATTTCCTTTTGATCTAGATTTAAGCACACTGGATACGGGGAGCATTACAAATATTTTGAACGATATTGAGCAACATATGCCTCTAATGGAAAGTGAAGGGGATAGGACGCAGCTCCTATTAGTGAGAGAATTTTTTGAAGAAGAATTAAAAGCTGTTAAGCGTCTACATTAGATTTTACTGTGAAATTGGTTCTCGGCACCCGGCACCGCACTTTCGATTATGTTAAGATTCTCTCCTATCGTTTTTTTAAGAATTTAAAAAAATTCTCAGATAATAAGTGTGTAATTTTAACCAATGTTTTTAGTTTTTATTGGGACATCAAGAGCTAAAAAATTCTGTGCCTAATTTTTTTTCTGCATTTCAATACAGTCGCTTAGCTATAGGGCTGGTCTGGGATACCAGTCGATTGCTGACGTTTGTTATGGTGTTATCGACATTTATGGCCGGGATATTGCCTGCCGCTATTGCTTCGGTAGGCGGGCTATTTGTAGATGCGGTAGCTTCTTCTCTCCAACAAACTGGCTCAGACTCTATTGAAGCTAAAGAGAATGCTTTGTTCTATGTTTTTGTTGAATTAGGCCTTGTTATATTAATGACAGGCGCACAAAGACTTAATGCAATCTGCCAATCAATATTACGCGTGTTGTTGGGAAATAAAATTAATGTCTTAATTCTGGAGAAGGCATTAACACTAGAGCTCGCTCATTTCGAAGACGCTGATTATTACGATAAATTAGTGAGGGCTCGAAGGGAAGCTTCGAGCCGTCCTTTGGCATTGGTGATAAAAACTTTTGACTTAATGCGTAATATCATTGCGCTGCTAACCATCGGAGTATTCCTATTCCAATTTTCTGTATGGGCTGCTTTTTTATTGGTGGGTGCTGGTATTCCAGCTTTTCTAGCTGAGACAAAGTTTTCTGGTGAAGCATTTCGCAATCACCGCCGTCGCTCAGCTGAACGTCGTATGCAAATATATCTAGAAATGGTTTTAACTAGGGAAGATGGCGCAAAGGAAGTTAAACTTCTTCAACTAGGAAAACTTTTCTTGCAACGTTATATAGATATTTTTCGCAATATTTATAAAGAGGATAGAAATCTAGTTCTACGACGGGGGATTTGGGGTTATTTACTTGGGTTGGTAGCAAGTGGAGCTTTTTATTTTGCTTACGGATGGGTTGGTTTTGCCACTATCGCTGGAGCCATAACTATTGGACAGATGACGATGTATATAGCGCAGTTCAGATTAGGACAAAATTCGGTCACTAATAGTCTTACTGCAATCAGTGGCATGTATGAAGATAATCTTTACCTATCGAATCTGACAGAGTATTTAGGTCATAAGATTCCAGAAAAGACAGGTGGAAAATCGTATGGGCCTGATCCTGATGACGGAATAAGATTTGAGAATGTAAGTTTTAGTTATGAAGGGTCCGATACCGCAGCATTGAATGATGTGTCTATGCATATCAGGCAAGGTGAATCGTTAGCTATTGTAGGTGAAAATGGTAGTGGGAAAACGACTCTTATAAAGTTGTTAGCTCGCCTCTATCAACCAAGTCAAGGAAAGATTTACCTAGAGGGCTTAGATTTAGATGAATGGGATGTTGAAACTCTTCGGAAAAAAATAGGTGTGATTTTTCAAGACTTTGCGCGTTATCAGCTCGTCGTGGGTGAAAATATTGGTATTGGAGATGTGGATGAAATCGATCAAGAGGCGCGAGTCGAACAAGCGGCAATTCAAGGAATGGCAGATTCATTTATAAAGGACTTGCCTAACTCGTATTTCACTCAACTGGGAACTTGGTTTAAAGACGGCAAGGAGCTGTCTGGTGGTCAATGGCAAAAAATTGCTTTATCGCGCGCGTTCATGCGAAATAAAGCAGATATCCTAATTCTAGACGAGCCCACTGCGGCAATAGATGCGCGAGCAGAAGCTGAAATTTTTTCTCACTTTAGAGGCCTCACCTCTAAAAAGACCTCGATCATTATTTCTCATAGATTTTCGACAGTGAGAATGGCTGACCAGATCATAGTTTTAGAAAATGGTAAAATTTGTGAGCGAGGAAGTCACGCTGAGCTTATAGAAAATGATGGCCAATACTCTGTATTATTTAACTTACAAGCACTAGGCTATCGTTAAAAGAAAATAGGCATTTTATTGATTTTACTGTCCATTTGCCGTGTATGCTTTTTTAACATTGCTTCGTTTTTGTATTTTGAGACTTGCGATTTAAATAACTATCACTCTTGAATGACTGGATTGACTAGCGTAGTTTTAGTCTAAAAAATCAGTTGGTGAAAAATGAGTTTGCAAGGCCCAAAATCTAAAGAATCCACTGAATTAAAAACTGCTCTAGAGCATGGTTACAATTCAGAAATAAGAAAAGTACATCGAGCACGCACAAGGCTTCTTGTCTGTTTCTGGACATTACCTGTTTATATTCTAATAGTGTGGTTTCTTCTCACTAATCGAAAATCAGTAGATGTATTCATGCTGTTTTACTTTGTTCTGTGTGCGGGTTTTTGGTTGGACATGGCATGGCGCAAATGCCCGGCTTGTATAAAACCATTCTACGTTAAATCTATTCTCTTAAATTTAGTTACAAAAAAATGCGTACATTGTTCTTTGGATATGAAATCGATAGGAAAATATTGAATACGATAAAGGGCTTTTAGTTTTAAATGGAAATAGCTTAATTAAAGGAGAGTGCAATGTCATCTATTAGCTCTGATGCATTCGAAAAAGCTTATGATTTGTCTTTATCGAACCCTAGTCAATTTTGGGGTTCTGCTGCAAAAGAAATAACTTGGTATAAGTCGCCTAAAATAATACTCGATACTGAAAAAACTGCTCATGGACAATGGTTTGTCGATGGCAAACTGAATACTTGTTATAACGCTTTAGATCGCCATATAGAGGCTGGTCGTGGCGAAGAAATAGCTCTTATTTACGATAGCCCGGTAACGCTGACTAAAAGGAAATATTCGTTTGCCGAATTGACAGACCAGACTGCGCACTTTGCAGGGGTGCTTAAAAATTTTGGGATACGAAAAGGCGATAGGGTGATCATCTATATGCCTATGATCCCAGAAACGGTGGTTGCTATGTTGGCCTGTGCGCGCATTGGAGCAATTCATGGTGTTGTGTTTGGCGGATTTGCGTCGAATGAGCTAGCAGTTCGAATTGATGACGCGAAACCAAAGGTTGTCGTTTCGGCTTCTTGTGGAATCGAGGTGAATCGAATCATTCCTTATATGCCGCTTCTTGATGGTGCCATTGAGTTAGCGGAGCATAAGCCTTCTGCGGTCATTGTCGTACAGAGACCGGAGTTTGAAACAGAGCTATTACCAGGCAGAGATTGGAGCTGGAATGAGGCGATGGCTTCGGCTGATGCCATTGATTGTGTGCCACTTAATTCAACGGATCCGTTGTACATTCTTTATACCTCCGGGACAACAGGTATTCCAAAAGGCGTGGTTCGAGATAATGGGGGCCATGCGGTTGCACTAAATTGGACGATGAAGGCGATCTATAATGTAGAAGCGGGAGATGTTTTTTGGGCAGCATCTGATGTTGGTTGGGTCGTAGGGCATTCATATATTGTATATGGTCCGTTGCTAAAAGGTTGCACTACTGTACTGTTTGAGGGTAAGCCCGTAGGTACACCTGATGCGGGTGCGTTCTGGCGAATTATTTCAGATTATAAGGTGAAGTCTTTTTTTACAGCGCCAACAGCTTTCCGGGCCATAAAAAAAGAAGATCCCGATGCTGAATTGCTTCGCTCATACGATTTAAAAGATTTTAAGATTTTGTTTCTGGCTGGAGAGAGAACTGATCCAGATACATTGCGATGGGCTCAAGAAAAACTGGAAAAACCTGTAGTTGACCATTGGTGGCAAACAGAAACAGGATGGTCTATTGCAGCTAATTGCGCTGGGCTTGGGCTTTTACCAATAAAAGCAGGCTCCCCTACTAAAGCAGCACCAGGTTGGTGTTTAGAGGTACTAAATGAGAGGTGCGAATCACTTCGAAGTGGTCAGGTTGGCGCTTTGTGCGGAAAACTCCCGATGCCTCCCGGCTCAATGTTAACGCTTTGGAATGCTCCAGACCGATTTATTGAAAGCTATTTCCAAGAATTTCCAGGATATTATAAGACTGCTGATGCCGGCTTCATCGATGAAGACGGTTATGTATTTGTAATGAGTCGAACCGATGACATTATTAATGTCGCTGGACATCGTTTGTCTACGGGTGGTATGGAGGAAGTATTAACGAGTCACCCTGATGTGGCTGAGTGCGCGGTAATAGGAGTAGCTGACCAATTAAAGGGTCAATTACCAGTAGGGTTGCTTATATTAAAAACAGGAGCAGAAAAACAAACCGGAGAGATTATTGAAGAATGTATTCAACTCGTGCGAGATCAAATTGGCCCTGTTGCGGCGTTCAAAAAGGCCGCAGTTGTTTCATGCCTACCTAAAACACGTTCAGGAAAGATTTTACGTGGAACTATGCAAAAGATTGCAGATAACGAAGAGTTTCGATTGCCAGCGACTATCGAAGATCCCGTTAGTCTAGAAGAGATCGATGAAGCTCTACAGAAGATGGGGTTATCTAAGGCTAGGAAGTGAAAGTCTATCTTTCTAGGAATGTATTAATCTTATCAGCGACCAATCTACCTTCATCGATAGCTCGCACGACAAGAGATTGACCTCGGCGACAATCACCGGCAGCAAATATTTTTTTATATGAGGTCTGAAAATTTCCATAATCGGCTTTATAATTTGAGCGACTGTCTAGATCCAAAGTTAGCTCATCAATAATATAGTGCTCTGGTCCTAAGAATCCCATCGATAAGAAAATTAGATCTGCTTCCCAAAAATTTTCAGTGCCAGGTATCTCATTAAAACTCGAATCAACCTCAGTAGTGTTGATTCCCAGCAACTTCCCATTTTCATCTCTAACGAATTCCTTACCAGAGATAGAGTAAGCTCTGGGATCTTTGCCGTCTCGTGCTTTTGCTTCTTCATGCCCATAGTCTACGCGAAAAATTGTTGGCCACGTAGGCCAAGGATTTGTTTCGCTGCGTTCGATTGGTGGTTTCGGCATGATTTCAAAATTAACTAACGATTCACAACCATGTCTTAAAGAGGTCCCAATGCAATCCGTGCCTGTATCTCCACCACCAATGACTATTACTTTTTTATTTTTTGCACTGATATAGTTTCTGTCTTCCAGGTCCGAATCAAGTAAACTTTTGGTATTTTTGAGAAGGAATTCCATAGCAAAATGCACACCTAGACCTTCTCTTCCCGGTATTTTTAAGTCTCTGGGTGTCGTTGCTCCAGTTGCAAGTAAAATTGCATCGAATTCATCAAGAAGTTTAACCATATCAATTGCATTATTCCCTTTACCTCCGACGTCTGTATTTACTATAAAGTTAATGCCTTCCTGCTCTAGAATGCTCACACGTCTATCAACGACTCCCTTATCCAACTTCATATTGGGAATACCATACATCAGAAGACCTCCGATCCGGTCATCTCTTTCATATACAGTAATATTGTGCCCCAAGTTATTCAGTTGCGCTGCGGCCGCAAGGCCTGTAGGTCCAGACCCTACTATTGCGATTGTTTTATCTGAGCGGGAATGTGGTGGATTTGCCACGACCCAGCCTTCCTTGAATCCTTTGTCGGCAATAGCACATTCAATGTTTTTAATTGTCACGGCCGGCTCGTGAATTCCTAGGACGCACGAGCCTTCGCATGGTGCGGGACAAACTCTGCCAGTAAACTCTGGGAAATTATTCGTTTTATGGAGACGATCTAATGCTTCCTTCCAGCGTTTTTTGTAGACCAAGTCATTCTATTCAGGAATCAAGTTGTATACAGGACAGCCTTCCCCGGACTGGCAAAATGGAACTCCGCAGTCCATGCACCGAGCCCCTTGTGTCGAGAGATGTTCTTCTTGGTGGTCAGTATAAATTTCCTTGAAGTCGACAAGTCGTTCTACCGCATCTCGATAGGGTTCAGTTTTGCGTTCAAATTCTTTAAATCCAGTAGGCTTACCCATCTTCTTTCTTAATAACCTATTAAATCCTTATGTAATTAACTGATATTTTACTATGCCGCTGTAGCTGAGGCCCTTTCAGCTAGAACTCTCTTATAATCCGTAGGCATAACTTTTACGAACTGACCAAGTGAAATCTCCCATTCCTCCAAAATCACTTTAGCTACATCTGATTCAGTATGTTTAAAATGATTCGTAACTAGAGATTTTAGTCTTAGGATGTCATCCGCCGCAGAAACGGGCTCAAGCTCATAAGATTCCATATTACATTGCTTCGGGAATGACCTTTCAGGATCCCATATATAAGCAATTCCCCCGCTCATTCCAGCCCCAAAATTTCTGCCAGTTTCTCCTAATATGACAACGCAACCACCTGTCATATATTCACATCCATGGTCACCGATTCCTTCTACTACCGCTGTTGCGCCACTATTGCGAACGGCAAAACGTTCTGCGGCTATTCCCCTAATATAAGCTTCTCCACTAGTAGCCCCGTAAAGGATCACATTACCGGCAATGATATTTTCCTCTGCTTTAAAGGAACTTTCTTTAGGTGGGTAAATTATTACCTTGCCCCCAGATAGTCCTTTGGCTACATAATCATTCGCATCGCCTTCAACCGTTAGAGTTATTCCTTTTGCTAACCAAGCGCCTAAAGACTGACCAGCAGATCCGATTAGTTTTATGTTAATCGTATCATCGGGAAGCATTTCAGCTTTCCATTTTTTTG
The DNA here is from genome assembly GCA_029242705.1 of Gammaproteobacteria bacterium. GTDB lineage: Bacteria > Pseudomonadota > Gammaproteobacteria > Pseudomonadales > Pseudohongiellaceae > UBA9145. The sequence goes on along the minus strand of JAQWTK010000102.1, from coordinate 4,567 downwards.
CAACTTCATTTGAAAGCATAGTCCCAACAACGCGATTCGTGTTTATGATTTCATGTGTTATTGAAACTTTTTCCCCGGAACTCAAAGCAGGTTTTGAAAGCTCGATTAGTTTATTATCTAGAGCTTTTTCGAGCCCATGGTCCTGTGTCATAGTGCAATAAAATTCAGTGTCTTTAAAAATAACTTGTGCAGGCTCTAAGATAGCACTCAGATCTAGGCCGCTTGCTTTCCAATGCTCTATAGCGTCATCTGTATCTAATAGGTCCACCCTGCCTATCATTTCATTGACTGTACGTATGCCGATTTCGGCCATTATATTTCGCATTTCTTCAGCTACCATAAACAGATAATTAACTACATGTTCCGGTTTGCCTTTAAATTTTTTTCGAAGATCTTTATCTTGTGTTGCAATTCCGACAGGACAAGTATTTAGATGGCACTTTCGCATCATGATACAACCTAGAGTAATTAATGGTGCCGTCGCAAAACCGTATTCCTCTGCACCTAATAATGCGGCAATGGCAACATCTCGGCCAGTTTTCAGTTGACCGTCCGTTTGCAGTATTACTCTCGATCTTAAATTGTTCATAACCAGGGTCTGGTGGGTTTCTGCAATTCCAAGCTCCCAAGGGAGTCCTGCATGCTTAATAGACGTTAATGGAGATGCACCTGTCCCCCCATCATGTCCAGATATAACCAAATGATCTGTTTTTGCTTTGGTCACTCCAGCTGCTATTGTGCCAACTCCTATCTCAGCAACTAACTTGACACTTATTCGAGCGTCGCGATTAGCATTTTTGAGATCATGAATAAGTTGAGCTATGTCTTCAATGGAATAGATATCGTGATGTGGTGGTGGGCTGATTAAACCAACTCCAGGGGTTGAGTGTCTAATTCGGGCGATATATTCATCTACCTTTCCTCCAGGCAACTCACCGCCTTCACCTGGCTTAGCACCTTGTGCCACTTTTATTTGTAATTCGTCGGCGTTTGTTAAATACCAAGCAGTCACGCCAAACCTACCCGAAGCTACTTGTTTTATTGCAGACCTTTTCGAGTCGCCATTGGGAAGCACTTTAAATCTTTCTGGGTCTTCGCCGCCTTCGCCGGTGTTTGATTTGCCTCCAAGCCTATTCATTGCAATAGCCAAAGATTCGTGACTCTCCTCTGAAATAGAGCCGAAACTCATAGCCCCTGTCGCAAAGCGTTTAACTATTTCCGCTGCGGGTTCTACTTCCTCGATGGGAATGCAGGATCTTTTATTACTGCGAAATTTTAGTAGTCCTCGAAAAGCACATCGCTTAGTTGATTCCTCGTTCGCGAATTTTGAAAATGCATTATAGGCTTCATTGTTGTTGTTTCTAGCCGCAATTTGCAGATTGAAAATTGTGTTAGGGTCCCACATATGGGCATCCCCGCCAGTTCTCCAATGGAAATCACCTGGGTTTTCTAAGACAGGAATTTGCGCTCTATCCTTACCTGGGTATCCGATAGTATGCCGGCGCCGAGATTCTTCAATTAAGACCTCGAAGTTTATTCCTTGTACTCTACTTGCGGTCCCAGTAAAGCATTTTTGTATGATCTCGTCAGCTAGCCCTACAGCTTCAAATATTTGTGCCCCTTTATAGGAGTGCAAAGTTGAAATACCCATCTTCGCCATTACTTTTAGCATTCCCTTAGCTACGCCTTTTCGATATGCAGCTACAAGAGATCTTTCTGATGTAATTTTGTTTCCTAACAAACCCTCGTGGTTCGCTTGCCACAATGCTTCGAAAGCCAAATATGGATTAATTGCATCAGCGCCATAACTAGTTAGAAGGCAATGGTGATGAACTTCTCTTGCCTCTCCAGTTTCAAGAATAATACCAATTTGGGTGCGTTGTTCCTTTGCCACGAGGTTGTGGTGAACGGCTCCACAGGCAACCAAAGCACTAAGTGGGATTCGGGCTGCAGATATATTCCGGTCAGAAAGAATAATAAATGAATAGTTCTCTTTTAATGCTTCGTTGGCTTCTCTGCAAATACGATCGATCGCCCCTAGATAACCATTTTCGTCCATACCATCAAAGGTGATATCGATTACTTTAGATTTCATCCCTTGATAATTCATTTGTTTTATATCAGTCAATTGTTGATTCGAGATAATAGGATGATCTATTTCTAAGCGACGTGCCTGCTCGGGCGTAGACTCGATCAAGTTACCTTCCGGGCCGATAAAACAACGCAAACTCATTACCACTTCTTCCCGAATAGAATCAATCGGAGGATTTGTAACTTGAGCAAACAATTGCTTGAAATAATCATAAATCATTCGAGGCTTGTCAGACAAACAGGCAAGCGCTGAATCATTGCCCATAGACCCAAGTGGATCGCGCGCCTGAGTTACCAGTGGTATCAACATAAACTGCATTGTTTCAGTCGTGTAACCGAAAGCTTGCATGCGTTGCAAAGTGTCTTTTGCCTCAAGCGGGGTTGGCTTTGTGTCTGAAGAAATATGGTCCAGTGTAACTTTTTGATTTTTTACCCACTCCCCATAAGGTCTCTTGCTGTATATCGACTCCTTTAGTTCATGGTCGGGAATGAGTCGACCTTGATCGAAATCAAGCATAAACATTCGACCTGGTTGAAGTCGGCCTTTTATTTTGACATTAGCTGGGTCAACTTTTACAACTCCCACTTCCGAGGCCATGATGCATTTATCATCATGTGTAATATAGTAGCGGCTCGGTCGTAAACCATTTCTATCTAGGACTGCTCCAATATATTTTCCATCAGAAAAAACTATTGAAGCTGGTCCATCCCAGGGTTCCATTAAAGCCGAATGATATTCGTAAAAATCTTTTTTCCCTTGGACCATATTTTTGTCAGATTGCCAGGCTTCAGGGATCATCATCATTGTTGCCTCGGCAAGAGAGCGTCCTGACAAAAGTAAAAATTCTAGAACGGCATCAAAACTTCCAGAATCGGAAAGATCATCCTCTATTACTGGGAAAACCCTCTTCAGTTCTTTGCCAAAAACATCGGTAGATACAATGCCTTGCCGGGCGGTCATCGCATTTACATTTCCGCGAAGGGTATTGATTTCACCATTATGACTCATGAATCGATTAGGTTGCGCACGATCCCAGGAGGGGAAGGTGTTAGTGCTGAATCTGGAGTGCACCATAGCTAGATGCGTTTCAAATTGCGGGTCAGTTAGATCTTGATAAAAAGGAAATGTTTGGGCTGGGGTAAGCATTCCTTTGTAGACGATGACCTTGGTTGAAAGACTGCAAGCGTAAACTTGTTTCCTCTCTTTGAGTTTCGCATTATTTCTTAAAAAGTTTGTAAATCTTTTTCGTATTGCATAGTTTGCCCTTTCAAATTCGTCTTGATCGAGATCACTACCAGCAGAAACAAATAGTTGCAAGATGAAAGGTTGGGCAATTCTTGCCGCCGGACCAACATTTGCACCTTCTGGGTCTATGGGAACTTCACGCCACCCTACTAGGGTTTGACCTTCCTCGGCAATAATACTCTCTATGTATTTGCGGCAGTAGTTCCGTTCTTTTTCCGCCTGGGGCAGGAAAATATTACCTACAGCATATTGACCCGGAATTATTTCCGTATCGAATAATTCATGCGCTAGTTTTCGGAAGAAACTATGAGGCAAAGCGATCAAAATGCCAGCTCCATCTCCCGTGTTTGCCTCAAAACCGCAACCACCCCTATGATCCATCCTTGAATTCAGATGATAGGCATCTAGCATGATTTGGTGACTAGGCTGACCTTTAATATTGGCAACGAAGCCAACACCGCATGAATCTTTCTCCATCGAAGGGTCATAAAGGCCTTTCTTCTCAGGAAAACCGAACTTTAACGGCAATTCATTCATGTCGCTCATTGCTTAAAACGTCTCATAGTTATTTTTACCGAGGCTTATCTTTTTAGCCACACTCAAAACCTAGGTTTTTATCCATTATCTCTCTCGCCCGGATAGCGTCACCTTAGGGGTCGATAGGAGTACCGCATCTGAATTTTGTCTGTCAGGACTTGGCGATTTACTCGCATCCCTATCCAGTTTCTTGTTTTTTATAGTCTGGTGGAAGGGCTACTCAAAATAACATCACGGTAGAATATGTCAAGGTTTACGCGGCTTTCCAGCAGGTTTTAGATCAACTAAACGATTGATTTTCTGTAATTTTTATTGAATTAGCCGTTATATAAAAAGGTTGCTATTACTTAAATATGTAGGATGCTATAGAGAATACTAGAGGCTAAGTATTCAGATTCTTATGAATAAATTAGTCCGAATTATGTAGCTTTAAAGCGGTTAATTCAGTTGGAAGTGTATTTATTTTTTTAGAGGATTTAGACGCTGAAACGTCCATTATACGAAGGATTGTCGCGCACGAGTGCACTTGCTAAAAACCCATAGGTGATTTAGTCTATCCAGCTGAGCGCATGATACAAGAGAATTAAGCCAATTGTAAATAATTCTCATTTAAATTTAATAAATAAAATAGTGATTGATTGGAAAGAATTAGATAACAGCTCAATTAAATTCTTATAAAGCCTATTCAAAGGA
>JAQWTK010000055.1 GCA_029242705.1 Gammaproteobacteria bacterium | reverse complement strand
AGCAATTTCAGAAATGCTAGCTTTACGATATCCGAACTGAACAAATTGCTGCGTGGCAACCTCTACTATTTTGCGTTGCATCTCAAAATGCGGGTTATCGTCGGGACTTAGGAGCTTTCCGCGTCCCCGCAGCTTAGCTTCTTCTTTGAGTAGATCTGATGCTTTAGTGACCATATGACCATAGTAGCACTTCTGGTCATATGGTCAATTATTTCTGCTGGATGCTTTTAGCAGATTCGACAGCATCTCAGGGGCAAAGATAGATCCCAAAAGTTTGCCGACCGTCGGCAATTAGAGATTCCGGGACAATAGTGTTCCCACCTCGGTCAGCGGCCTCGTTGCGAGCTATCTGTGTTAATTCGTCCTGTAATCTCTCGGCTCCCCGCTCTATGCCAATTATACGGCCTAATGTTCGCGCCTGAACCCTTCCTATTCGATCGCAGTTTGCAGGAATGCCCGTCGGAACAAGTCTCACGGTCTGTCCTTCGCTGGTAACCTGTACCCAATTACTACACGAGGATATTAAAGTTATAGTTAATAAAGAAAAACACAATCTAGTCATGGTTTGTTCCAGATTATCGGTGGGAAAAAATTAACAGGCTACCGCGTTTAATCGTATGCTCGTCGCCTAAAATTGATTTTACGTTATGCTACCATGTGTGTCCTAACAATCTTGCTATGAAAATGAATGGATGAAGGCAGAGTTTGCCTTATTTGCTTAAATGATAAATTAAGATTTCAAGCATAAGAAGAGCAAAGCAATTTAGAGATAGTGAAATAAAACAGGAAGAATTATTTAAAGGAGCAATAAATGACAACTAATAATTTATCAGGTAAGAATGTAGTGATTATCGGCGGTACTGCCGGAATTGGCCTGGCTACAGCCATGGCCGCCAGTGAGCTTGGTGCTAATGTGTGGGCAGCAGGTAGGACCCAGGCACATATCGATAGAGCAAAAGAAGTGAGTAATGGTAAATTTGAGGTGCGACAAGCTGACACTCATAATGCCGATGAATTGAATGCTATTTTTAAGGAGGCAGGCATCATAGATCATTTGGTTTCTGCTGCTATTGGTGGAGAGAGAACCCTAAAACCGTTTGTCGAGCAAACCGAAGATGAATTTAAGGCTGCCTACGGTAAGCTGTGGGGCTATGCCAAGGTTGTAAGGGAAGGTATTTCTTATATGGCTCAGGATGGATCAGTTACATTGGTAAGTGGATCTCCCGCTCGAAAAATTACACCGGCAACATCAGCGTTAAGCTGTGTAGGCGGTTCGGTGGAGAATATGGTGCGATGTTTGGCGGTTGAGCTTGCGCCGATTCGCGTTAATTCAGTGTCACCTGGCACTATAGATACTGCAATGTTTGATCATTTGGGCGATGCAAAAGAAGAGCGCCTATCAGCCATGACTGCCGGGCATCTGATCAAGCGTGGAGGTGCTTCAGAGGAAGTAGCAGAAGGATTAATTTTTGCTATGAACAATAAGTTTGTTACAGGGACAACTGTAGACGTTGATGGGGGCAGAATACTTAGCTGATTTGTCTTAATTAGATTATAAAATTTGAGAATTAACTGGAAGTATTAAATGAGTAATACAAATGTAGAAATAGGAAAAAGTGACGTGTCGGTGGCGAATCCGGAAACGAGTTTGGTTGACGCAATCTATGCGCGTCGTTCTGTGCGAGGGTTCTTGGATAAGGAGGTTCCGCAAGACGTATTAAATCGCATATTTGAGATCGCTCAGAAAACGCCTTCAAATTGTAACGTGCAACCGTGGAAAGTCTATGTGGCCTCTGGTGAGTTAAAGGATGAGCTTAAAAGAAAAATGGTTGAGAATGTCACCTCCGGAGTTGAGGCGAATCCGGATTATCCTTACCGCAGCACCTTTGAAAATGAATATCGAAAGCGGCAGGTCGAATGTGCAGTAGCGCTTTATTCATCTATGGAGATTGGTCGGGATGACAAAGAAGGGCGCATGCGTGCTTCTCTGCGAAACTTTGAATTTTTCGATGCTCCGTATGTCGCTTTTATTGGAATGGACCCTGCATTCGGTACCACGGTAGCTGTCGATGTCGGGATGTGGGCGCAAACGTTGATGCTCACCATGGTGAGTTTTGGTTTACACAGTTGCCCTATGGGGACTATGCGTAATTATCCAGATCTAGTTAGAGAGGCATTTAATATCGAAGGTGGTACTAAGATATTGTTCGGTATAAGTTTTGGTTATGAGGACGAATCAATGCCAGCGAACAAGACTCGCACAATAAGAGAAGATATTTCCGCGAACATTGAGTTTCGTTCCAGTTAATAGGGAGAATAAAGGTCTCTCTATAGGATATTTGATTAATGTCGAAATTGGAGGAGAGGAATTTAAGTCTTGGTTAATTTCAGCGCACTTTTTTAGAATCGAAACTGTGCTTAAAAATAATAAAAATTTAGTCGGAGGTTAACATGAATAGATTGATTGCTCTTATAACTATTATCGTATCGGTGTCTAGTGCGGGCATGCTAAGCGCACAAGAGTTAGAGAGATTTGTCCGTTACTCGCAAAATGGGGGTGAGATATTTTGGGGCATGGTGCACGACGATGAAGTTTACCAGCTAGCGGGTGCTCCCTATAATACAATGGAGCACACCGGGGTAAAGTTCCTTAGAGAGGACGTTAAGCTAGAGGCTCCGGTGGAGCCTGCTAGAATTTTCATGACGGGACTCAACTTTTATAGTCATATCAGTGGAGACCCAGCAGAAACCCCAGCACTTTTTATTGTCCCTGCAAATTCACTAGTCGGCCCTGAAGATCCAATCATTCGCCCAGCGGGGTCGGAAAATTTGCACTATGAAGCAGAGATGGCAATCGTAATTGGTAAGCGTGCCGAAAATGTGACGGTGGAAGAAGCTAGTGACTATATCTTTGGTGTGACCGCTGGTAACGATGTCAGTGAAAGAGATTGGCAGGCCGGCGATTTTCAAATTGTCAGAGCAAAAGGCTCTCGCGGATTTAATGCTGTCGGTCCTGAGCTTGTTAAGGGCGTGGACTATAAGAACGTCGAAATTACCGGTCGTCTCAATGGTGAAATTGTGCAAGGGGAGAACTCTTCTGACCTAATTTTTGGTATGGAGAAAATGGTCAGCTATATTTCTACGTATTTTACATTAGAACCTGGCGATATGATTTGGTCGGGCACTATGGGAAGTACTAGTGCGATGGTGCCGGGAGATGTGTATGAGGTTGAGATTGAAGATGTTGGTATTCTTCGCAATGAAGTTGTGCAGGGCAGGTAGTTCTCTTATCATATTACTAAAATAGAAGGTAGTCCTGGTTTGGACAGGTGGATAAGTCAGTAAAAATTTAGGAGGTTTTATTCTTCAGTTGCTTGTACCGGAAGCAATTGTTCGTGTGATCATTAACTAGTCCAGCGGCTTGCATAAACGCATAACAAATAGTACTGCCAACGAATTTAAAACCACGCTTTTTTAAATCCTTAGACATCGCATCGCTTTCGGGCGTGGTTGTCGGGATGTCTTTTGCGGCTTTCCGTTTCCCGTCGATGGTAGTGTTATTGACGAAACGCCAAATATATTTTTCAAAACTGCCAAATTCTTTTTGTATTTTTTGAAAAGCTTTGGCATTGCTGCGAATGGAATAAAGCTTTAAACGGTTACGTATGAGGCTTCGATCTAAAAGTAATTTTTCAATTGTTGCATCTTTCATTCTCGCAACTTTATCTACCTCAAAATTCTTGAAGCATTTTCTATAGTGGTCTCTCTTCTTTAAGACGGTAATCCAGCTAAGCCCAGCTTGCTGACCTTCGAGACATATAAATTCGAAGAGTACCTGGTCTTTTCTGATTGGCACTCCCCATTCAGTATCGTGATAGGAAATGTAAATGGGGTCATTGCCAGGCCACCAGCAGCGTTCGGTCATAGATTTTAACTCTTAGTTGAAGCGAATATTTATGGTTTAAAGCCCTAATTGCTTGGCTATTGTTATATACTAGCCGTTCATTATTTTATGGTAGAAATTTTTTAAAAATGAATTTAACTAACCTTTAAGACTTTCTACAATTTTAACTCAAATAAGGAAGCCGGATGATTGTACTTTACCGATATAAAACGATTTGCACACTTCTTGCGTTAGCATTTTTTTCCACTGCTAATGCTCAGAATAAATCTTATATAAATCCGAGCTCTGCCGACAGTGATGGTGCGCCATTTAGTGGCGCTGTGATGGTTGATGAAACGTTGTATTTGTCAGGTATGATCGGATTGGTTGACGGAGAGGTGCCCGCCACAGCGGAGGAAGAGGCCAGATCTCTTATGGAGCAGTTTAAAGCTACGCTTGAGGAAGCTGGGATGACGATGGATGACTTGGTGAACATCACGATTTACTGCTCAGATGTCTCTCATTACGATGCGTTTAACAGCGTCTATCGGACATATTTTAGTGCCAATTTTCCTGCTAGAGCGTTTATTGGCTCAGGCGCTTTATTGTTTGACGCACGGTTTGAGATGCAAGGAATTGCCATCAAATAATCGCTAGCTAAAAATAGAGAAAGCCTAGTTTTGGCTATGCTCGCAAAAGTCTTCTTTTTGCAGTTACAAACTATTGCATCTGTAATCTTCAGATTATCGGTAAGCGTTTGATATTGTGCATGGGTTTTGCGCCACATGTGACTTTTTGGTATTGGAAATAGAATCAATATGCGGATCAACTATTTTAAGCGGCTATCTGGCTTATTAGCAGGCATCTGTTTTGTGCCTTTCTCTTTGGAGCTGAGTTCACAAGAGCTCACGACACAAAGTGTAACGCCATCTACTACTGCTTTCCCATTGGAAGACATTCCCGTCATCGACGGTGAAGTGCTGAACGATGGTGGTTGGGATGTGGTCACTCCCACAGGCGGGTTCTCTCAGGTAAGGCCAGACGAAGGTCAGCCGGCTAGTCAGAAAACAGAGGTATACGTAGGTTATAGCGAAGACTCACTTTATATTGGTGTTGTTGCATATGATGATGACCCGGCCGGCATTATTTATGCGGATAGTCGTCGCGACTCCCCTTTGGATGAAACTGATAGCTTTCAGGTAATTATTGACGGGCTTCTTGATAGACAAAACGGTTTCATTTTTGGAACCACGCCGTCCGGTTTGGAATACGATGCGCAGATAATCAATGAGGCTACAGGACCCAGATTTAGAGGTTCGAATGGTGCTGTAAATATTAATTGGGACACTACTTGGGAGGTTGCGGCAAAAATCTCCGATATTGGATGGAGCGCTGAAATGGAAATTCCATTTACCGCCTTGCGCTATAGTAGTGACGAAGTTCAAACCTGGGGAATTAACTTTCAACGAAACATAAGGCGCAACAATGAGGAAGCATACTGGGCGCCTTTGGATAGACAGTACAATTTGTACAGAGTTTCAGAAGCCGGTTTTCTAGAGGGTGTTCGTGCTCCGAGACAGCGTAATCTCCAATTTACACCTTACGCGCTGAGTTCTTCATCGCGCGGGGGCAGTATAGTCTCCGGGCTAGAGAGCAACGAGGAATATGGATTTGATGTTAAATATTCGGTAACACCTTCCCTTACCCTAGACGTTACTTACAATACCGATTTTGCTCAAGTCGAGGCTGATGATTTACAAGTTAACCTAGATCGTTTCAGTTTATTTTTTCCTGAGAAGCGTCCATTCTTTCTTGAAAACGCAGGGCAATTTGCAGTAGGGATACCTCGTGAAGTAGAACTCTTTTTTACTCGCCGCATCGGCGTTGGTGCAGGAGGGGCTCAGCTACCGATTGAGGCTGGTGCTCGTCTAACAGGGAAAGTAGGTAGCAGCACCAATATTGGCCTTATAGGCATGCGTACGGAAGGTCTTGACGGTATAGCACCTGAAAATGATTTTTCAGTGGTTAGGGTTAGTCAAGATTTGCCTAACCGTTCTTCCATTGGCTTTATGATGGTGGAAAGGGATGGCGATGGCTCTCTATTAAACAACAAAGATGAAGACTATAACCGAACCTTTGCGGTCGATGGGCGGTGGGGAATTGGTGATGAGACTTTGATTACTAGTTGGGCGGCAAGAACCGATACGCCTGGGCTTTCTGGTCGGGATACTGCGGGAGGTGTATTAGCTTCGTATAATTCGCCAGAGTGGGAGTTTCGCGGAGGGTATTCACAGGTGGGTGAGAACTTTAATCCCGAGGTGGGTTTTCTGCAACGCAAAGGATTCCGTAAGTTCGAAGGTTACGCTGCTCGCACAATTAGGCCGGATAACTTCTTTGGCATTCTTGAGCTTCACCCGCATATAGATTATCGAGGCTATTGGGACTTTGATGGTTTCCAAGAATCTGGGCGCTTGCATATAGATAGCGCTTTGGAATGGGAATCAGGAACCCAGCTTTCTACTGCGATCAACCTTACCCAAGAGGGAGTTAAGGAACCTTTTGAAATCGTTAAGGGTGTAACAGTTCCCGTTGACGAGTACGAGCACGAAGAGGTGAGTTTCAGGTTTTCATCAGACCCTGGCGCTCCGCTTAGCTTCGGTCTAAGAGGCAATGTAGGCGGATTTTTTGGAGGGGACCGGGTGAATTTAGAGCCTACGCTTCGTTATAGAGCTGGAGAAAAATTTAGTACTGAGCTTTCCTGGATTCACAGCGATATAGACTTACCGATCCCTGGAGGAGATTTTGAAGTAAACCTGGCGCGTTTAAGATTTTCGTATTCTTTTACTCCAAGAATTTCTATACAAACCTTGGTTCAGTATAATGAGCGAGATGATGTGCTTGCCACAAACCTCAGATTCTCATGGCTGCAATCTGCTAATGCAGGTTTGTATTTGGTGTACAATGAAGTAGATCAGAGTGGCCTAGGCGCTCCACGCCATAATGCCCAGCAGTTTATAATTAAATATAGTCGAATTTTGGATATCTTTAATTAAATTCAGGTTTGTCTATGCTTGGCTTTCAAAATACAAAACCTTGCTGGGCTGTGACGAGACTTGTTGTGAGAGTTTTTCAGTGTCAACTTTTTTCTCCCGGTGTTTTCCTGAGTGTTTTAGTTTCTTCTACTTCGTATTCGTTGCCACAGAATGTCGCCGAAATTGCGGGGAAAAGCACTCTTGGCAAAGATACTTTAACTAGTTTTGGGATTGGTATCTTCGATATTGAGTCTCAGCTCCTTGTGAAAGATGTCTCAATTGAAGACTTAATTACTGTTAAGGGCTATGTCTCTCCATCCGCAAATGATCTCGGCAAGGAGGCCGATATTTATGTGCTCGCCGCAGCAGGGCAGGTGTATTTTATCCGAAATTCGGAAGAAACAGTGTTCTTTGATTACTATAAATCGTCTAAAGAAGTAGGTTGGATGAAAGCGTTTGAAAATGTTTTTGGTTTGACCGTTGCCCAGTTTTATCACGAGCTTGAGATTTTGTTAAGAAAATCTGAAAAAGAACAAATTCGGGCCTTAAAAAGGGAATAACACAAACTTTGATGCCGAGTTAATTTGCGCTATTGCATTTTAATCTAGAATATATGAGAATGATTATCATTAATTTTTATAAAGCACTGTTTATAAAAGATAAAACCTAATACTCAGAGTCTGTTAAATCAGAAGGCAAAATTGGTCTGCATATGACAAAGATAGTTAAGAAAATTGCGAGAAGATCCTTTCTAAGGTTGGTGACAGGTTTGTCTGCAACTGCAACGGGAATATTTCTTGGCGTAATATTTTCGGCAAGCGCGAACACTATTCAGCAGGAAGGCTCTGACTCAACAGAGGGCTCTGATTCCAGCGATGGTTCTGGTAGGTCGAGTAGCGACTCTGATTCAACAGAGGATTCTGATTCCAGTGATCGTTCTGGTGGGTCGAGCAGCGACTCTGACTCCAGTGATCAGTCAGAAGGTTCGGACGCAAGTGATAGATCGGCGTCAGACAGTGATTCTGATTCTAGCGATCGATCTGGCCGATAATCTCGATTGGTCTCGTTTTCAAGATGATGGGTATTAACGCTTAGACTAGATGCCTGATTTTTGTAATACGCTTTGGGAAGATTACCCGAATAAACTTTAAGCGATTATGTTATTTTAGTGCTTGACGAAAAGTGTCATAACGTACATTCGTTGGAGTTATAATTTCGGTGACGGATACTAACCACCCCTATAAGGTCCTAGTTTACCTAGTCAGTCCTCTCGAATGGAACAAATTCTTCTCAGATTTCTATGAACAGAAGCCCTGTTATTTTCCACATAATTCGTTCGAGAATTTCGCCGACCTTATTTCTTTAGAGAGGCTCGACCATCTTTTAGCTACGTCTGAATTGCCTCCAGCGTCTATTGATATGGCAAGGAGCAAGCCGCCGATTTCAAGAGATCATTTTACTTTTAAGAGCGGCAACATAGATCGCGGTGCAGTAATTAGGCACTACCAAAATGGGGCCACTATAATCTTTCCACAACTGAACTTGGCAGTGGAAGAGTTGGCTAATTTTTGTAGAGCTTTTGAACATGAGTTTAGCTGCAAGGTCCAGACTAACGTATACCTTACTCCGCAAAATAGTCAGGGCTTTAAAACGCACTATGACGATCATGATGTGTTCGTAATACAGATGCATGGTAGTAAACGATGGAGGGTTTACCAAAAAGCAGTTGATAAACCGTTTAGGGGTGAGCCTTTTAAGGCATCGGAGCATTCGGCTGGTGATTTAGACCTAAGCTTTACTATGAAGCCAGGAGACTGCGTCTACATTCCCAGGGGGTACATGCATGATGCTGTTAATGTGGGAGAAGAACCTTCGTTACATATCACGGTCGGTTTGCTCGTTAAGAAATGGGCTGACTTAATGCTCGAAGTGTTATCCGAGGTAGCAATCAATAATTCTAAGTTTCGAGAATCGTTACCTGCAGGTTTTGCCGCGAAAGACTTTGATGCAAATGTCGCTCGGGCTCATTTCGATGAGCTAATGAAAATTTTTGATTCTGAGGCGGACTTTGAAAATGTCTTCGAATTATTCAAACAAGAGTTTTACAGAACTAGAAAGCCCGATTTAACGGGCGCTCTAGTTCATAGCTCTGCTGCCTTCGAGGCCAGTAGACTATATCGGTTACGAGATAAATTCCAAGCGACCATGCAAATCGAGTCCGATAAAGTTGTTATCTCTTGTGGGGGAGGTGATTTGAGGTTCGATTCTGAATTTGAGGAAGTCCTGGAAACCATTTTGCGGGGTAAGTCTTTCGATTTCGGGCTCTTAGAAGGCCTTCCGGCCGAAAAAGCAGAAGACCTACTAAAGAAATTAGTAGCTTTTGGGGTTATTAGCACAATAAATAACACGTTATAAATATAAAGGTTGCAAAGTACATTCATTTAAATGATAATGATTCTCATTAACATTTATAGAGATGCGATGCTTATTTATTTCCAAGCGGCGATTGTCGGAAGTTGCCTATTAATGCTCATTCTGGCCGTATAGCCAGGTGTTATAGGGGCCTACTATTAGCTTTAGACGGGTTCCAATGTTTCTTAGGGCTCATTATGTCTAGTGATATAAGTACGAATGACCAAGTTAAATCTATTATTAAGTCTTCACTATAACTTATTAATTTCATCCTAAAGTTTTAAAAATCATACCGATACTTAAAAGACTTTATTTACGAAAGATAAACATAATCATACGCATCGATGATATGATAACTATTTATATACGC
>JAQWTK010000057.1 GCA_029242705.1 Gammaproteobacteria bacterium | reverse complement strand
ACCATATCCCCCCATTGAATATCCAATTATCCCCGTATTGTCAGCATCAATCATAGAGCCAAGCGGCCCTTCCGACTGAGAAGAAATTTGGGCTAAGGAATTCAGAACAAACCTTTGGTCTAAGGGTCTATTGTATAGCGTTGAGGTAATAGCCTGTTGATCGTCATAAGTGCTCTCCTTATGATCAATTGCTGCTACTACGTAACCTTTGCTGGCAAGATTCTCTCCGGTATGACTGAGCAGAAATCGATTCCCCGGGTATCCATGGGACACAATGATCAACGGATAGGGACCTTCACTTAATAAAGGTTCTGCATCCCGAACAGCTCGGCCAGTTAGCGTCGCTCTTATATCAGGGTTACGCGTTATGACTTCATAAACCGTTCCAGGCTCCTGGCCTCTCAAGTTTGCGGGATACCAGATTTCAAGCGTTAACGCTCGATCATAATGAGCTGTTTCTCCCCCTCGAGGAGTATTGATGACATCAACGGTATCTGAAGAAACAACATCTATCGTTGTAACACCAATATTAAATCGCCCAAAAGCAGCCAATTCCGGCGCTGATGATCCAATAACATCGATTCGATTTTGCTGAGCATTTACCATAACAGCGACAAGGCTAAGGACGAAAAAGAAGAATACCTTATTCATAAAAGCATACTCAAAAAAGACGATCCGGGAAAACTAGCATAGTTACCAAACTATGGCATCGCATTATGAAACCAGGAGATCAACCTAACCCTGATATACCAACTTTTCTGATTTCGATGTTTCTTTGTCACCCACGAAATCATGGAGGATTAGATATAAACTTGGCACTAAAAACAATGTGATTACTGTGGCAAACAACACACCGTATGCCAAAGAAATCGCCATGGGAAGAATAAAGAAGGTGGCCGGGTTCGCGGTAGCCATCAAAGGAACCAATCCTATAAAAGTCGTTATTGAAGTAAGAATGATTGGTCTAAAACGAACCATACCCGCATTAGAAACCGCCTCTAGTATATCCTGCCCTTCTTCGCGCAGACGATTTATTGTTATAACCAAAACAAGGCTTGCATTTACGACAACCCCACTTAATGCGATGATCCCTAAGATCGAGAAGAATACTAAAGGAACACCCATTAAGAAATGTCCGAAAATAGCGCCTATAGCTCCAAAAGGTATGACGCTCATAATTACCAACGGTTGCGCGTAGGATTTTAACGGCACGGCCAATAGCGCGAACATAATTAACATCGCAATTGGATAGGTCGTCAACAAACCCCCGAGAGATTCAGACTGTCGCTCTGCTTCTCCCCCGACCGCTAAGTTTACGTCAAGCTCGCTTGACCATTGCTGCCTATACTTAGCAAATATCTCTCTTCGAATCTCGTCGGGCGCTACTATAGTTCTGTCAACATCACCTCTGACGGTTATTATTCGACGCCCGTTCTGGCGATTTATGCTTGAGTAACTATTTCCCAATGAATAATCGGCTATACTCAAAAAAGGTACTTCGGCTCCACTAGGAGTCCGAATCAATAGTTCCTCTAAATTTCCCAATGACTGTCGCTCAGGCTCTGGATAACGAACCATCACACGAATATCGTCAGATCCTCGCTGGATACGCTGGGCTTCGGCGCCGTAAAATGCTTGACGCACCTGGGTGGCCACATCATTAAGTGTGAGACCTAGCGTTTTACCTCGGTCCAAGATTTGAATTTGAACCTCCTGTTTCCCAGCCCGAAAGCTGTCAGACACATCAAAAACACCAGGATAAAGCATTAGCTCCTCTCGAAGCTGTGTCGACGCAATCTTTAAGTTTTCTTCATTACGTCCTTCTAACCTAAAATTAATGGCGTCGCCTGCCGAAAATGCATCAGACACGAAAGTCAGCTCTAACGCATCCGGAATTGTTCCTACTTTTTCTCGCCACCTATCGCGGATTTCCGCGGCACTAATCTGCCCTCTTTCATAAAAAGGCGTCAGGTACAACATTACTTCAGCTATATTACTAGCCCCTGCATTACGCCCACCCCCACCGGGGCCGCCCTTCGGAGCAGTAGACCCTATAATGGTCAAAACACTATCTACAGCGCTTTCGGCAGACTCAGGAGCCATTCCACTCTCTTTCAGAAGGACTAATTCTTCGTTAAGTTCTGCGACGAGCTCTAAAGCCTTTTCTTCTATAATGTTTACCGCTTCCTCCGTTACAGCTGCAGGGACGCCCGCCGGCATGTTAATAGTACTCCAGACATTATCACCCTCTATCGAAGGCATGAATTGGAATATAACTCTGCCACTAAATAAAAGAGCGCCAACTACTAACACAACACCTGTCGCTCCAGCCCAAGCCGCATATCTATATCGCAAGACAACCTTTAGGAATCGCCGATACCCATGCTCAGCAAAGTGCTCAAGTCCTTCAGCAATTTTCCCTTGAAAACTCTGCCAGGCTTTTACAATAGGAGTCCCTTCAAGGAAATACCCCTCTGTCTTACGATGTGCAATATGCCCAGGCAAAATAAGTTGAGACTCAATCAGACTTGCGATCAAACAAAAAACGACTGTGCCTCCAATTAGTTGGGAAAAGGCGGCAAACTGAGTCCCATCTAGAAGTAAGGGTAGGAATGCCGCAATAGTAGTAAGTACCCCGAAAATTACCGGAATCGAAACCTCAACGGTTCCTTCAATCGCAGCATCTTCCTTACTAAAACCTTTCCTTTCAAAAGCATGGACGCGCTCACCCACTACAATGGCATCATCAACCACGATACCCAAAACCAGTATGAAGCCCATGATCGTTAGTGAGCTTATCGTTAGGTCATAGGGCGGGAAAGCAATTAATGCACCGCAGATGGCTATTGGAATACCCGCAGCAACCCATATAGCGATCTTGAAGCGCAAGAACAAGGCTAGGATTGCAAGCACCAGTAAAAGTCCTGTGTACGCATTTTTGGCTACGGTTGCAATCCGCGCCTGCGTGCTCACAGAAGCGTCCGTAACTATCTCCAAGGTCATTCCTTCGGGCAAATCGAGTTCCGTTGAATTCATAAATTCTTTGACTTGATTTGCCGAGGTAACTATATCCTCGTTGCCAATTCGTACCACATCTAGAATCGCGGAGTTGACGCCATCCAATCTCGCATCTAGATATCCTTCTTCAAAACCATCTCTTACAGTCGCAATGTCACCAAGGCGTAATTGCGTTCCATCAGGGTAAGAAGCTACCACAACATCGGCATACTCAGAGCCCTGGTATACCTGACCCTTCGTCCTGAGCATTATCTCACCGGAATTCGTACGAATCGTTCCGCCCGGCAGATCCAAAGAAGCTCGCGAGATGGCCTGAGAAATTTGAGCCAATGTCAGACCATACTGCCTAAGTGTAAACTCAGAAACTTCAATAGAAATTTCAAGCGGTCTTATGAATTCAAGGTTAACCGTGGAAACTTCGGGAAGATCCAAAAGGTCGTCGCGAATTTCCTCAGCAATTACTTTAAGATTGGAATCATTCGTTTCGGACGACAACGCTATAGTCATAACGCCATCGGTGGGACTTACGGCGCGTATAATTGGTTTTTCAGTCTCAGCCGGAAAGGTCGTTATCGCGTCAATTTTGCCCTTGACGTCATTCAAAAGGCGATTAAGATCCGCCCCATTTGATAATTGCACGGTTGCATCACAGCCACCCTCTCTTGCTGTCGTGGCCAAACGGTCGATGTTTTCAGTGCCCTCTAGAGCCTCCTCTAATCGAATACAAACACCGGTTTCTGACTCTTCAGGTGTCGCCCCCAGGTAAGGAACGCTAACCTGTAACAGGCCAACTTCAATGTCAGGGAACTCTTCTTGGTTGAGGCTAAAATACGCTGCAACACCGCCCACCAAAAAAATCCACATTAATAGATTACTCGCGACCGGATTTTTAACGAACCAAGCTATCGGTGTCCTCAAAATTAACCCCTTACTTAACCATTAGATCTTTTAAATTAATTCTTGGATTGGCTGAACAGACATGCCGTCGACTACGGCCTGAATTGGGGATATGCAAATTTTTTCCCCTGGCAATAGACCACCGCTGATCAGGACATTCTGTTCTTCGAGCCGAAAAATATCCACTTCCCGAAAATACATCTTGTTCTCGGCGCTAACTACGAGTACCTGATTGTTATTTCGAATCACAGACCTGGGAAGTGACATAAGATTATCGACAGTCTTGCCTTTTATATTTGCTTGTACATACAAACCAATCGGAAGCGGTATCGACCGCTCGTCTTGACCGACTGACCAGTCTCGCGTACTTGACGGCTGGGGAACTCTTATAATGGTCTGAACGGTATTGCTGTTCGGATCAATCGAAGCCTCAATCCTGACTAGCCTGCCTTTCCACTGATGCTCAATACCTCCATAAGTACCAGAAACGCTTACATCGGGCGCCCTTTCTATCGGAAGCTCTCCCCTCAAACCTAGAGGAATATCTAGGTAACCAAGTTGACGCATGGCAAGTGGCACGCGCACCTCCACCTCATCTGCTCCGTATAGTACCGCTACGCTTTGAGCCCTGTTCACGTACTGGCCCAATTCGACTTCCCTAGTCTCTATTACTGCGTCAAATGGCGCCTTTATCTCAGCCCTGTCTAGATCCAACTCCGCCTGCAGGAAACTCGCTTCGGCATCGGCCAAACGAGCCAGTGCAACTTCTGCCATTCTCTGGGCATCTTGGAGTTGCGATTGGCTAGCCAATCTCTCCTCAGCCAGTTCTTTCATACGATCGTATTCTCGCGAAGCGTGCCCTGACTCGGCACTCGCTTGCTGCATCGCGGCTTTGCTTCGCGCAAGCATGGTTTCATAATCACTTGTATCGAGCCTTAAGAGCGTATCTCCCTCGGTAACAAATCCTCCAGCCTCCATCGCAGGAGAAATCCATGCGACCGGCCCAGCTACCGCGGCCGAAAGGTTCGCTGTTTGTGCTGCTTGAACTTTTCCTTGAGACCGAACCGACAGCCCCACCGAACCCTGCTCCACCTCAATCACTCTTACCGCCACAGGAATTACATCGCGGGCCACTTCTTCTAGTTCCGTAGGATTACGGACCAGATAGCTCGCGATGAAGGCACACCCCGTTAAGATAAATATGGGTAATACGACTTTTCTCATCGGTTAACTCCTAATTTTTATACCTTAAGATCGACGCGGTAATTTACGTAATCGGAAAAAACACTCTCAGCCCCACAAATCCTAGAAAATCCTGTCAATCGTTCGTTTCCCTGAAATTCTTCTGATCCAACGACAACTACGCAAATTGCGCTAATTTGGATCATTGACCACGAGAAGAGCTATTTGATACTTGAAAACTAATGAGATCCACTATATGCGCTGCTTCTAGATGGTCAAGGGTAGGTTCGATAGAAAGCACATAAAAATAGGTAGACCGAGGCTAAAACCCCGAAAAAAGCTCTAAACCCAGCTTTTGTTCGTAACGTAGATCAGTAATTTCGGAGGATGGTAATTCTCCCTCTAGCAGACTATACACGTCATTACTGATTAATTGAATAGCCCGGTATTGGGTTTCCGGCTCAAACGCAAGCTGCAAGATAGAACCCCAGATACTGATAATACGGCTATCGATAGCACGCCCATTATTCGCTTTCGACCATTCGCTGGCTATGCGTATTCCTAAGGTATTAAGACTCCGATCAAGCTCCAGCCTTTGACTCGGATCAGCCCTTTCCAGCGCTATCGCTTGCATACTTGTCCACCCAATTGGCGCAACCAACGTACCTCCATAAAAATTTATGACCCAGTAAAGATATTGGTCTTTAGACTGCACCAACTGATTTTCAAGATCGGCGTGATACGCCGAAACAAAATGCTGTCGATCAGGAAGAGAATCGGGCCAAATATTTATGTCATTACTTATACAAGAGAAAAGAGATATCGAGGGCAATAAAATAAGTATAACTCTTGCAAATTTCTGATTTACAAATATCAATGGCATTTCTGCAAAGCTTCTTCCACTTAGAGAAATCAGCGGCACTAGCTAACCGGCTTTATCACAACATTAATTAGATGAAAGACTTTCACGCACCACTTGTTGGAGGCGCTCAGAAGTCATACCCCAGCGGACCCCCTCTATAATAGAATTATCTACGCTGCGTCCGTCTTCAAATTCAGACAAAGAAATTAGTGCACCTACACGATTTCCCGTTGCACAGTGGACAACTACACCTTCATTTTCAAACTGTGCCAACAATTCTTGTAACGAATTAGAGTTGCTCAAATTAATGCCGCCATCTCCAACAGAAACTGGAATATTATGATAGGTCATACCTAAAGATTCTACAGTCGCCTGTTCGTCAAAACCCGAATCTTCTCCTGGAGTTCGAAGGTTAATTACGTGTTTAACCCCCGAATCTGCCATAACTTGAAACTGCTCAGCCGTAGGTTGTCCAGTTGATAGAATATCTGATTCAGGAGCCCTAAAGTTGTTAATTTCTGCCGCCGTTAATACGTCCAACTCAAGTGTAGCGATGCTCGAACAAGCTACAAAAGCAAACGAAGCGCTAAGAATCAGTATTCGAAAAAGGGTATTCATCTTTAGTCCTCACTTATCCTAAAACTTAAAGGCCAGCTTATGCTAAGTTGGGCTAATTATTCCAGCTCTAAATTGTAACTTATTGCAAACTATCAGCCAGATTCTCATTTTTTTCCAAAAAATAGCAAAGGTAGTTACTCATTTAGCAGGAGACCTATAACGATATACCCCTGTAAACAGTACCCCATATAAAAACAAAGCTATAGAAATAAATATCGCCGGAATTAGTGCGTTAAGCGTACCGAAAGATTCGACGATCCTACCTAGCATTAGAGCTCCGATGGGTGCGCTTCCTAACAACCCCAAACTATACACTGACATTATCCTTGCCCGATACTCCTCAGGAGCAGATTCTTGAACAATGGTTCTAGCAAGCGTCATAGTAACCCCCATATTTAGTCCCCAAGCTATACAGGCAAATGCAAAAATCCAAAAGCTTGGCTGAAACCACATAATTCCCAAAATTAACATTCTCGAAACTTGCATGATTAAGAAAATCCTACCGGGTCGCTTCAGCGGCATAATGCGAATCATTAAAAAATTCGAAGCAGTAGCACCAGCATAAAAAATAATCATTAGAAACGACAACAGAAACGCATTACCGTCATAGATTTGCTTAACGATAAACGGAAACACGGTCATAAAGGCCCCCGCATTAAATATACTAGATATGAAATTAATAAGTAGCGTTTGCATTATGTCCGGTTTTTCGTAAATTGCTCGGAATCCATCAGCGAAATTTTTTAAAGCAGATTCTTTATTCCTAACAATTGGTGGCTGAGGATTAAGACGCCGTACAGTGATCGCCCCCAATCCTATGCAGATCGCTTGAAAACTAAGAGCGGGTAGTAAGCCGAACTTATCGATAGTACCAGCCAAACCTAACCCGATAATTTGCACGATAAAACCAATAGCCGTTGCTGCCGATACAGCTTTTTGAAGAGATGAACTCGCTATCTTATTTAGAATTGCCTGTTGAGCTGGACTAGAGTACGAAACACAGACACTCATACCTAGAGCCCAAATCAGGACTGAAAAAATATTTAACTGCTGAAAATTTATTAAGGTGATTAGAAAAATAGGAAGTAACGGCGCTACCAAATAAACTCGTATTAACAGCGCGCGCGGATCTGTCTCATCCGCCCGCACACCTCCGAGTAACATAACAAAAATCCCTGGTATTCCCGCGGCGGCTTGTATAATTCCCACTTGTGTTGCAGGTATTTCAAGAATACCAATTAGAGTCCAGCTTAGGAGAAGCTGCTGCATAGCAAACGCTATACCAGAGAAAGCAGTAGAGCCTAGATATAGCCTAAATTCCGAATTTTGCCATATTCCATATCTATCATTCATCTTGAGAGAGTCTTACCTTAATGACCAAATAAAAAAATAGCCAAACCATAGAATTCATGTGCACGGTAGTTGCACAAACCGAATCTGAATAAGTCTTTAGAGAAACATATTTTCTTAAAACATAGCTATTGGATTTAGCGGAGAACCCATACCCTTTTGAATCCGGAGAGGTGAAGCCATAAACAAAAATTCATATCGCCCCAGTTCTTTCGCCACTTCAGCAACTTCAGTGAAATCAAGGTTATCGAATATAGAAACTCCTAAAGATACTAAAGCCAAACTGTGCAATGGCAGTGAAATATCGCCAACCCCACTCGGGGAAACGTCATTAAACATGTCGTGACCTATCATCGCGACTCCTCGATTTTTCAAAAAATAAGCTACATCAGCATGGTAGCCCGCCACACCCTCTGAGGTAGGCCATGCACCCAGTGCATTTCTTCGAATCCAACGCCCAGTATGAAGGAGAATAACGTCTCCAGGCTCAACTCTAATACCTTGAATTTCTTCCAAGGTTTCTAAATCTTCATATGTAATTGGGGTTCCAGGCTCAAGCCAACCTTCTGAAGTAGACCTTCCAGGAAGCAATGTGGCATCGAATAGAATGCCCCGGGTAATCACCCCATTACGGTGCGCATGAATACTCCCGCGAGGACAACCATTAGCCGCTTCAACTTCTTCGTAGCCTAATCCATTATATCCTTTCCCTTCATACATAATGTGGCAATCAAGAGAATCTAAATGACTATGGATGGTCCCGTGATAGCTCCCGGTATATTCAAGTTTATCGGACGCACCTGTCGGTGAGACGCGCACCACTTCTCGATTTAAATAAGCCGAAGTATCAACCGCGTCTTCTTGTACCACATCATGGGCAAGAGAAACTGTAATTCCTTCTCTTACGAGTGCAGCAGCTCTCACGCGTTTTTCTTTCGTTATAAAGTTAGCCTGGCCTAACTCGTCGTCATCGCCCCACCTGCCCCAATTAGAAAGCTCCTCCATTGCCCGATGAAAATCTTCATTTGTTTCCATTGACTGATGCTTATCTTGGGCCATAGTAGCTTGAGAAAACGCAGACAAAGCAAGCAATATAAACACGCGTGTAGTATGCATTTAAAACTCCTAGTTATTTCTTTTTATAATTCCTGTGCAAAAAGGTATCGCATTTGCACATCTCTTACTCTAACAGCTCGTTTACCTTCTATTGCTGGCCTGAACTTAATCTCTCTAATAGCTCTCAAGCCTTCTCTCGCCACCCTTCTATCCTCAGGGACAGAATTAATTACTTTCACTGAAGAAACATCACCCCTAGAGCTAATATTAAAACTCAAATCCACCAAATACTGAGGCATGCCGATCTGTAGAAGCGGATCAGAACTAACTGGCTTCAAAACTGCGCTCGCATTTTCGTGCCAGGCGCTAAATATCCCAAGGTGCATTACATCATTTGGCATATCGTGTACTGCGGAATTAATCGAACGCTGATACATCAATAGCTCGTCAAAATTTTGGTGAAATTGAGGCACAGGAAGAGGCATGGGCGTTCTAAAAAATTCTTCTATGTCAGACAAAGGTATACCAAGGCCTGCTAATTTTTCCTTCGCCTCATTGTAATGCTGTCGGCCCGAATTACGACCCAATAAAACGTTATAGTCCCCTCTATATATTAGGGCCATCGCCTGAGCTTCCTCGTCTCCTTCAATTTCTGCGATCTCGCGAATATCATTTATAAACCCACGCGCTTGGCGCAAATAACCCTTGCCGCGAGTATAATTTCGCTGAGGAAGGATGAACCCAGCGTTACCTCGATTAGTCATAAAACCCACATCATTCACTCGATATGAAGTATCTGCCCTTATAACGTCGCTAGTAAATTCGATTGCAAAGCCGTCCCTGGTATTAAGAAGCTGAAACATTAGCGCTAAATTATGTGCTCGCTTGTAATACCATGGGTAAAGCTTCGGACTGTCTTCACCATATACATCTTCGGACAGCTGTTGCATATCTCTGTATAAATCTCTCGCATCCAGAAAATTTTTAGACTGTTTCCGCTCATCATCCAAGTAAAATCTAGCAAGAAGCCATTGAGCGTGATTTTCCATCGCAAGTAATAATTCTTCCGACTGACTCCCATAGTTCGAACTTATCAAAACCCGAATGTGCTCTAGGTGGTCGTTTATTAACGGCCAATTACCCAGAACTTGTTGAACTTGAATCATACCTCTCAACAAAGGTATCAAATCTGGATTCTCAAACCCCAAATTAGTGCGCATAATAGACATCTGACGATTTTGAATTTCGGCAGCTTGTTGAAATTCACCATCTTCTAATAGCGCACTTAACATACTCGTCAATGGCTCCAGCAAACTATTATCCATCGGACCAAATTCTGATGCTAAATCTTCTAACTGAAGCCGATAGCGCTCTATATCCACCAATCGGGAATTGGAGCTGGGCGCCATGGCGCCTTGTGCAATACCCAGACTGGGCAGCACAGCAGCAACGGCGGCATATAATGTAAAGAAAACTGAGAGTTTATAATTCATAAAATATAGCCCTATTTTTTGGGCACAAAGTCGACAATAACTTGATCTCTGCGACTTGTCGATACAAACTATGCTCAGATTAAAGCCAAATTGAATCCAGCAAGATAGGCAGCATGAAAAAACTAACCGGTGTCTTCCTCGTATACTTAATGTCTTTGATACAAGGTGCTCTAGGGCAAGAAAGTAATCCCGATCTTTATGATATTGGAGGCGAATTTGCCTTTGTCCGAGTGCAGTACGACAGTTACTATGATGGAGGCTGGTATGGCGGGCCCTGGGCTACAGATTTTCCAGCAGCCGATGAGAATTTTCTGCGAGGTGTAGCAAGACTTACTAACGTTCGAGTAATGACCAAACCGATCGTGTTGCGCTTTGATTCTGAAGAAATATTTGATTACCCCTTCTTATATGCATTAGAAATGGGCAGAAATGGCGGCCTTTCATTATCCCCTCAAGAACTCGAAAACCTCAGAGAATATTTATTACGGGGAGGCTTTCTTCTCATTGATGATTTTTGGGGAGCACGGCAATGGGATGCTTTTTATGCGGATTTTTCACGAATTTTCCCGGGTCGGGAGCTAATCGAACTAAGTCCTGAGCATGAGATATTCCATACCTTCTACGATATTGATGGAGCACAAATGATTCCAGGACGCGGAGGTAGACAAGGCTTTGGTCAAGCGGGAATGAATAACGCGAGCAACCATGCGATTTTGGATGATGATGGACGAGTTATGGTTCTAGTTAACTGGAACTCAGACATGGGGGACGGCTGGGAACATACATACGATCAATGGTATCCCACAGAATATGCGAATTCTGCATACCGACTCGGAATCAATTACCTAATTTACTCCTTAACTCACTAGCCATCGAAAAATAACGAAATTTCACTAACATAATTATTAATTATTTTTGTAAAATAAATAATAGGGGATACCTGACTTTATTTATAGATTTCAAAAATCAATCTTCACTTGCAGTAAGAGCATCCATCTCTTGACGGCGATAGCCCCCGAGTGTTCCTTCGAGCGCATAATTCCCTTCATGGCAGGCATATTCATATAATTTTGTATCCGTCGTATTAAAAGAAATCTCTCCACCCCAGTTTTCTGTATAAAACACGGGATCACTTACTTCAAATTCATAAAGAATTTGCTCATCCGAATAGCGGGTAAAGCGCTCTATAATGTTGCCTTGATCCGATAGTGAAGCCATCATGCGCGCTTTTTGCTGTGGATGAAGGTTTACTGTTTCCACCACCAACGTATCTCCATCCCACCAACCAATGGAATCTCCCATCCACTGCTCTATTACTTCAGGACGATGATCCCCATTAATTGGAATAATCCGTGCGTCATGTACCATTTCAATAAGAATCATTACATATTCTTCAGTTTGTACAATCTGATACATATTGTTATAAAGCACGCTATTCATGGGCGGTCCCGATGTGCTGCCAAACCCGATTAAGCACCGCTCAGCTAAGGGAGCTCCCTCTGGCCCTCCATATCCAGAAAACCTCTCATAAGCCGCCCGACGCTGCTGATTTCCCTCCTCAGAGTAGGGTATCCTCCCATTTTCTGGAAACGTGATCCAAGAGGTTCGATATTCTCCACGCACATTTCCGAACTGTGTTCCAGGATCTACCCAAAACGCGTTATAGCCTCGTCCACGCGCCAAATCCGTCCCATCAGGCAACTGACCTTGCACCTGATTATCATCCGTCGCTTGCCGCACATTCTGGTGATTGCCTGCAGTCAGTTGTTGCACTTGATCATCCGGAATTACCAGACCAATATCGGTAAGGCCTCTGGCCCGCTGCATGGTGGAAATAGAAGCATTAGTCCAGTAACCCTGCAGATCTGGCTTACCATTCACGGTCCGAGGGGGCAGATAGTCCTGAGCCAAACTGACACTGCAAACCAGAACCACGCAAACCGTAAGAAAGCTGTTAGAAATACTCATAGTTATCTCTTTTTTGCGCACTTAAGCTGTTATTTTCAATTGCTGAAAAGTAGTCTACATAGGACAATTTAGCAAGGACACCGAGCTAGATAGCAATCATCTAGCAGCTAGCTCAAACACCCAAGTGTCACCTGTTTGAATGGCCAATTTATGCGCCAAGATTGTCTCGGGTGCGGCTTGACCGCGGCTGTACTTTGTCGTCATCTTAGCGGAAAGACCATTTGGTATATCACCCCCATCTAACCAGACCAATTTCCTTTCGTAGCGGATATCTCCAACGCGGATAACCGCTAACCCGCTCCCAGATTCTGCAGCTACCGCCCAATGTTTCCAAATTCTCCCTAAGGTTGAGCTCATATATTTTGAGACCACATAAATTCTTCCTTCGTTCTCAACTATCCAAATTAAACTTGAACTAAGTGTATCTTCTAGTTGAAGCCCGATAGTCTGAACTTCATTAGTAAAGGTCCAATCTGGCTCTTGCCCAGTATGCAGGTCTCCCTACACCAATTCTCCACCGGGGAAAATAATAGATGGGCCATCTGTATTTCGATTATCAAACCGCAGTGTCGCCATAACAACTGTGGGAACCAGCAGCAGTATGCCAACTAGCTGTAATGACATTTTTAATATTTTCACGAAACAAACTCCTTTGTATGAAGGGAAGTTTACTTGGTAAGCCAAGATAGCAGGAGCGCTTCTATGCCAAGCACCATTTCTTTAAAACAATAAACTTAGAATTGGAGAATAACTTTAATCCCTATACAGCCTATTAACTGGCGATGGACCAAACGAAACCCAAGTGCCTTGAAGAGTCGCTTCGGTTTCATCTCCCTGAGACCAATCACAAACACCTTCCGGGAAGATACCGCCTAACTCTTCATATTGAGAAGGGGTAAAACCAACCCCATAGTCAGCCGGGCTTATCTGGCGAAGCACACAACGAACAATATTATTTGCCAACGGAGCTCCTGCAACGTGCCGTGGTGTAAGGTATGACGGATATAACTCATTACAACTATTACTACCGTTAAAAGTTTGTGACTCAATGATCTTGACCGGGATCTCGCCGGTATTATCCCAACAGGCATCACTTAAAGATTCTGGGCGATTTTCGACAACCTTTACAGTTGAATCAATATCACGCGTATCGCTATTTATGGCTGTTAGCCATCGATCCATCTCTCTATAAAGCTCACCAAATTTTTGCGCTTCCGTATCAAAGTTCCAAATTCCTCCTATCTGCATCACGTGATTATCTGCGCCCCCATTAGCGGATAATAAACGCTCTCTGGTGGAAAACTGATGAATCAACATATGAATATTCCCGCCTTCGTCATGATCAAGATACATGCGATAATCAATTATTGGGGTCTTAGAAAGGCCCGCGCCACCATTCAGAATTCGTCCCGATTCGAAAGCCCGCCGAACCGCTTGGATATCACTACGGTGTCTCTCAGGGATATGATTCATATCACGATCGAAACCCCCTATACCGCGATTAAGGTCTATAAATTGCTCTGGAGTAATAGCCCCCTCATTAAGCGCTCGTAAACCATATTGGACACCTACATTGTCAAGAGGGCGCCGCGCGGCTGTCGATCCACTAACTTTACCGTACACATTCACAGTATGATCATATACCGTCGCTCTCGGGCCGCTAGGATTAGACGAGTTATATTGCGCGGTTTCTAAGCTAGGGATGCTAACTTCTCCACCTTGTTCTTCTGACAAAGAATCCAATAGATAAATTGGATCTAGGCGAGCCGCCCCTCTAGCTAGATTTGGAATTGAATCCCATACCCCAAACCCAGAGATGGCTCGTTGCTGTTCTATCGAGAAGCTTTCAGGATTAGTTTCATTAAAATAATAATTTAGTAAACGGGCATCAGCCACCGTTAAAATAGTAGCGGAAGTCACGTCAGGAAAGCTTGCTCCGACAATTATTCCATCAAATATTCCCGGATAATTATCGGCGGTTTGATGGGACTGATAGGACCCTCCCGAAGCGCCAGTAGCAATCGTATATACTGGTTTTCCATAGCTCTCAGTGAAGCGTTCTTTGACCATAATGTGAGTTTCAGATGCAAGCAAATCATTACAGTTTTGACCGAACACATTCAAGGTAGATGACACAACAGCATATCCTTGCTCAAAAAATCCTCGGCGCATGACACCACCAGTTCTATTGCCTTGCTGATACCAGCCGCTGCGGCAGCCGCCGCCATGAGTATAAATAAGCTTGCCGTTCCAGTGCTGGCTAGTACTCCATGGACTCAAAGCTTCTCCGACACTTTCGTGCAGCATTGCAATTTCGTAAACTGCTCGATTTACGGTGCCTGTTTCTACGCGAACAATAAAAGGGACAACGTCTCCATTGTAGTTTGGGATGTAGCCTAAATCTGCTGGCGGAATTACTTCAAAATCAGACCTCCACGCCTTATATACCCCCTCTATGTCAGACCAGTAAACGTAATCAATACGAGTATCGACCATGCAATTCGAATCAAGGGGCTCTCCCAACAACTCTCCATTTACAAGCCGAAATTGTTCAGTTTGACAGTGGAAAGGCTGCTCATGAGGCCCCGAAATAATGGGCCCACTGATCAAATAATTTGTTAATGTTAGAGATTCTAGTTTGCGCCCTCCTGAATCCGAAACGGTCAATAGGTTATCGCCTATTTGCAAACCTTCCAATACTGCCTGCTTTTTTTGCGGCGCCACGCCTACGAATAAAGCTGCAACATCTTCTCCATTTAAATCTACCTGTAGAGAGTCGGAGTCAACTCCTTCTCTTACCGTAATCTCAACCAAGACATCGCCTCCAGTGACTAACCAAGGCTTAGTAGAGAGGGACTCAATTATTATTCCGCCCTGTAATGCGGGGGAAGCTATAAAACCGGACGTAGAAATCGGCTCTTCAGTAGAGCAATAATTAAAAAACAGGATGCTTATGAGAAATAAAATTGAGAAGCGAATACGCATAATATATGTCCTAAGAGATAATAACTCTTTAATTAGACCAGTTTTTATCTTAACTACCTGAGTTAATTTATTCATCATTTTAATCCTGAAAACAGCATATATCTCATCTGTAATAAGCCTAAAATTCTTAAATTATTATTCTAAATATAAGATACAACAAATGTTAGAATAAATAATCATGAAATTAGCCTTTAAAAGGCACAACCAAACGGCCTGCTCGTTTTAACTGGATTGGAATATGAATGCCGAGATTAAGATAGCGGAGTCAAAGGATGTTGACGAAGTTAACGCCGATAATAAATGTATTAAATGCGTTCAATCAATCTGTTGTAATTCAATAAATCAAAAAATTCCGACGCCAAAAACCAGAGAAGATTTTGATCACCTAATTTGGCAAGTTTCTCATGAAAACATAAGTATCTTTAAGGATTCTGACGGATGGTTTCTTCACGTATATGCTAAATGCAACCATTTGCTACCGAACGGTATTTGTAGTATTTATGAAAACAGGCCATGGGTTTGCCGGGAGTATGCCAATGACTTCTGTGAATATGACATTTCGATTAAAGATGCTAGCGAACTCTGGTTTGCTACACACAAAAAGCTTGAAAAGTATTGCCGCAATAAATTTAAGGATTGGGAAGAAAGATTTGAAATCTATGAATAAATCAATCTACACGGCAATCATGATTCAACTTATTGCTCTCTTTGGAGTATTGTCATTACCTACCCTGCTACTAGCACAAGGGTTGAGCCTAGAGGAAAGGGTTGAGCGCGCCTCCAACGCACTTGCGGAGCTGGACAGACAAGCAAGTGCTTGTCTCGATAGCATAGACAAAAAAGACGACGACAATCGATTGTATTGCGATGATTTTATAAAAGCGCTGGATGGGGAACTAATCAGCAACTACCTCAATCAGTGTGAGGTTCTGAAGGCTTGGCGTGACGACTTCGTGGAAGATCAATCTACTTCTACTGATGACATTGGAAGAATCCTAGAACTAATGACGGGAATCGAATTCTCATGTGGAGAAGATGCGCTGCTGAAACGCACACAGTATGTAGCCAAAACATTTGGATTGCTTCAAGACACCGGCAGTGCGAGCCAGTCCGCTGCCCCCATAAATCGAAGAATATCAGAGTTACAGGTGCGGCGAATGCAAAATGCGGAGAGGCTCTCGTTACAGAATTCAATATTGCAACAAAATCGCCGGCTACAATTAGAGACTGACCAACGCCAAGACGATTTAGAAAAAGAATTACTTAGGCAACAGATAAATTCAGCTCCTTTCCCAGGCAATTAACCCCTAATATAAAACTAGGAAATCGTTATTAGGTAAAACCGCTGCCGCGGGGAAGCTGTAATTTGGTATATTGATTTCCTCTGGAATTTCATAACCTGTGTTAACGCCTTCTGAATTGAATAGCCGCATGTTTAGTCGGCCGCCCCGAGCATGGCTAATCGCTTCTCCCCAAACTACTAACCTTTCTCCATTCTTATTAACCGCTAACGCTGGGTTTTTTTGTCGAGTTTCTATAAACGGCTCACCAACAAGTGAGACCTTGTCCTGAGCTGTCAAATCTATTTTCATTATGCGGCTTTCTGTTTCGAAAACTAACCATTGCGTACCGCCATCAACCTTAAATATATCGTTCGTACTTAACGGACAATAAGAAGCTTCCCACTTTTGATTTTTATGTAATGGGCTATAATAAGCGCCAGTTATCTCTTTATTGACATTTTCGATAGTTAATAACTGCATATGCCTACCAACCCCATCAATTGCAGAGCGGTAAGCGACCAGCAAGTCTTCTTCATTAAAATAGTCGGCGGCCAAAGAACAACACGCACAAGCGCCTAAATCAGGATTACTGATAACTATCTCATTACCAAAATTTTCACCAGAATCATGAGAAAATCTAGCAAACATTGTTCTTTCATGCTCAGCTCCTAGGTCACCCGCACCCCATACAAGCGCAACTTCTGAACCAATTGCCGCAATGTCCCCACCAGCATCGATTCCATCTTGATATTGCTGAACCATCGAACGCTGCTCCTCAAACGCAGTTCTCCCTGCATTCGATCGGCTATAGATCATTTCTGCAGACCTTGGGTAATACCACATAACATGAACTCGCCCATCATCCGTTAGAGCCATAGAAGCGCGCGCAATTGAGAAAGTTTGCATAGAAAAAGCAGAGCTGGAAACCTTAACGGGGGCACCAAATTGCCTTTTCTCCGCATTATATTGACGATAATAAAGATTTCCTTCTCGGGAGGAAGGTCGATTTATTCTCTTCTTAAAATAGAGCAAATGAATATTATTCTGGCTATCTATTGTCAGGCGGGGTTGAGTACCTTCATCGGGAGTCGGTTCTATTATTACCTCACCGTAAACCAAGCCGCTAGCAGTTATAAAAAGCCCTATCAGAAGATACTTTCGAAATCCAAATAACACGGAATTAGCTACGCCTCAATAACTCGTTTCAACAGTAGAATAATAAGGTATTTTAGGGCAGACTCCCAATGAATTTGTCGTCCTGAGCCCTAATTTCATTGTATTTACCCGGATCAAGATGCCAAATATAATAGTACATAGCGCCACCCTAACTCATTTATAGGCCAAGACAATGGAACAAGAAAAAATCGACCCCACAGGATTGCTTTTATTACTATGCCTTGGAGTTTCTGGATGCTCTGAACAGCAGCCTGAAGAAGAAGCAATGATAGACATAAACTACAACACTGCGCTAAATGTGCAGCAGGTTATGAATCTTGTATTAGAACCAGCGTCTGATGTTTTATGGGACTCTGCTGGCTGGGTAATGGATGCCGCTGGATATGAAGAGCTCTACCCTACCACTGACGAAGGATGGGAATATGTTCGGGCACAGGCGGCCATTGTCGTTGAATCGGGAAATATGCTCGCGCTGCCTGGAAGAGCTGAAGATGACGATGCTTGGATGATTTATTCGCAAGGACTAAGTGAAGCTGGTATTTTAGCGATGGAAGCAGCTGCCGCAAAAAATGAAGAAGACTTCTTTCAAGCCGGGGCACAACTTTATAGTGTTTGCACAGCCTGCCATCAAGCATACAATCCTGATATTAATAGCCGGTTTGTTGATGGTACCGCGGACTAAGATTTATTTTAATTATGTATAGAAATTACCAGCTCTTAATAAAAACAATCGTATCAGTCCTTGTTACGTTCTTTGCTTTTAGCTTAGCGGCTCATACGATAGAGGGCTCCGATGCTAATTTCGTTCAGTCTATCGATGGCCCGGCGATATTTCCTTTTATCTATCTCGGCGCCAAACATATGATTACTGGTTATGATCATCTCTTGTTTTTAGTAGGGGTAATTTTCTTCCTCTATAAACCAAATCATGTGGTGCACTACGTTACGCTATTTGCAATTGGGCATAGCATAACTCTGTTGTTCGGTGTACTTGCAGACCTACACGTAAACCCATATATGATTGATGCCATAATCGGATTTTCGATTGTTTATAAGGCTTTTGAAAACGTGGATGGTTTCAAACGGCTATTGGGAGTCGAACCAAATATGAAGGTTGCTGTTTTTATATTTGGTTTATTTCATGGTCTTGGTCTAGCGACGAAGCTCCAAGAATTCACCATTTCAGACAACGGACTGATAACTAATATAATTAGTTTCAATGTTGGTGTTGAGATTGGACAAATACTTGCTCTTTCCGCTGTATTCATATTACTCAGCGTCTGGCGCACAAACGAAAGTTATTTAAGACATGCGTTCATGACAAATACCGCGCTAATGACGGGTGGTTTTCTCCTAGCCGGCTACCAGATTAGCGCATATTTACTGCTACCATCCGTTTAGTTTTTGGAGTACTTATGACTATCGAACGAGACGACATCAAAGCACCTTCTCCGAGAAACATATTAATAGCAATGGGGGTTGCTCTGGGTATCGGATTACTCGTACTGCTAACCACAATATTACCTGCGGAGTTTGGCGTAGACCCCTTAGGTATTGGAAGTTTAACTGGATTAACTGATTTATCACGGACAGAAAACCCTTTCGAAGAACAGCCAGAAATTCACCGCTCAGATTATGTAGAGTTTGAGTTGGAGCCTTTTCAATCAGTAGAATATAAGTACACAATGGATCTCGATGCACCGATGGTTTTTACCTGGATTGCAGACCGCGAGGTTTATTTTGATATGCATGCTGAGCCAGCAGGTCTCGGTGAAGAATATGCCGAGAGTTTCGAACAAGGCAATGACGTTAGCAGGACCGGTTCTTTTCATGCACCTTTCGCCGGCATTCATGGATGGTTTTGGGAAAATAGAAGTGGTCGTACTGTTACCGTCCGACTCTATGCAGCAGGTTTTTTCCTAGATTCAACCGTATTTAGAGATGGTGGAGATTATAGTCGGGCTATTGACCCTGTAATCAAGCTTTAGGCAGAGCCAATAAGTTTGGGAGTACAAAAAAACCCGACCACCCTAACGAGCGATCGGGTTTAGATATGTAAGGCAAAAACTACTGTTCAGCTGCGTCTGAGCCATCTCGCGGTGCACCTGTTCCAGAGGAGCCCATGAACAATTTTCGGCCATCTGGAAACGTAATGTCCCTGCCATTCGCACGACAAGTCGGCTCGCAGAGGCGGTCCTTACTCTGATATCCAGTTACTACGATATCAGTACCTCTCACGAGAGAATTACGATTTATGCCACGGCGCAGGAGTGTATTGGGTGTACCACCCTCTACCATCCAGGGGCCTGGATCTTTAGTAGCTTCCGGGTCGTTATTATCCAAATGAATCCAAGTATGCGGATTAATCCATTCTACTCGAGTTATCGGTCCACCCAGTCTAACGGGCAGATTTGCATCAAACTCAGCAGAAAAAGCGTGGTGAGCAGTTGCTGGTGGCTTAATTGCAACAATACCGATCGCTGTTACAGCTGCTAACGCCAAAAGTTTAGTTTTCATATAGTTTCACCCTATTTTTAGGTTAATTCAGAGCGTTATTCATTAGGTTTAATTTTCAACCTAATCAGAACGCTTAAATATTCGGTTAAGCGCGCAATGCCTACCATTTTACACAAGGGCCCAATGAATTTCCAAGCAGAAAATTACTTATTCGGGCCCTTTTTTACAATTTGAGTTAATTATTTAACTGAAAATTGAGTTCTCCCTCTCGGCCCTTTCGATATCTGCCGTACATGAGCTCTTCAACGAATTCTACGCACTTAAATTGTGGCAATTCGTAACCCTCTTCAAGGCGTCGATAAAGTGGCAGTTTAATGGTCCAGGGACGAGAAAAAGTTTGAGGGTCCTCTATCGTAGCTTCATACTCGATAACATTCTCAGAGACCAAATTCCAGCGCTCAGTGACTTTCATCTCGTAACTATGGAAGTTACCAGCACGATCAAACCAGGTCCGCTCATCTTGACCTGTTACCTCTACAACCCAGGTATCACCCTCCCAGTAGCCGAAAGATTGCCCCATCCACGAATCGACGGGCGCTGGGCCTGGGTCTTCGAGAAAAATATTACGAACTGCACCAGCGAAAGAATAAGCGATAAAAAATGCACTTTCACTCTGGAAAATTTGGAAAGGATGTGACTGGTAATTTCCCCTAGGAACGCCCGGCATGTAGCATTTGATCTCAGGGTCCATAGTCAAATAGTTCTCGCGGTTTTCTTCGCGACGAGCCAGCATTTCTGGTAGATAGGGTATCTCTCCACCTTCAACAACACCAAAGCTTGCTGGGACAGCACCAACAGCACCGAGCGCCACTACTTCAGGGCCAGGAACAGGCACAAAGTCTCCGGGGACAAGATGGTTTGCAGCTTTCGGTGGGGCTGGCTCCAAATTATCATTCGCGTTCATTAGTGCCTGCCAGATCCCATTAAAATCCGGTTTACCGCTCGGCGTGCGCGGAATATCATTGCTCGGCGCCTCCGCAGCCATTGCCGACTGAGGTGCTTGAGACTCGCTTGACGTATTATCCGCAGGGGAACAACCCACCACGAAAACTGCGATTGCTAGAAGAAGCCATTGAATCTTCATAGTTCTACCTTTTTGCTTTAATTAGTATTACTAAATTGGTACATACGAGACCGAGGATATAATCATAAATACCCCATGGTGTCTATCATACAAGCTGATTTACTCCGAAGAAATATATAAACCGCTCATCCTTCTAATTATTACTAATAATGTTAATCCCCATCCGCAAACCCCTTAGTTTTGGGGCTAAAACTCTCCGCTCAATTTTTTCAGAAGGACGCGTATATAAAATGTGCCAAATTGCAATTTCAAATCGAAATAGACTTAAATTCATTAACCCAAATTCAGTGAACAACTGATTCTCGAGGAGTAGCCAACTTTCGATAGAGGAGTTTCCGGACCGGAGTTTCAATCCATTTATAAATTACGTGTGAGACCCCCAATAGCACAATAATCAAGAGCGATAAATGAAATGGAAAATCTAAAGCTTGTGGAAACAAATTCCATAACTGGATCATCTCCATTAAGGGCCAATGGAAGCAATACAACACATAACTAACACCGCCAGCCCATAAGCAAAATTTGTTTGCGTTACCACTAGGATACCAATGAGATCTCGCTAAGGTAAAAACTAGAACTGTTACTATAGGCACAGCGAAGAAAAACATACTATATTGATAAGGAATAAATTCTTCTCCAATAACATTCACTAGCACATAAACAATAATACTTGCCAGCAGTGGCATCCAATTTAATTTCTGACTCAAGGTAATTGGCGGAAGCAAAACAAAAGCCTTATATAGCAACATTCCAAATAAAAATTCTAGGCCACGAATTGCAGGATTGGTGTAAACCGCAACATTTAAATTCATCACATCGTAAGATTCAACATCTGGCAGAAAGTATTGGATCAGCATGAACTGAAGTAAATATCCCGAAACCAACGCAAGGACAATCTTGCCCATAGTGTTTATTGGTTTGATGATGAATAAAATAAAGGGAAACGCTAAATAAAAATAAATTTCCAAAACCAACGACCAGAGAGGGCCATTAAATACTAACTTTAAAGTTTCGATGCTGCTAACGGACTGCGTAAAAGTCAGATGCCTGAGCGCGGTCGAGACCCAGAACGAATTGTCTTTGTTGTCAGGGAGATCATAAGATATTGCGAAAGGTCTTCTTACTTCCGTGAAAAACTGATCGCCCAAAGTATTGAACCCAATTGCGACAAATAATGCCGAGACTGAAACCGCCAAAAAGTAAACCGGGTAAATTCTGATAAATCGATGAATATAGAACCGCTTAAAATCTGAAACCGTATCCAAGCGAGGATAACTGTAAGTGATAATGAACCCGCTCAGAACAAAGAACCAAGAAAGTGCTGTGGTGCCTAACGAACCATATATGACGAATTCACCAAAAATAATTTCATAATGAACTAAAACAACTAGAAGCGCCGCGAAAAGCCTAAACAAATCTAGGATTGGTATGATTTGCTTATTACCACTATTCATAGTCAAGCAGGAGCAAACACCTTTGAAATTAATTGATAAATTATCCGACTATGGATCGCCAATTCTCCGTTAGATGCTCAGCAGTTCGCCACGACAGAGCCTGGACAGTTAAAGTTGGATTACGCGACCCGCTCGTACCCATAACTGAGGCCCCAAGAATACCCAAGTTAGGTGCTTCATGGGAAAATCCCCAGCGATCGACTACATTTGTCTCGCTATTATTCCCCATGCGTGTGCCCCCATAGGCGTGCGTAGATGCTCCCATTGCGTCCCCCAAGCCAGTCTTGATGATGTCAATTGCCCCCGCTTCACGATACCACTCCTCCATCTTCGTCTGAGAAAATTCAGCAATGCGTTTTTCATTCTCTCGGTATCTAGCAGTTATTCTCGTAACCGGAAATCCCATCGTATCTTTAATAGATGGATCCAAATCCAAGTAATTCCCGTCATAAGGTAACGTGGTTTTTTGTATGTAAGCCGTGTTGGTTCTATCAGCATTTTCCATGATAAATTTTTTCCACTCTGTTCCCCAATTCCGACCCCTACCAAAGGTACTCATCTTAGCCGCACTAATAGGCTTTCGATCAGTGTGGACCCAAAGATTTGCACCGCCAATAAAGCTCAACGCGGCATGATCAAAATTATCATCAGCCCAATCATCTATAGCAACTCCTTGCGCGGGCAAGCCATACCAATTGTGCAAATCGTGAGGGAACAAAGCAATGACCGGAGACCCTTGATGATGGCTTAAATAATGCTTCCCTACTTGTCCGCTATTATTTGACAAACCATTTGGAAAGGCGCGTGATTTAGAAAGCTGAAGCAGGCGAACATTTTCGTAGGCATAACTAGCCATTAAAACCACATCAGCCGGCTGGAAATACTCTTCACTACCTCTTAGATAATCTACCCCCGTTACCTTACCATTATTGTCCGTGACTATGTTTGTAACTCTTGCATAAGTGACCACATCAAGATTTCCAGTATCAATTGCTTTCGGAATAGTTGTAACCGCTGTAGAGCTCTTTGCTTGCACGTGACATCCACCTTTATTGCAGAACCCGTGGTACTGACAGGGCGGTCGCCCATCATAAAGCTCGCTGGTTATAGCGGCCGGCCCTTGGAATGGATTCCAATCGAGACTACGAGCAGCTTTATCCATCTGGGCAGTAAATGGAGAAGAACGTAACGGGCTCATTGGGTATTCGCTTTGACGCTCCCCTTCAAACACATTACCTCTATCGTTAATTTTACCCTTCACATTCCCAGCTTGGCCCGAAATACCAACAGCAAATTCTACTTTTTCATAATAAGATTCAATTTCTTCGTAAGCGAAAGGCCAATCCTCTACCGTTGAGTCCGCAGGGATCCGATTTGCGCCATAACGTTTTCGAGTAGCACTGACCATCTTAAAATCCCAAGGGTTTAAACGCCAACTTTGGGCCCAATAATGCATAGTGGTGCCACCTACTGCATTCATCATTGGGTGGCCGCCCTGCACCGCTTTTTGATCCGAGCTAGCCCGCACTGTTGGAGCCTCATTCGCAGCTTTCTGAGACGATTGAGGCCAGTTTCGGGCGCCGTTTCTCAACTCATCTGGAGCAAAATCACGAGGGCTTAGCCAGCCACCGGCTTCAATCCCAATAACTTTTAAACCAGCGTTAGTTAAAGGCAAGGCAGCAACGCCACCCGCTGCTCCCATACCAATAATGACGACATCAGTTTTTGGAAGATTCTTAGGCATTGTGACCCCCTCTTCGCTGATTCGCCACACTGTTACCAGCCGTTTTCGTATAAGTATCGTGGTTATAGGCTGACTGATGATTTGGCGCCAAAGCGGCACCCTGAGCAACCTCAGCTTCTGTAGTACTTAGACGAACACCTGGATATTTTAGCATGTCCCAACCAACGAAATTTTGGTTACCTCCGTAGTAGGGATCGCAAAAAGTACCATCTATCGTATCGTTGCGGACCATATTAAAAAATCCGCTACCACTCGGGGAGCAGCCAGATACTTTATTATTTTGCACAGCAAGCAATATTGAATTTTGGTAATCACTAATAAGCTGATAGAAAGGTCGGCCTCTGGTTTTTCTTGCATAACTATCAATTGCCTGCAAACTAACCATATAGAGCTCTCTTGCATCTTTATTATGGCTGGCTAAGGATTTGTCAATATAATGGACTGCTCTCGCTTCCTGAGCACCGGGGCCATTCTCATCAGAAGGGATAAGGCAATTACAAATCGACTCCAAAGTTTCCGCTTCTTGCGCTGTCAGAACCTCTAGAGCTTCTGGTGTTATAGGACTAGTTTCTAGTCTCGCCTGAGGACTATCTTGCGCAATTACATTAGTAGCAGTTCCCGCTCCAACTGCTGCCCCAACAACACCAACACTCTTAAGTAAATTCCTCCGTGAACTATTAAAGCTTTTATCTTGCGAAGGAATTTTATTTTTTTTATTAGAATTCTTCTTAGCCATGATTATCTCCAGCGAATCGGCCACCCGAGCCTAACAAAAATCGGTTTTACTGTATACGAAGGTTACTCAGTAGAATTTTCGCTTATTTGTAATGAGTTATTCATCCTGAATATACTAGTAACGATGATCCGCTGAACGCATGTCAGTTTTATTCAACCTACTGATTGCACACCTAAAGGGTTTAAGCCGTCGCAACTTATTTTACTTGCCAAGTATCTCCGCTTTCCAACAGCTTTTTTACCGAACCTTTTTCACTTCTATGCTTTCGCAGCTGTTTTTGGTTATCCTCAATAAATAAGTTTCTTTCTTCTTTATAAAGCACGCCAACGGCAATCGGAAAGTCTGGACCCTTCATAGAAGCCAATAATTGGGCTTGCACTTTGTTACGCTCATCGTGCTTTAATAATTGATCCTCATTACCAGCAACAGGAACGACTTCAAGGGACAAACTTTCCCTATTAAGTTTAATACCTTTCTTGTTATCCTTACCGAAAATTATCGGATCGCCATGATTAACCTCAACACGAAAATCTGCCGCTAGCTTTTTATTTTTCACTTGTTCAAAAATACCATCATTATAAATGGGGCAATTTTGTAATATTTCGATAAATGAAGAGCCGCAATGCTTGCTCCCTCTCTCTATAATTTGCGAAAGATGCTTCGATTCAGTGTCAATAGACCTAGCAATGAATGTTCCTCCCGAACCTAGAGAAACTAAACACGGGGAGAGAGGTGAATCTATTGAGCCCGCAGGTGATGACGGAGACAATGTGCCTGTTTGGGATGTAGGAGAATACTGTCCCTTAGTTAATCCATATATTTCATTATTAAAGAGCAAAATTTGTAGATCAACATTTCTTCTAATCATATGCATCATATGATTACCACCGATACTAAACCCATCTCCATCCCCGGTAATAACCCAAACATCCAGCTCTGGATTGGCTAGCTTTACACCAGTCGCTATCGCAGGCGCTCGCCCATGAATAGTATGAAAACCAAATGTGTTCATATAATAAGGAAACCGCGAAGCACAACCAATACCGGACACAAATACTTGATTTTCCTTAGGCCGATTTAAGTTAGGCATAACTTTTTGAATAGTTTTCAGAATCGCAAAGTCACCGCAACCTGGGCACCACCGCACCTCTTGATCTGTCGCAAAATCTTTAAGCGTTAGAGTAGGTAGGGATTGATCCATTATCGTTATCCTTCTAACCCTTTATACTTCTTATAAATGGAAGCGAGTATTTCATTTATCTTAAAAGGCTGACCACTCACTTTGTTAAGACCCTCAGCTTCAACTAAAAATTCTGAACGCAACATGCGAATAAATTGTCCTGTATTCATTTCCGGGACCAAAACTGCATCAAAGCTTGATAACAATTGCCCTAAATTACTAGGCATAGGTGCCAGGTATCGCACTTGGATATGTGAAACTTGAAGACCCTCTTTTACCGCTCTCTTTACAGCTTGGTGGATCGCTCCGAAAGTAGAACCCCATCCTACGACAGCTAGTTTACCTGAGTCATTGCCATAACTGATCTCTTGCAAAGGAATATCCGAAGAAATATTCTCAACTTTGTACTTTCTCAAATCCGTCATTTTCTGATGATTTTCCGGATCATAAGAAATATCTCCCGTATCGAAACTGCGTTCAATACCACCAATACGATGCTCCATTCCAGGAGTTCCAGGTTTCGCCCATACTCGAGCTTTTGTTTCTTCATCTCTAATAGACGGTTTAAAATCTTTAGGATCATCGTAATGTTTGACTTTAAACGATGCAAACGAATCAAAGTCTGGGATTTTCCATGGCTCAGAAGAATTTGCCAAATAACCGTCCGATAGCAACATAACCGGGGTCATGTACTTTGTAGCTAATCGAACCGCTTCGATTGCGACGTCGAAACAATCTGCAGATGTCGCTGCGGCAACTACCGGAATTGGAGTATCGCCATGGCGAC
This sequence comes from Gammaproteobacteria bacterium, assembly GCA_029242705.1. Taxonomy (GTDB): domain Bacteria; phylum Pseudomonadota; class Gammaproteobacteria; order Pseudomonadales; family Pseudohongiellaceae; genus UBA9145. The sequence goes on along the minus strand of JAQWTK010000057.1, from coordinate 4,302 downwards.
CGAACAATGCCATATTAAAGTCCGATTGTTCGGTCTTGGTCGGCAAGCCGGTGGACGGTCCTCCTCGTTGCGTATTAACGATTACCAATGGCAACTCAGAAGCCGCCGCTAAAGAGATGCCTTCGGCCTTTAGCGCTATACCGGGCCCCGCACTTGACGTAACCCCAAGTGAGCCTGCAAACGATGCCCCAATTGCGGCACAAACTGCCGCGATCTCGTCTTCTGCTTGAAAGGTATTAACACGAAATTCTTTTCGATTTGCCAGCTCGTGCAGAAGACTCGAAGCAGGCGTAATCGGATAGGATGCGAACAGCAAATCAATATTAGCCAATTCAGAACCAGCCAAGAATCCCCATGCCAAAGCTTGCATTCCAGAAATATTTCTATAGATGCCAGATATAACTTTTGCTTTAGGAATCTTATATACATGAATACCAACGGGTAGTTCGGCAGTTTCACCATATGCGTGACCAGCATTTAATGCAGCAATATTTGCCTCAGCAACTGTTGGGTCATTAGCAAACTTACTTTTTAAGTTTTTTGTAGTAACGGACCGATCACGATCAAATAACCACATAATCAATCCAAGCGTCCACATGTTTTTACATCTCAGGCCATCCTTATGACTAAGACCAAAAGGCTCAACAGCGGCGAGCACTTGTTTATGTATGTCAATGCTTAGTAGCCTATAACCTTCTAGAGTTCCGTCTTCGAGCGGATTGGAATCATACTGGGCTTTATTCAGATTCTTAGCAGTAAATGCACCACGATCGACGATAACCAATCCTCCTTCTGCAACGTTTTCAAGATTGGTCACCAACGCCGCTGGATTCATGGCCACAAGAACGTCAACATCATCGCCCGCTGTCGAGATATCTTCTGCTCCAAAATGAATTTGGAAGGCTGATACACCAAATGTTGCCCCGACAGGAGCTCGTATTTCTGCTGGGAAATCGGGAAAAGTAGAAAGGTCATTACCGTAAAGGGCAGTTGCTTGTGTGAAATTATTTCCTGTCAACTGCATACCATCACCGGAGTCGCCAGCAAAACGCACCACGACAGCTTCCTTTTCTTCTAACCCAAGGTCGCCTATTTTTTCTTCCTCTGATTGCATAATCGCGTCAAACCTAAATAGATGCAGATAAATACCAACACATAAATCTTCTACGGTAGTTTTTAGACCTTAGTGCCAAAAAAAAAGAGGCAGGATTCTATCAGAATAAGAATATCTGGTCTTACTAAATCGAAAACAAATCTTGGGATTTATTGTTTAATGAATTTCCGGATGATTCGACCCTCACCTCCCTCTCCTCCCGTAACTTCTCCAGTGTAGACATTACCATCTGCATCAACAACCACTCCTTCTGGCTCAGAGCCTTGAATAAAGCCCATGACCGAACCATCCTCGGCGCTACCATAAGTTACACCTCGAAGCTCTTGATAATCAGCAACATAAAGAATATCGTTTTGATCAATAAACATGCCGCTAGGCCTACCAAACTGATCCCATTCGGTTATGTACTCACCATCTTGAGTGAATATTTGAATACGCAAATTAGCCCTATCGCCGACGAGAACCCGCCCACGACGGTCAATAACAATTGTGTGTGGCAAATTAAATTCACCTGCTCCTGCTCCTTTGTTACCCCATTCCATTAGGTAACGCCCATCTTTATCATACTTAACAATACGATTATTAAAATGACCGTCAGCGACAAAAAACGACCCGTCCTCAGCCTGCGCAACATCGGCAGGTCCATTAAACGTAGTCGGTCCCACACCACTAAAACCGCGAGCACCAAGCCGTTGAATAATTCGCCCGCTCTCATCTACTTTAGTTATCGTATGACCTCTCTCTCTATTATAGTCTGTCGCCCAGAAAGTCTGGCCATCTGGAGTCGCGCGAAAGCCATGAGGTGTAGCAACCCACTGCGGGCCTCCAAACGAATCAACCAAATTTCCTTCCGCGTCAAACTTTAAGACTGGTGGTTCCGAACGATGGAACGCATAAATATATCCTTCAGCATCAATCGTTACATTAGGCACCTGACCCCACTCAATGCCATCTGGCAAAGGTTTAGGCCAGTCAGGATCCATAATATAGTCCTGAGCCTTTAGGCTACTTATGAATGAAACGCTTATAAAACAAGTTAACGCAAAGAATTTTTTGAAAGTTTCTGTAAACAGTGCCATACGTTTGTTTCCCTATATGATGAGAGGAAAAGAATTAGCAATCGACATCTAAGCTTACACGGAACAACTTAGATCGACCAGCTCAGTAGAGAAGGGTATTATTGGATTGCGCGTATAAGTAAATAACCTTGGTTTTTTACAGGAGAAACACGACGTGAAAAAAACACAATTAATCACCATCATAGCAATCACAAGCCTTAGTAATGCGGCCTCTGGGGCCAATCGAGATATAAAAGGGAAATTTAGTGCCGAAACTTTGGATATAAATGGTGATGGAGTTGTTAGCTTTTTAGAATTCCAAGAAAGTGATAAAAACGGCCTATCTGGACTAGATATAGATAAGGACGGCTTTTTGACTCTAGAAGAGGTTCTTAAATCAAAGCCTGGAGCTGGAAGATCAGGCAAGTCACTAGATCAGGAAGATACTAAGATCTTCGAGCTCTTCAAGAAAATAGACACAGACTTTGATAGCTTTGTGACTTTAGCCGAATTCCAAGATGCAAAATTCGATAAAATGGATTCGGATAACGACGGAGTTCTCTCGAAAGAAGAATTGCGGCCCAAGCACAAGACCCGAAGTAAAATGAGGCCTAAAAGCCCGGATACAAATGGTGACGGCGTTATAAGCTTTGCGGAATTCCAAGAAAATCATAAGAGCGGACTATCCGAGCAAGGCATAGCCAAATTCAACTCGCTGGATCTCAATAGCGACAGGTTCCTCTCTAAAGAAGAGTTAGATAACGGCGGCGCTGGATCAAAACCTAAGCAAAAACCCTCAGGGAAAGTGAAACCCAAAAATCCAGATACAAATGGCGACGGCCTTCTTAGCCTTACAGAGGTCCAAGAAAATAAAAAGAACGGTCTCTCCGAGCAAGGCATAGCTAAATTCGACTCGCTGGATCTCAATAGCGGTGGTTTCCTTTCGAAAGAAGAGCTGGATAAGGGCCATACTCGACCAAAAGGATCTTTGCGCCCAAATCACAATAATTATCAATATAAAGGCCAGCCGCGACAGCGATCGAAACGCGGGTCAAATATACAATGGGAAAGTAGGCCTAACGCATATTCAAAGGAGAAATAAAGGACTTAATAAATTAACGGTAAAGCGATGACGGATGAGGAATTGATGAGAGCAGTTCGTAGTGGAGAACATTATGCCTATCAAGAGCTGGTGAAAAAATACCTTGCTTCGATAAGTTGCTACGCTTACAGAATGATCGGCAATCAAAATGATACTAACGATATTACTCAAGAAACTTTTTTAAAACTATGGGTCAATGCCGAAAAATGGGACCCAAAAAAAGCAAAGCTCACAACTTGGCTTCACCGTATCGCACATAACTTATGTATTGACCACCTGAGAAAACATAAAAGAAACCAACCTTTAAAACATACGGACGAAGAACAAGGTTATCAAGAAACTTGGTGCGAAAAAGACGGAAATAAAAATGAATTAAATGAAAAATTACAAGAGTTAGCAACTGCTCTGCGGGGACTCCCAGAAATTCAGCGCAGCGCATTAACACTTTGTCACTACTCCGGATTTTCAAACAAAGAAGCCGCAAGTATTATGAATATCTCTGTTAAAGCTCTTGAATCAGCAATATCTAGAGCAAAACGCTCATTACGGAAAGCACTTTCAAATTGTACAAAAATTAGTAGCAATGAGGCAGGAATATAAACTAGGAATTTATAACATATAACACTCAAACTAATATGATGAAAATTGAAGAACTAACAAGGATTTTTGAAAATTACGGTGCCAGCCCCGAAGGATGGCCTGCGAATAAAAAAATACAAATCGAAGAACTATTAAAAAATGAGCAGAAGGCAAAAATTCTGAAGCAAGAATTCTATAACTTGGAAAAATCTTTAAACCAAGTTTATGTTCCCGATTTCGCGGAGCTTGAGCAGCATATTCTCAAACAAGATCTACCACCACGAACTGATAGCTTTTTTGAAAAATTTCTGAATTGGTTATTCCCGGCAGGAAATAACTTTAAAAATCTATGGCGTCCCGCAGCTGCGGCCTGCATACCGCTTATCTTTGGCGCCACTCTAGGAAATAACTTTACGTTTGGAGTCGATATTAGTTTTGAAGAAAATGAA